>CAZGKY010000089.1:0-9263 GCA_964525625.1 uncultured Atribacterota bacterium | reverse complement strand
CACATGTTAAGATTTATTGCCAGCCCCATTGCCCTAATGAGCTTTTGTGTGCTGTTGGGTATAATGTTTGGTCATATCAAATTAGGAAGGTTTAGTTTTGGTACATCAGGTTCTATGTTTATTAGCATAGTAATAGGTTGGTTGATTATTAGATTTATTCATGGTATTGAACCAACGAGCAAGTCTTATATAATAGCTCAAAACATTTTAAGTAAAGAAATTGTGGATAAGGAATTTTTTGATTTTTTCTTGATATTGTTTATTGCTTCAGTTGGATTACTTGCTGCCCAGGATGTGGGTAGGGTAATAAAAAAATATGGTATAAAATTTATCTTGCTGGGGTTTATAATTACCTTTATAGGAGCTGCGGCAACTTATGGTTTTAGCTTACTTTATCCAGCAGATAATTCTTATTTATATACTGGTGTATATACTGGTGCTTTAACTAGTTCCCCCGGACTAGGAGCTGCTTTAGAGGCAGCCCGTTTACATTCTACCGAACTGGTAGGAAAGTTTTCACAATTAAAAGACCATGATAGAAAAAGAATTAAAAATATTGTTGGTGATAATGATAATTTTGACACTGATTCTCTTTTATTATTATCAGAGGAACAAAAAAATATCTTTATAAGGAATTCAGAAGCAGCGATTGGTACTGGTTATGCAGTAGGATATCCTTTTGGAGTGATTATAGTAATTTTGGCAATGAATTTTTTCCCCATTATTTTTAAGATGGATATAGAAAAAGAAAAAAAAATACTGCTGGAGGAACTGGATAATTATAGAAAGAGGGTACAACATAAAGAAAATAGTAATAGAATAACAGAAGTATATTTTGATCTAAGTGCTTTTTCTCTAGTATGTTTGGTAGGTTATTTTTTAGGAGTTCTAAAAATTGCTTTTCCTTTTATAGGAGAGATTAGTCTTGGTTCAACCGGGGGAGTTTTGATTGCTTCTTTATTGTTAGGATATAGTGGGAAAATTGGACCATTTTATTTTAGGATGAATAGTAAAGTATTAGGTGTTATAAGAACAATCTCACTATCCTATTTCTTTGCAGTGATTGGTCTGAGGTATGGCTATAGAGTGATTAATTCTTTATCAGGACCAGGGTTGTTTCTGGTATTTGCTTCTTTATTTATTAGCTCTTTTGCTATGATAATAGGATTTTTAGTGGGCAGGTATCTATTCAAGTTGAACTGGGTAATATTATCTGGGGCAATTTGTGGAGGAATGACTTCTACTCCCGGTTTGGGTGCGGCAATTGATGCCGTGGGAAGTGATGAGCCGGCAGCAGGCTATGGAGCAGTATATCCTTTCGCCCTTTTAGGTATGGTAGTCTTTTCTGTTTTGTTAAACTATATAATTTAAGTTATTCCTTAAGTAAAGTAGAAATTAAAATTATATGGCCAATTCAAAATTTTTAATTTCCAAAGGTTCTTTACTGATAAAGGATTCACCAAATTTTTTACAAATCAACATACCATAGTAACGGTTTAGATTTAGGATATTTTCAAATAACGGGCTATTCTGAATGTTTTTCCCAAATTGAGATTCATAGCATTTTAAAGCTTCAACTTTCATCTCAATTTCTTTGCTAATATCAATAATAAATGTAGGTTTTTGATAATAGTTTATTGGGGTAGCAAAAAAGTAGAATATTTTGCATCTGGAAAAAGTAGGATTATACTGCTGGAGATTTATTAATGAGCTATGGCATATTTCCGCTATAGTTTTTATTTCTGGATATTCATCAGATGGATAGGGGATAAATATTATATCTGGAGAAGTATTTTGATAAATTTCCATAATTTCCTCTCTAATTTCTCGGTTATTTTCTAATTCAAAATATTGATAATCCAGAGTAATTCGTTCATCAATACCCAATATGCGACTGGATTTAATTGCTTCTTTCTTAAGAAATTCTGAAGAGTGGTTATTGAGAGATTTTCCGTTAGTTAAATCAATGATGGTAACCTGATGAGTTGATTCAGTTAGTTTCAATATTGTTCCTCCCATACCTGATTCCACTTGATGCGGTTCAATTCCAAAAGCAATAATAACTGCCATTAGCTATATTCTCCTTAATTTTTTTATATTAGAAAATTATATTAGTAAAGATATAGTTTTTCTCACATATTCATTAAGACTGTCTCGGCAATTAAAGAGGTGTGTTCACTGATTTGCTTTAGAATATTAATTATATCAAAATAAATAGAACTGGTCTGACGAGAGAGTTCTATACCTTTATGTAGTCGATCAATGTGACTTCTTCTCATTTTTGCTTCATTATCCACAATAATTTTCTTTTGCTGTAATGCCTTTTGAGCCAGGCGTTTATCTCCAAGAGCAAAAGCACCCAAGGATTGGTAGAAATTTTTATAAACAATTTTATAGAGTTTATTTATTTCTAGAAGACCCTCTTCGGATAACTTTAGTTCATTATCAATCTGTTTTTCGATAATAGGTATAATATCTTTGTCAATTAGATCACCGATATGCTCTAAATCGTTAGTAATATTTAATAAACCATATGTTTCTCTAGATTGTTCTGGAGTTAAGATATCAAATTTCATTTCTGTTAGATAGTGAATGATAGCATTAGATAAATTATCAACAATTCTATCCATCTTACATAATTTTAACAGAAGCACTTCATCCCGGTTGAAAAATACTTTCATAATGCCTACCAACATTTCATCCACTGTATTTGCCATGCGTACCAATTCTTTTTTAGCTAAATATAAAGCGAGATCAGGTGAATCAAGTACCTTACTATCTAAAAATTTAGGATAGTAAAGAGCTTCCTCTTGTTTTGCTTTAGGGAATAACTTTTGTAAATAATAAATGAATTTTGGAAGAAAAGGATATATCAATAAGGCATTACCTAAAATAATTATGGAGTGAGCAAGGGCAATTTGTCTAGGTAAATAAGGGGTAAGATAAGTAACAATATTGGAAAGGGGGTTTAATAAAAAGAAAAAGATAAGGGATCCCAACATTTTATAAATTAAGTTACCAAAGGTAAGGGTAGTTGCTTGACCAGTCTTGCCAAATCCTACCAAAATTACAGTAGTACAGGAACCAATGTGTGAACCAATAATAATGGGAATAGCTAGTTCTAATGGGATAATTCCCTGAGAAGATAAAGATATAGTCAATCCCATCATTGCTGTACTACTTTGTAAGAGACTAGTGACCATAACGGCTAGAAAAAAAGCCAGCACAGGTGATCCTTGTAAATGTGCAATAATGTTCAAAAGAGAAGGATTATTTTTTAAAGGTTCGGAGAAATCGGAGATAAAGTTCATACCTAAAAAGATAAATCCTATTCCCAGTAAAACTGCACCTAGAAATTGATAGCGACGTTTTTTACTAAGCATATTCAATATATAACCTATTAATATAGGAATAAAGGAATACTTACCAATTTTAAAAGTAATGATCTGAGTGGTAATAGTAGTTCCGATACTAGTTCCAATTAGAATTTGTATCCCTTGAGAGAGATTCATTATACCTGTATTTATTAAACCTACCAGTAAGGATGTAGCAGCAGTACTGCTTTGCATAATAAAGGTAAGAAATATTCCAAAAACAAGGGATAGATAGTTGCGGTGAGTAATTTTGGTAATCCAGGTCTGTAATTTATAACCGAATACCTGTCTTAGATTCAAGTTCACCTTTTGTAATCCGTATAAAAAAATAACTAAACCACCAAAAATGCCAGCAAGATTAATAAACATAGGAATATTTTCTCCCTACTGAGTGTTTTTTAACTATAAATATACCCTTTTCCTGATTATTTGTAAATGAAAGACAGAATAGTCAAGGGGAAATAATTCTGCTTGAAAACCACTTATTTCTCGTATATAGTCATGACTTGAGTATTGCGTTGTGTGTTATGTTTAATAATTTAAAATAAGCATACCGTTTAAAATAGAAATAGAACAATTGGTCAATTTCATATACCCAATAGTAAAAGTAAGAAGATAAGGACAATATTATGAGTTAATTTAGGGTTTATGTAATATAATTATAAAAAGACTTTAACAGTGAAAAAGCCGGAGTCGAATTTTCATCATTGTAATAGTATAGAAAATATGGCACATGCTCAACTTAAATTTTACTATAATTAATGCATATATATTTGATATTAATTAAAAAAAGAAGAAAATAGAAACATACAGTTATAGTATATTTTATATTCGCTAAATGAGAAAAAAATTATAAAGGAATTATACCCAACAATGTCTGAGCAATTTTTAATTATTCGCGGATTAAGTAAAGAATTTGGAGGAATTAGAGCATTAGACCGTTTGCATCTTAATATTAGTAAAGGAGATATTCATGGCCTGATTGGACCAAATGGAGCTGGCAAGACAACCTTGATTAATCTTATAACTGGTTTAGAAAAACCTTCTTCAGGGATAATAATTTTTCAGGGAGAAAGAATCGATCAATTACCCCCGGAAAGGATATTTGAAAAAGGAATCAGTCGGACTTTTCAAGATGGAAAGATTGTTTCTGGATTAACCGTTTTGGAAAATATTGCCGTTGGGTTGTTATTGCCTAAAAAGGAGAGAGAAAATAAATTAATATATAAAAATGTTCTAAAAAAATATCTTAATAAATTACAACAGGAGAATGAAATCAGAAAAAGAGTTGAAAATACAATGGAAATAATGGGATTATCATCCATTGCTCATCGTTGGGGAGATGATTTGGTATGGTTCGAAAGGCAAATTGTCCAGATTACTAGAGCTATAATCTCTAATCCCCATTTTCTTCTGTTAGATGAACCAACAGCCGGTATGGGAATTAAAGAAAGAAGGCTGATTGAGGAAAAGCTTAGAAATATTAATCAATCTGGGGTAACTATTATGCTGGTAAGTCATGATATGAATTTTATTCGCAGTATAGCTCAGAAAATTACTGTTTTAGATTTTGGACGTAAGATTAGTGAGGGTTTAACAGAAAAAGTCTTATCAGAAAGAAGAGTTTGGGAGGTTTACCTTGGAACTGAAGAGAGGGACAGTAATATTAGAAATTAAGAACTGGACTGTCTGTTATGGTCCTATTAAAGCCTTAGATAAGGTAGATTTAAAAATAAGGAAAGGGGAAATTATAGTTTTATTTGGATCTAATGGCTCTGGTAAAAGTACTCTTTTAAAATCATTGGTGGGATTGAAAAAACCAGTTGAAGGTACTATTCTCTATCGGCAAAAAGATATTCATTCCTGGAACACTGAAGATATAATTCGTTCTGGAATTTATTTGATTCCAGAAGAGGGAGGAATTTTCAGATCTTTGACCGTTAAAGAAAATCTTCAAATAGGTGCTTATAATAATTATTATCAGTATAAAAAACGTTTGGAAGAAGTTATTCAGCTTTTTCCTGTTTTAAAACAACGATTAACACAAATAGCTGGTACTTTAAGTGGTGGCGAACAGAAAATACTAGCCTTTGGAAAAGCATTGATGTTTCCCTATCAAATTTTAATATTTGATGAACCATCATTGGGCTTATCTCCTTTTTATACGGATTATATTTTCAAGCTTATTAACAAATTACACCATCTAGGATACACCATTTTATTGTCAGAACAGAATATTTATCAGGGCTTCAAATATGCTCATAGAATATATGTATTGGAAAGAGGGAAAATTATTCTTCAGGGAGAAGCAGAAGAATTAAGAAATAATCCCAAGATTTTAGAAGCCTATTTTGGCAATCAAAATTCAGGGAGGCAGTATAATATTTGATGATTATCATAGCCCAAATTATTAACGGAATAGCCTTAGGAAGTATTTATGTATTATTAGTAACAGGTTTTAATTTGTTGTTTTTAGTAGGGAAAATAATTCATTTTTCTTATCCTTATATGGTTATTCTGTCCATGTATGCCTGCTGGGCTATATTACAGATTACAGATCGTTTGATTCTGGTAATTATAGGTACTATTTTGACTTCCTTAGGTTTGCATTTATTGATAGAACCACTATTCTATTATCTCAATAAGAAAAGTATTTCTTTAGATATAAATACTTCATTTATTTTATCTTTAGGCAGTGCTTTGATTTTGACTGAAATCATGTCTCATCATATTTATTATGGATTTCCAGTAGCCTTTCCCATAAATTGGTTGGATAATTTTACTTTTTTCAAAATTGATATGATCAATATTTCTTCGGGTCAGATTTATACCCTATCTGTTTCAATCTTTCTGGTATTAACGGTATTTTCATTAATTTATAAAACCCAGTTAGGAAGAGCCTTTCGGGCTATTACCGAGAGTACCTCTAAAGCTCGATTACAGGGAATTTCTGTTCGTAAGTTAAATGTATTGTTATTTTCCATTGCTGGCATAATTGGCGGTGTTATAGCTTTACTATTATCGATATTACTTGGATCAGCTTCTCCCTGGCTGGGGGATTATATTGCCTTAAAGGTGCTGGCAGTGGCTATTGTAGCCGGTTTAGGTAATCTAAAAGGAGGACTTATCTGCGGTCTATCATTAGGGATAATAGAATCATTAATTATCCATTTTTTTCCTGGTTCCTGGACTAATACTATTGCTTTCTTAATGATGCTAACAGTAGTGTTAATGAAACCAAAGGGGATTTTTGGTAGATAATAAACTTACTAAGATGAAGATTATCCGGTATAAAAACAAAAAAGTATTATGAATAGGTATTTGATTTATTATGTAATTATAAAGATGATAGGGAAATTTTAGATGGTTTTAATTTATTATTTTTCTGTTTTTACTGCTATTTATATCTTGATGGGATGGTCTCTATACTTACCTTATAAAATAGGGCACCTCCATTTTTTGCCCATAAGTATTATGGCTATTTGTGCTTATTTTGCCGGTTTTGCCTCTCGAGAAGTTCATTGGCCTTTCCCTTTTATCTTGATTGCTGGTATAGTAATCGGTTTTATTATTAGTTATAGTGTGGCAAAATTAATAGGCGATGCTCCTAGTTTTTCGGTAGTTATAGTAGGACTAACCTTTATTTTTATAGTTAAAACAATAATTGAAAACTGCGATCGCTTAGGAGGTAGTATAGGTTTTTTCCATATTCCTTCTGTTAATTATCTTATTGTTTGGACTTATCTTTTTTTATTAATTGTGGGGTATGTTATTTTGCGGGTGGATAATTCTCAGGTTTCTCGGGAAGCTGCGGTAATGTTTGAGGATAGGATATTGGCTGCTTCTCTGGGAATTAAAAGGAAGGAATTAGTAATATTTTTTCATTCCCTTTCCGGAATGATTTCCGGTTTATCAGGTGTATTGTATGCTCTGTTAATTGGGGGTCTGGCAGTAGATTTTTTTGGCTTTGGTATGATTGGCGTTTTAATGACTATATTGTTTGTAGGTGGGCATAGTAGTATGTGGGGGGTGGTTTTGGCTGCACCTCTATTAGGGGGCATTCCTATCTTATTGCCAAATAAGTTGATAGTATGGAAACAGGTTATTTATGGAGGATTATTGATGACTATGATTCTTTTTCAACCTGATGGACTAATAAATAGAAAAAAGATAAAGAATTGGACAAATATTTTCAAAAAGGTTTAATTTATTTTAAGTTTTTATCTATAATTCTTGACTAGAAGTTGTATAATAATAAAAAAAATAAAATATTTTTAGAAAGACTATCATACTTCTTCGGGGCAGGGTGAGGTTACTATAATAGTTACCAATTCCCGATCGGTGGTAATTTGTCTTTAATGAGTTAGTTTTTAAGAGACAAAGAGCCCACGCGTCATTTTAGACTGATCTGGTGAAAATCCGGAGCCGACAGTAAAGTCTGGAAGAAAGAAGAAGACTAATAGTTATGGTTAAAGCCCCGAAGAAAATTCGAGGGCTTTTTATTTTTAGTAATTGAGTCGCTTTTAGTTTAAAATCTTAGGGATGATTTTGAAAGGAAGTTTCAAATGAGTGCCAGAAGTATTAGTTACTATTCTATCTTTATTGCCTTAGCAGTAATTACTGGATATTTTATTCATTTTCCAATTTTGCCCCAGGCTCCCTTCTTATTATATGACCCAGGCCATGTTTTCTTACTTATTGCTGCTTTTAAATTTGGGCCACAGGCGGGTATAGTTATGACTATGGTCTATGCTCTAATCTTTGCTCTAATTACCGGTCAGGGAGGACCTTATGGAGCATTTATGAACTTTCTCTCTACCAGTGCCTTTGTTGTAGTGTCTTCCTGGATTTATCTTAAAATACATAACCGAAATGGTGCTATAATTGGTTTAGTATTGGGTACCATTATTATGACCGTAATCATGATCCCAGCCAATTTAATAATAACCCCTTTATACCTGGCAGTTAATCGGGGTGTTGTAGTGCAACTTCTTTTACCAGCAATTATTCCTTTTAATCTCTGTAAAGGGTTTATCAGCAGTATATTTACTTTATTGGTTTATAAGAAAATATCGCTTTTTTTAAATCAACAGAATATTATATATAGCTGTAATATGGTTAATGATAACAGAAAACGGTAAGACATTGGAAAAGATTCAATCAAGAAATCAAGAAAGGATGATTTAATATGAGATGGAAAAAAATTATAGCCATTTTAAGTCCAATATTGTTAATCAATTTGTTTTTCATAGTTCTATCCTGTTCGGTTCTGGCTTATAATTCTAATGAGGAAGTTGAAGTTTGGAAAATAGATTTTCTTAATACCCTAACTGGTCCCATAGCCAGTATAGGAAACTATATGTCCTGGAGTGCCCAGAGAGCAGTACGAGAAATAAACGAAGCGGGAGGAATTTTTGGGAAACCAATTATAGTAATAGAACATGATACTGGTGTTTCTCCTGAGAAAGCCATTAACCAGATGGCAAAAATTATTGATAACGCTTTAGTAGTAATGGGACCGGTACCAGAAGTATGCATTCAGGCAGCTATGCCCCTAGCAGTAGAGAAGGGCTTATTCTGCATGCTTGCTTCAACGAGCTATGAGATAACAGTGAATTATTTTCCCTGGTCAATTTCCTGGTTCCCCCCCACTGAGGAGGTACTTCCTGGGGTAACCAAGACCTGGGCTGAATTGCATGATTCGTTGGAAAGAGTAATTCAATTTACCGAAAAACAGGCGGTCTGGCCTCAAATGGCTGAATTTCATACCCTTGGTCTGTATCAAGCCGGAGTCAGGGAAGTAATTGAGATTGAGGTTCCTCGAGATACTATTATGTTCGATTCCCTGGTTGTCAAGGCATTAGCAAGAAAACCTAATGGTTTTATTCT
>CAZGKY010000088.1:0-9271 GCA_964525625.1 uncultured Atribacterota bacterium | reverse complement strand
TCCCTACACGACGCTCTTCCGATCTCCATAGTTCTCAGCTGAAAAAAGGTACACAATTACCTACCGAAAGAGATCTTTCCCTGAAATTAAAAGTTAGCCGTAATACAGTGAGCATGGCTTATAAAGAGCTGGTTCAGGAGAAAATCATTGCCTCAATTTCCGGAAAAGGTACTTTTATTATTACTGAAGGAGAGCAGGAAGATTATAGCAAACACAAAACACCGCTAATTAGGAATATTGATGTTGCTATTCAGAAGGCTTTAGAGTTAAATATTTCCTTGGAAGATTTTATACGTTTAGTCAGTCATCGTTTTAAAGAAAAAAGGGACCTTTTCTCTAATATACATATAGCATTTATTGAATGCAATCAGGAACAATTAATTTATTTTTCCCAAAGATTGGAGTTAGGTACCGGTATTCATATTACCCCTATTTTAATTGATGAGATTTATCATCAGAAAGAAGCTTTTTTAGAAAAGATGAAATCGGTCGATTTAGTAGTAACCACATTTTTTCATCTTCAGGAAGTTCAAGATTATTTAAAAGAGGAAAATAAAAATATTATTGCTATAGCACTGGAACCACAAATCGAGACCATGGTTAAGATTGCCCGCAGCACATCTCCAGATATGAAGATAGGATTAGTCTGTTTAACCAGTAAATTTGCGGAAAGAGTTATAAAATCTATTAATAATGCTGGTATTAAATCTCGAGAGATATTGTTTACTACTGCTCGGGAAAAAGATGAACTAAAAGAACTTATTAGTAATAGTGATATATTAATAGTTTCTCCTGGCAGAAAAAAAGAAATTCAAGAATTGATTTCTAAAAAGATTCCCCTGATTGAATTTATTTACCTTCCTGATAAGGGATCTATTGATACTCTGAAGAAAACCATATTGGAAATTAAAAAGAAAGAAGGGAAGTAAAAAAAGAAATGGATAAAGAGGATAAGATAAAGATTTATGAGAACGAAAAGACCATAATAAGAATAAAAGAAGATTGGTGTAAATCATGCGGGATTTGTATTCATTTCTGCCCTAAAAAAGTTTTAATGAAAAGCGAAACTGGTTATCCTATGGCCAAAAATATTGATGATTGTATACATTGTCTGTTATGTGAGCTAAGATGCCCAGATTTTGCTATTCAGGTTGAAAAAAAAGAAAAGATTTTTGGTCACAATATTAACCACAAAGGTCTGGAGGATTAGTATGATGGTTAAAGAAAATTTTACCAAGATTCTACAGGGGAATGAAGCCTGTGTAGAAGGAGCCCTTTTAGCTGGAGTGCGTTTTTTTGCTGGCTATCCTATTACTCCAGCTTCCGAAATCGCTGAAGGTATGGCCATGCGTCTTCCTGAACTGGGAGGGGTTTTTATGCAAATGGAAGATGAAATAGCCAGTATGGCTGCAGTAATCGGTGCCTCTTTGGCTGGAGTAAAAGCTATGACTGCCAGTTCTGGTCCTGGGATTTGTCTTAAAATGGAAAATATTGGATTTGCAGTAATTAGTGAAATACCCTGTGTAATTGTTAACGCCCAGAGAGGCGGACCAAGTACTGGATTACCAACCAAGCCTTCTCAAGGAGATGTGATGCAAGCCCGTTGGGGAACACACGGAGACCATCCTATGATAGCATTAGCTCCGGCTGAGGTAGATGAGATTTTACATATGACCATTAAGGCTATTAATTTTAGTGAGAAATATCGTACACCAGTCATGTTGTTGTTAGATGAGGTAATTGCTCATATGAGGGAAAAGGTAAACATACCAAACAGAGAAGAAATTGAAATAATCGAGAGGAAAAAACCAACGGTAAGTAAAGAAGAATATTTACCCTATAAGGCTGAGCAGGATTTAATTCCACCTATGGCTAATTTTGGGAGTGGATACCGATATCATGTAACTGGTTTGGTCCATAATGAAAAGGGTTACCCTACCGCTAATAATAATGAAATTGATCAATTATTAAGAAGATTAACCAATAAAGTAGAACTGAATAAGAAGGATATTATTATTGAAGAAAAATATTTTCTGGATGATGCAAAAATAGCATTAATTGCCTACGGTTCAGTGGCCAGAGCAGCTCAAAGAACAATTAAGTTGGCTCGAGAAAAAGGAATAAAAGTAGGTTTATTAAAATTAGTTACTCTCTGGCCTTTTAGTGATGATACCATTAAGCAATTAGCTGGGCAGGTTGATTTAATATTGGTTGCAGAGATGAATTTGGGGCAAATGGCACGTGAGGTGCAAAGGGCAGCGGAAGGTAGGTGCCGTGTAGTCTCATATAGTAGAGTAGATGGTGAGCTGATTAACCCGATAGAGATTCTTTCCAAGATTGAGGAGGAAAGCAAATTATGAACAATTCTATTACCCAGTATTTTAGAAAAGAAATGTTACCTCATATCTGGTGTCCTGGTTGTGGAAATGGTATTGTTTTAGGAGCTATATTAAGAGCAATTCATAGTATAGGATGGGAAAAGGATGAAATTGTAATGATTTCGGGAATCGGGTGTTCCAGTCGTATTACCGGTTATGTTGATTTTAATACTATGAATACTACCCATGGTCGGGCATTACCCTTTGCCACTGGTATCAAGATGGCTAATCCCGGACTAAAAGTAATAGCCGTAATGGGTGATGGTGATTGTGCAGCAATTGGCGGTAATCATTTCATTCATTCTGCTCGTCGAAATATAGATCTTACTGCTATAATTATAAACAATATGATTTATGGTATGACTGGTGGTCAATATTCTCCCTTAACTCCTACTGGTAAATATGGTACTACAGCACCATATGGTAATATCGATCAGAGCTTTGATCTGGCTGCTCTGGCTAGCAGTGCTGGAGCATCTTATGTTGCTCGAAGTAATATTTTTGATGTTAACCAAACTACTCGCTTTATAAAAAAAGCTTTACTTAAAAAAGGTTTTTCGGTAGTAGAAGTGATATCTGATTGTCCAATTTCTTTTGGTCGGATAAATCAGTTAAGAACTCCTATGCAAATGTTGGAATGGATAAAAAGTGTTTCCATACCTATAAAAATTTGGGAAAAATTTTCTGAGGAAGAGAAGGAAGGGAAAATACCCACCGGTGAATTTTTAGATATTAATATTCCTGAATATAGTGAAAGATATCAGAATATCTGTCTTAGAATGCAACAGGAAAAAGGAAGGAAATAAAGATGAGAAAAGAAATCTGTTTAAGTGGTTCTGGAGGACAGGGATTAATCCTGGCTGGAATTATTCTGGCTGAAGCTGCTGGAATTTATGATGGATTTGAAGTTGTTCAAACTCAATCCTATGGACCGGAAGCACGGGGTGGAGCTAGTAGATCAGAGGTAATTATCAGTGATGAAAAAATTGATTATCCCAAAGTATTAAAATCTGATATACTGTTAGCTTTAACACAGAAAGCCTGTGATAAATATATCCATAATCTAAAAGAAGAAGGATTATTGTTAGTCGACTCCACCAATGTTTTGAATATCCCAATATTTCCAGGAAAGATTTATCAATACCCTATAACAAAGGAGGCCATTAAGGTTTTAGGTAATCAATTGGTAGCAAATATTATATCTTTAGGCATTCTGGTTGAGATAACTGATATTGTTAGCAAAGATGCTCTTAAGGCAGCACTACAAAACAGAATACCAGAAAGAATAAGGGATTTAAATAAAAAAGCATTGGAATATGGTTTCCAAATAGGTGAAAATTTAATTAATATGGTATAGCTTTTTCCAATTTCTAAGGGAAAGGGATTAAAGGTTATGAAAATATTAGTAATTAATTCGGGTAGTTCCTCTATAAAATATCGTTTTTTTGATATGACTGATGAATCTTTATTAGCTAAGGGTTTAGTGGAAAGAATAGGTATTCCTGGCTCACTAATACATCATTATCCTATGGGAAAAGAAGGTATAAAAGAAGAAATAGATATTCCTGATCATCGCCGGGGTATTCAATTAGTACTTGATTATTTACTAGATAGTGAATATGGTGTCATTAAGGACATTTCAGAGATAAGAGCAGTAGGACACCGAGTGGTGCACGGGGGAGAAAAATATTCTGGTTCCGTACTAATAGATGAAGATGTGTTAAATACTCTGGATGAATTTAGTAAATTGGCTCCTCTTCACAATCCACCTAATATACTGGGTATTAAGGTGTGTCAAGAGTTGTTACCTGATATTCCTATGGTTGGAGTGTTTGATACAGCTTTTCATCAGTCTATTCCCGAGCAAGCCTTTCTTTATGGTTTACCATATTATTATTATGAAAGATATAGGATAAGAAGATATGGCTTTCATGGTACCTCTCATAAATATGTAGCTCTAAAAGCCGCTGAAATGCTGGGGAAAGAACTGAAAGACTTGAAGATAATTACCTGCCATCTCGGTAATGGTTCCAGTATAACTGCAGTAAAAGAAGGTAAATCGGTTGATACCAGTCTTGGTTTTGGAACTGTTTCTGGTGTGATTATGGGTACCCGTTGTGGTGACCTTGACCCAGCTATTATTCCTTATATAATGGAAAGAGAGAATCTTGGTATTAAGGACATCAATAATATTCTCTATAAAAAAAGTGGATTGATAGGTTTGTCAGAGGGATTATCAAGTGATATGCGAGACCTGGAAGAACAACTTGCCCAGGGTAATAAAAAGGCAAAAAGAACCCTGGATGTTTTATGTTATGGCTTAAAGAAGTATATAGGAGCCTATACTGCCGCTATGAATGGTTTAGATGCTCTGGTCTTTACAGCTGGTATTGGAGAAAATTCTCCCTTATTGAGAAAGGAAGTATGTAAAGATATAAGTTATTTTGGAATAAGTATTGATGATAGTAAGAATGATAGATTAAAAGGGGAGAAAGCAATAATCAGTAGTGAAGATTCTAAAGTTTCGGTTCTAGTAATTCCGACTGATGAAGAATTCATGATAGCAAAAGATACCTTTGAGATTTGTAATAACAGAACATAAAATTTATATTTGCAACTATAGGAAAGGATAAAGAGATGTATCGTATTCATAAAAAAACCAAGCTGTATCAAGATATGTATAGTATGTGGATAGAAGCATCAGAAGTAGCCAAGAAGGTGCAGGCCGGCCAGTTTGTTATCTTAATGACCAGAGAAAAGGGGGAAAGAATACCCCTGACCGTTGCTGATTTTGACCGAAACCGAGGATTGGTGCAGATTGTTTTTCAGGTAGTTGGTAAAACAACAGATGAATTGTCTTGTTTTGGGGAAGGAGATTATTTGTATTCCTTTATTGGACCATTAGGGCGTAAATCGGAAATAGATTATTTTGGTACGGTAGTAGTAGTTGGCGGAGGTACTGGTATAGCCTGTATTTATCCTATAGCCCGTAACTTAAAAGAAGCTGGCAATAGAGTTATTGCCATCCTTGGTGCCAGAACTAAAGAATTAATTATTATGGAAGAGGAATTAAGAAAAGTCTCAGATGAACTAATTATTACCACAGATGATGGCAGTTATGGAAGAAAAGGATTGGTAACAAATGCTCTACAAGAGAAATTAGATCAGGATACTTCTATTAGAAAAATATGGGCTATTGGTCCACCTATTATGATGAAAGTCACTACTGATCTAGCCAGATTATATTCTGTTGCCATTGTGGTCAGTTTAAATACTATTATGGTCGATGGAACTGGTATGTGTGGTTCCTGCCGTGTTTCTATTGGGGGAGAGACAAAATTTGTCTGTACTGATGGTCCAGAATTTGACGGGTATTTAGTTAATTGGGAGGAATTTATTCATCGTAATTATCGTTATTGCACAGAGGAGGAAGTGGCCTGGCAACATTACAGGGATCAAATAAGATGTATTAGGGATAAGGAGAATTAATATGGCTAAAATGATTGCAATAAAAGAGAGAACAAAAAGAGAGCAAGTTCCCATGAGAGAGCAATCTCCTTCTGAACGCATACATAATTTTAACGAGGTTCCTCTGGGTTATACTAAAGAAGAAGCAATTTATGAAGCACAGAGATGTTTACAATGCAAAAGACCAACCTGCATGGGGGGATGCCCAGCAGAAATAAATATCCCGGCCTTCATCCGTTATATTGTGGAGGAAGATATTAAAAAGGCTTATTTGACTATTCTAGAAACAGATGCACTTCCCGCTATTACGGGTAGGGTCTGTCCACAAGAAGAACAATGCCAAAAAGAATGCGTTCTCAATAAACAAGGAAAACCAATTGCCATAGGTAGATTAGAGCGTTTTGTAGCGGATTGGGCTCGGGAGAAAGGCATAAGGGGAATAAGTAATAGAGATAATATTAAAGAAAAGAAGGTAGCAATTGTTGGTTCTGGTCCGGCAGGACTCACTTGTGCTGCTGACCTGGCTAAAATGGGATACCAGGTAACTCTTTTTGAAGCATTGCATAAGCCAGGGGGAGTATTGGTCTATGGCATTCCCGAGTTTAGGCTTCCCAAAACTATCGTAGAATATGAAGTTAAGGAGATAGAGCGATTGGGAGTAAAGGTACTTTGTAATCAGGTTATAGGTGCTACCAGAGGCATAGACGAATTAAAAGAAGAGTTTGATGCCATATTTTTAGCCAATGGAGCAGGGGCTCCACGCTTTATGAATATTCCCGGAGAAAATATGAATGATGTTTATTCAGCAAATGAATTTTTGACCCGTTCTAATTTAATGAAAGCTTACTTATTTCCAGAATATGATACTCCAATAAAAATAAGAAAAAGAGCTGCTACTATTGGAGCTGGCAATGTAGCAATGGATGCTGCTCGAACAGCACTACGACTTGGTGCTGAAAAATCATACATTATATATCGTCGTTCTAGAGCAGAGGTACCAGCCCGAGCTGAGGAAGTTCACCATGCTGAAGAAGAAGGAATCATTTTTCATTTTCTTACCTTACCAGTTAGAATTCTAGGAGATAAAGAAGGAAGAGTAACCGGGATGGAATGCTTAAAAATAAAGTTGGGAGAGCCCGATCAATCAGGTAGAAGGAGGCCTATTCCAATTGAGAATTCTAATTTTATTCTGGAAGTAGATATGGTGGTTGATGCCATAGGTACTATGGCTAATCCTATTATAGCCAGAAATGCTAAAGGTGTAGAGGTGAATCAATGGGGCTATTTTAAGGTTGAGGAAGAAACTAAAATGACCACCTGTGAAGGTATTTTTGCTGGTGGTGATATAGTAAGAGGATCAGCAACAGTTATTTCTGCAGTGGGGGATGGGAAAGTAGCTGCTCGGGCCATTGATGTCTATTTGTCTTCAGGAAAAAGTCTAAGAAAAAAATATATTAATCCAAATAAAAATTATTAAAAATTGGAGGTTTTCATGTCTCAAGATAAAGAAATAAATCCTTTTAAAATTGTTCAAGCTCAGTTTGATGAAAATGCTGAAAAGTGTAATCTGGATGCTTCCCTGCGAGAATTCTTAAGAGAAGCCGAGCGAGAGATTCAAGTTCGCATACCAGTGGAAATGGATGATGGTACAACTAAGACTTTTACTGGCTTTCGTGTTCAACATTCCACTGCCCGAGGTCCCGCCAAAGGTGGTTTAAGATTTGCCGAAGACGAAACTATAGATATGGTTAGGGCCTTAGCTATGATGATGACCTGGAAATGTGCGGTGGTAAATATTCCCTTAGGTGGGGGGAAAGGTGGAGTAGTTTGTAATCCCAGAGAACTATCTGATCGTGAAACGGAAAAACTTTGCCGAGGTTGGGTAAGAAAGGTTTATGATTTTGTGGGTCCGGATATTGATGTGCCGGCACCAGATGTTGCTACTAATCCTCAGGATATGTTGTGGATAATGGATGAATATGATACCATTGCTCGTAGCAGGAAGCCCGGATTTGTAACCGGTAAAGCAGTGGGTGTGGGAGGATCACTAGGTAGGACAGAAGCTACTGGTTTTGGCGCCATATTTTGTGTAAGAGAAGCCTTAAAGAAATTAAACATTGATTTTAAAGAAGCTACCCTATCTATACAGGGAGCAGGCAATGTTGCTTCTTATGCTGTGAGAAAATTCTGTGAGTATGGTGGAAAAGTAGTGGCTATATCCTGCTGGGATGCCAGTGCTAAAGCAGCTTTTACCTACAGTTGCCAGGAAGGGATAAATCCTGAAGATTTATTTGCTCCTGGTACTTTGGATAAATTTGGAACTATTAATCCCCAGCAGGCAAAGTCTTTTGGCTGGAAACAGGAAGATGCTGACGCCTGGTTAAGGAAGCCGGTAACAGTTTTAATGCCAGCTGCTTTAGGTTCGGCAGTTCATAGCGAAAATGTCCAGGATATAAAATTTGATACGGTGAAGATATATGCAGAAGCAGCGAATACTCCTACTACTTTAGCAGCAGATAAAATTATAAAAGAAAATAAAGTTTTTTTAATTCCAGATTTTCTCTGTAACGCCGGAGGAGTGACTGTTTCCTATTTTGAACAAGTTCAGAATAATATGAATTATTACTGGCCAAAAGAAGAGGTTTTTGATAAATTAAATCACATTATGACCTCTGCTTTTTGTGATGTTATTGATTTAGCGGAAAAAGAAAAATTGTATGCTCGAGATGCGGCATACATTATTGCCATTAAGAGAGTAGCCCAAGCTGTTGAAGGAAGAGGCTGGGTGAAGGTAAAGAGGTAGTCCAAATAATACCAGTCGGGGGATAGATATCCCCTGACTGGATTTTTGATGAGGTTGAGTAAAGATATTATTATGAAAGTATATGCCCTGGTTGGAGAAAGTGGAACTGGTAAGAGTCATAAGGCTCTCTTGATAGCTCATCAGGAGAACATAGAATATATTATTGATGATGGTCTTCTGATAAAAAAAGACAAGATTTTAGCTGGCTTATCTGCTAAAAAAGAATTGAATAAAATTCAAGCAATTAGAAGGGCTATCTTTTTTGATGAAGAACATGCCAGGATAGTTAAGGATAAAATTCAACAAGAAAAACCTAAAAAGATAATGGTTTTAGGAACATCGCTGGGTATGATAGAAAAAATAATTAATACTCTGGAATTACCACCAGTAAGCAAGGTATTCAATATTGAAGATGTGTCCAGTGAAAAAGAAATACAACTGGCTCGGGTCAGTCGTTCTCGGGAAGGAACTCATATTATACCTTTACCTGGAATTGAAATACAGAGGAAGTTCCCTATTAATTTGGTAGAATCATTAGAAATATTTTATCGTAAACGATATGTGAATAGAAAAGATCGGAAGAGCGTCGTGTAGGGAAAGAGTGTAGGTTAGGGTGGTGGGG
>CAZGKY010000087.1:369-9278 GCA_964525625.1 uncultured Atribacterota bacterium | reverse complement strand
CTGTTCAAGCAATTCTTTCCTTTTCCTGGCACCTTCTCCCAAATCAGATTGATTAATCACTAAAGTATCTAACAGTTCTACATTGGCAAAATACCTACTCCAAATTTTCATAGAAATAAGAGCATGGTCCGGATTTGTAGATATATTGGCTACCCAGATAAAGATTCCTTTTTTTCTTTTCTTCAATCTTGATTTAAACTTAAGTTTTCCATCCGGCAGGGTAACCATTTCTGCCAGACAATTGGAACGATCTATGAGCAATTTCAACTGTGCACTTATGGAACCAAAATAAGCTGGAGCCCCTACAATTAAGGCATCAGCACTTGCTAAAACCTGGTATATTGTATCCATTCCATCATGGTAAAAGCAATATTCAGGAGCAGGAAATCTTACACAAGCTTGACAGGGCATAATCTTAAGATCATTGAGGTATATTTTTTCAGTTTCTGCACCGACTGATCTAGCTCCTTCCAAAGCCTTAGTAATCAGAGTATCTGTATTCATTCCCTTTCGTGGGCTTCCCACAATTCCTACTACTTTTAAAGCCATCTCTATACCCCTTTCCAGTAAAGGATTTTCCTTTTATTCAATTATTTTTAATAACGCTTATTAGGAATTTACTTACCCCACTAGCTATGAAAATCATTTATCTTTTGTCTTTTCCTATGTTATTTTTTCAATTCTAGCAGCACAAACCTTCAGTTCAGGGATTTTTGCCACTGGATCTAAGGCAGTATTAGTCAGAACATTGGCAGCGGCTTCTTCAAAATGAAAGGGAATAAAGATTAATCCGGCACTGACTTTATGGGTAATCTGTGCTTTAATGGTAATTTCTCCTCTTCTGGTGATAACTTTAATCTTTTCATTATCATTAATTTGTAGTTTTTGTGCATCTTCCCGTGAAATTTCTACATATCCCTCTGGTACTATTTCATTTAAGGTCTTTGACCTTCTACTCATAGTTCCAGTATGAAAATGCCATAAAGTTCTTCCAGTTGTAAGAATAAAAGGATAATCTTTATCAGGCAGTTCAGCTGGTTCTTTAAAAGGTACGGGATGAAAAAATCCTTTTCCCCTACTAAACTTTCCATCTTTATGAAGATATACAGTTCCGGGATGAGAAATATCAGGACAAGGCCATTGTAAACCATCTTCTTTTCGTTGTAAGCGTTCCCAGGTAATTCCTCTATATATAGGGGTGGTACGATTAATTTCAGCCAATATTTCCCCTGCATGTTGATAGTTTAATCCTGAATAACCCATTTCTTGAGCCAGTAAAGCAATAATTTCCCAGTCTGGTTTACTATTGCCAACTGGTTCTATGGCTTTGCGTACCATCTGTACTCTTCTTTCTGTGCTGGTAAAAGTACCCTCTTTTTCAGCAAAAGAGGCTGCCGGTAAAATTACCCTGGCTAACTGGGCAGTGGGAGTCATAAAAATATCCTGAACGATTAAAAAAGTTTTTTGCAAAGCTGCTCGAACATGGTTACTATCGGGATCACTTATCACAGGATTTTCTCCCATTATATAAAGTACTTTTAATTCCCCCTGATAGGCAGCATCAATCATTTCCATTACAGTTAGCCCTACCTGATCATCCATTTCTTGATCATCTATGCCCCATTCCAAGGCAAACTTTTTACGAATTATTTTATCAGCTACTGACTGGTAACCGGTAAAAACATTGGGCAAAGCACCCATATCACAGGCACCCTGAACATTATTTTGACCACGAAGAGGATTTACTCCCGTAGCCCATTTACCTACATTACCACAGAGCATTTGTAAATTTGCCGTACTCTTTACATTATCCACTCCACTGCTATGCTGGGTAATGCCCATAGAATAAACCAGATAGGTAGTTTCCGCATTACCTATCATGCGAGCTGCCTTTATTATTCTATCACGTGGTACACCCGTAATATACGCTGCTTTCTCAGGAGTCATTTTCATTATTTCTTCCTTAAAGGCATCAAAATTTTCACAATTCTCAGTTATGAACTGCTCATTATAAAGATTTTCTTTAATAAGCACATTCATTATTCCATTTAATAGGGCTACATCTGTGCCAGGACGATGCTTCAAGGCAATTCCTGCATTATCTTCGGCTAATTCAGATAGAGGGATGGTTCGTGGATCAGCAACGATTAATTTCGCCCCTTTTTTTAGTGCTTCTAATATCCTGGCACCAATCAAGGGATGCTGCTCATTAGTATTTGAACCGATAACAAATATAATTTGGGCATCAACAATCTCATCAATGGAGTTGGTCATAGCGCCTGAACCAAAAGCTGCTCCCAAACCAACAACTGTCGAGGAATGACATAACCGAGCACAATGATCAATATTGTTGGTTTTCAGAACTGCTCGGGCAAATTTCTGCATAATATAATTTTCTTCATTAGTACATTTTGCTGAACTAAAACATCCTATAACCCTTCTATTTTCAGGATTTTCACTTATAACCTTCTGGATATTGTGCGCTATGTATTTTATTGCTTCTTCCCAACTTACTTTTTGCCACATTCCATATTCATCTTTTATTAAAGGATCAGTTAAACGATCTGGATGATTAATAAACTCATGAACATTCCATCCCTTTATACATAATTTACCTTTTCCAGGATTAAACTCTGGAGGCATAACTGGTTTAGTATCTACTACTTTTCCTTCTCTAGTTTTCAACCATAATTGGCAACCAGTTCCGCAATAAACACACGTAGTTTTAACTTTTTCCATATCTTCCTCCTACACCATTTCCTCAACTGGTATTTTTATCCTATGGAGATTATAGCCAATATCATCAAAAGAACGACCCATTGCTAAGGCTAAAAGTTCAATGGCATACAATACGGGAATAGGTTTTTCTTGTAATTGGGGATAGTCCCGAGCAGCAATAATTTGACCAAAGTCAAATTGATTAAAACAGGCAGGACAGGCAGTACTGATAAATCGGGCTCCAGAAAGTTGGATATCAATCAGTTTATTTTGAATGCATCGATTAGATGCTTCTTGGTCTCCAGCCAGACTAAGAGAAACACCACAGCAATCTGACTTGGTTAGATAATCAACTGGAGTTGCTCCCAGGGCAGCAATGAATTGATCATAAAATTCTGGATCCACCGGATTATCAAATTTCAAAATATCATTGGGCATTAAGAGATGACATCCTGGGTGACCAGCAACTTTTAGCCCGGTTAACGGATTCTTAATCATCTTTTTCAGATTGTTCAATCCAATATCCTCTTTTAAAATCTGTAGAAAATGTCTTACCTTAATAGTGCCTTTGAATTCTCTACCGATTTCTTTTAATACTTCATTTACTCTTCTTTTTAGTTCGGAATTTTTCCTCAGTTTATAATTAACAATGGCCAGAGTATTTTCGCATCCATTGCATAAAGTCATAATATTTAACTTCTTTTCTTCGGCAATGGCAATATTCCTGGCAGCTGATGCCATCCAAAAATATTGACTGGCTCCTTGAAGTCTTATCGGATCAGGACAACAGGTAAACTCATCTGATTCCACTAAATTAATACCTATTTCAGGCAAAATTTCCCGGGCTAATTTCTCTACATTTGGTAAGCTAGCTGGGATAGTACATCCTTTAAAAAATAAATAGCTGGCTATCATTTCTGACCCTCTCTCCTTTTCAGACCAGTTTTCTCGGCAAGTATATTTATTTCGCAAACTGATTTTTCATTTTTTGCAATTTCTTGTAATCCAGCTCGTTTGCGAGCAGTATTAGTAAATTTAATACTGTAAACGGTCCCTTCCTGTAAAAGTTGATCTACTAAGCGATAAACTATATTTGGGGCATGACCTTCCTGATAAGATTTTTCTTTCAGATTAGTAAAGGCTTCAGTAGGATTAGTATCCTGCGGACAGGTAATAACACATTTTTCGCAAGCACAACACATCCAGACATCATTCAAGGCCTCGGGTTTTTCTGCTTCAAAAAGCTGAGTAACAAAAGAGTCTTCCAGGTTATATTTGTTCACATTCTGGGTAATAGGGCAAAACTTGGAACAGGTAGAACACTTGAAGCAGATTTCAACTGCGGTATTCTTTTTTATAATCTCATTTTTCTCAAATTTTAAACGAAGTACTTTCATGTTTTGCTCCTGTTATAAAAATTCTTTAGTTAAGTATAGTATGTACACTAATTCAAGTAATATTTGTTAAAGATTTTTTAATTTAATTGGCAACGGTATGTGCCAGAATCCAATCACTGATTAACTTTAAGACCTCCGGTGATATGGTTTCCTCAATAGTGGCATACTCTTCAGGAGAACCAGTTTCGGCAGTCTGAAAAAGATGATTTAATCTCTCTAATTCTTTAATTAAAAAATCCTGGTTACCTCCTGCTACCAGTGCTTCCTCAATTGCGTTCAAGTTTTCTACCGGAGGTACCTGCAGATCTTTTCCTCCATTTATAGCCAGGACCGGACATTTTACCTTACTCAAAGTCTGCTTTGGATCATAAGTAAGAAAATATTTAAACCAGGGAGATAATAAACTTTGCAATTGAGCATTAAAATATGCTTCTGAATTACCAATTCTCTCCTTTTCTTCCTCGCTTAACTCATCAAAATAATCAGTAAAAATCCGATAAAGTTCTTTTCTTAGTATTTCTGCATTCTCTTCCTCTTTGATTAATGTATAGATCTTTTCATTATAGTGCTGATTGCGAATAATTTTTTCTTCACTGATTCCCATCGCTCTAGAAATTAAAACACTCTGTAAGTATAGAATATCCTCTCCAATTAATCCCGGTCCAGCCATTAAGATTATAAAAGCAACATCTGAGGATTGCACAGCTACCAGGGGAGCAATTAAACCACCTTCACTATGACCAAGGAGTCCAATCTGCTGAGAATTTATCTCTTTTCTGGTTTTCAGATAGGCAATGCCAGCCAGGACATCGGAGGCAAAATCTTCACTGGTAGCTTGACTAAAATCTCCTGTAGATTGCCCCACACCCCTATCATCAAATCTAAGCACAGCAATACCCTGACGGGTTAAATAATCAGCCAATACCAAAAAGGGTCGATGACCAGCCACAGTTTCATTTCTATCTTGAGGTCCAGAACCACTAATTAATATAACTGCTGGAAAGGGGCCTTCTGCATCTGGAAAAGTTAAAGTTCCAGCAAGAGTTATTTGGGCTTGCTCATTATTATATTTAACTTCTTTTTCATGATAAGGATAGGGCTTTTCTGGTTCCTGGGGTCTTTTTATTTCTATAGGCTTTTCTATCCTATGAAGCACAAGAGGAAAGGATACTCCAGATTGCTGCCAACTACCCTCAATTAGGGAAAAATCTTCACTCATTTTCCCTTCAAAAAATCCACTAATTAATTTTATTTCTAGACGCAAAGAGCGATCTTTAAAAATCACTTTATCAACTGGTATGCCAGTTACTCCCTGATCAGGACTATCCATACTGGCTATTAGCTTTCCCTCAGGAGTTGTAGTAATACAATAAACAATTCTGAGTTCAGTTCCAGGAACTTGCAGTTTACCTTCCCAAATGCCTTCTATTACGGTTATTTCCTGCAAAAGATTATTTAATTGTTGAGCTGAAACTGTAAGAATAAATCCGCTTAAAGAAAAAAAGATAAGTATAGCCAATATATAGCTTGTGAGCTTACTCATTTTTGTCTAACCTCTCATTTATTTTTAATTATAGATTTTTTTAATACTTTCTTTTAATAGAATTATTCTAACCTATCTTAAACTATTTTGTCTATTTTTTTCATAATTTCTATTTGTATCAAATATTTCTCTCCTTAATAAATAAATTTACTTAAGTTACCTCTTCTGGAGTTAAATCATATTTCAGGTATTCCCCATTATCAATAATTTCCTTTAGGGATTGAATCACTGCCCAAACTTCTGCAAAGGTATTATAGAGAGCTACCGGAGCCAAACGAATTATGTTAGGATAACGAAAATCTGGAATAATATTCCTTTCTTTTAAAGCTCTAGTAATTCTTGCTGCTTCAAGATGTTCCACCGCTACATGTCCACCACGTTGTTTATCCTTTAAGGGACTACCAATATGATAACAATATGGCGGTTCAGTTAAACCTTTTTCTCTTATCAGATAAATCAAATAATTGGTAAGTTGCAGGGATTTTTCTCTTATCCGTTTAATTCCAGCCTCCCGAAATATCTTCAGCGAACCTACCAGAGGAGCCATACTTAGTAAATGAGGGGTACTAATCTGCCATCCTCCGGCTTCTCTTGCTTTTGTAAAAAACAAAGACATATCAAACTGCTTATCTTTTTGATAGCCCCACCAGCCGGCAAGAGCTACTGATAAATGGAAATGCTTCTTATTCACATAAAGAGCAGCAACCCCACCAGGACCATTGTTCATATACTTATAATTACACCAGAGGGCAAAATCCACGCCCCACTGATCAAAATAATGAGGTATTGCTCCCACAGAGTGGCTGCAATCCAACCCTATAATTATCCCTCTTTCATTAGCCCGGTAAGTTAAATATTCTATATCCAACAACTGGCCACTACGATAAAGAACAGAAGGCAATAGAATAAGGGCTATTTCTTCATTCATCATTTGGACGATATCTTCTTCTCTTAAGAAACGGCCGTCAAGACTCTTGACTAATATGAGATTGTCCTTGGGATTAAATCCTTTAAGTCTTATCTGGCTTTCCAGAGCATAAATATCGGAAGGAAAATTTAATTCATCAGCTAAAATCTTTGTTTTAATACCTTTAGGTTGATAAAAAGTCCCTACCAGAGAATGAAGATTTACCGTAGTTGAGGCAGTGACTATTACCTCCTCCGGCCTGGCTCCAACTAACTCGGCCATCTGACCCCCCAAATATTCAGCCAGATAAAACCAGGGTGGGTCAGCCTTCAGCCAACCATCAATTCCTAATTCCTTCCATTGCTGTAGTACTCTCAATAAAGATTCCTCAGCATCCCGAGAAAGAAGACCCAAAGAATTTCCATCCATATAAATCTTATTAGGTAAAAAGTAAAATCTTTCCCGAAACTTTTTTAAAGGATCTTTTTTATCTAAAAATTGAGCCGAATCCCTGGAAATATTCAATTTTTCTCCCATATCAAAATATTTTTATATAATATTCTTTATATTCTATCATTTTCTTTCCTAAAAAAATTCTTTACATATTTCATATTTTTTCTAATTTATTCTGCTTATAGGAAATCCCATAACAAAGACCCTTTTATTATCTTATTAATAGTTGGAGCAAATTGAATTGATACTTGATAATTGTTTTGAATATAGTAAGGATAAAATCATAAAAAGACAACTTGTTAATTATAATGATTAATTTTTATGTTCTTATTGAATTAAAAATTGGGCATGAACAGTAACTTTAATTTCTTTTTTACGAGAGGCAGTGTTATACATACCATAACTGGCTACCTCAGTAGAATAAGGTTCAATAATCTGAAATACACCAGCTTGAGACCAGATCATCTTACCAACCTTATGACCACTTTCTTTTAAAATCATCTCTGCCCTTTCCCGAGCATTCCTGGTAGCCAGTTCCAGTAAATCCTTCTTTAATGTATCAATCTCGGAGTAAAAATATTCCAATGTGGAAAATTGAAAAAAGATATTTTGTTTCAAAAGCTCGTCAGGATTTAAGGCCAGCTCTTCAATTACTTCTACTTTTTGGGAAATAATAAAAAGGGATTGATTCAAGACATATCCTACTACTTCTCCATCTCTGTTCCATCTTTTTTGGGTAGAGATTGGATTAATATTAATATTATCTGTTGTTATTCCTTTATTCGTTAAAATATCAATCAATTGATTTCTTTTTTCCTGAATATTAAGATAACCATCTCTTAAATTAAATAGATCAGTATTTTCTTCTAAGGTAATATTCCATTTCACGATATCAGACTCAAACCCTTGGGTAGCTGCTCCAACTACCTGCACAAATTCACGGCTACTTCTGGTTTGATAAAAAAATAACCCAAAGATAAGTGCTGCAATAATAATCGATATTCCCAAAATTGAAAACGCAACAGAAAAATTCGGGTAATGAAAGTATTTTTCTATTTCCATCCTTCCTCCTATTTAATTACTATTACTTCTGAATATATTCCTGAAAGGTTTGCTCAAATTTCTTTATCTTCGGTTTAACTACCAGCTGACAGTATTGATTTTCGGGATGGTTCTCAAAAAAATCTCTATGATATTCTTCTGCCGGGAAAAATTTTTGAAATGGGATTAGTTCGGTAACGATAGGTTGTGGCCAGATATGGGCATCTTGCCAATCCTTTTTCGATTTTTCTGCAATTTTTTTCTGTCTTGTATTATGATAAAAAATAACTGAACGGTATTGTGATCCGATATCATCGCCCTGACAATTAAGTGTAGTTGGATTATGTATTTGCCAGAATATTTTCAATAACTCATGATATGAAATAATCTTAGGATTGAAGAAAATCTGAACTGCTTCAGCATGTCCAGTAGTATCAGAACAGACCTGCTTATAACTGGGATTATCTATAACTCCACCACTATAACCTGGAATAACTTTGATAACACCCTTTACCCTTTTATAAATTGCTTCCAGACACCAGAAACAACCACCTGCTAAGGTAGCCACTTCAATTTCTTTCTCCATTTTTGTTATATCCTATAATTGATAATTGTTACTTTTTAATTATAACATAATAGAGTATTTAAGGGAAAAAATTTCTCTCTGAAAACCATCTATATAGTGTATAATATTTAGTCATTAGTATTTAGTAGTGCGTATTGCGTATACTAATACTAATAGAAAATAATAATAACTAAATAAATAATATTTAACTATAAACCAAAAACTGAAAACAATAAACTTCAATGCCATTGCGAGCCAAGCTTTAGCTTGGCGTGGCAATCTCAT
>CAZGKY010000087.1:0-359 GCA_964525625.1 uncultured Atribacterota bacterium | reverse complement strand
CGTTGGTATTTGGTATTCAGTATTGAGTATAAATGTTCAACATTAGTTTCTGGTTTAATTCTCCTCGGGTAGAAGTGGATGAGATTGCTTCAGCGCTATGCTTCTCGCAATGACAAATTCATCGTTTGTCGTTGGTATATAGTCGTTAGTCACTAGTATTTGGTATTTAGTGATGCATATTTAGTCGTTGGTTGTTAGTCGTTGGTTGTTAGTCGTTGGTATTTAGTATTGCGTCAGACTGTGTGAAAAATCATTCAGGAAATTACTTGCCTCCACTTATGCTAATATTAAACATCATTACTGAGAATAGCAGATCGGAAGAGCGTCGTGTAGGGAAAGAGTGTAGGATAGGGTGGTGG
>CAZGKY010000086.1:0-9325 GCA_964525625.1 uncultured Atribacterota bacterium | reverse complement strand
GATTTATATAATTCGAGTAAGATATTTTTCCATCTTCTTGTTTAAAAAAATCAGGAAGCAGCTCATTAAGTTTTCTACTTCGCCTGTCTAACTTGATATCCAAATTTTCATTTAATCCGTTGTCTTTATACCATTGGTATAATTTTCTTTTTCTTTCTAAATTAAGTTCTATACTTTCTTCTGGTTGAAAATCATAAAAATCCTCATAATATTTCCATAATACTTTTAAAGCATTTACTATGGCTTCTTGCTGAAAATCCCAGAGTTCAATTTTGTTTGATAATGTCTTTAGATCAAAAGAATTCCAGGTATATGGTAAATGTGTTGAGCTTATATCATCTAAAATATCCTGTAAAAAAGTCGTTATCACTAGAACTTCTCCATTTTATTATTCATTAACTTGGGAACTTATGCCCCTTTGGTGCCCCTTTAATGCCCGTTATGCCCCTTTGGTGCCCCTTTAAGCTTATAGTAAGTTCCCTTACCTGTTGTTCCAATACGTTCAAATATTTTCATATTTTCGAGTTCTTTTAAGTCATCTGTTGTTTGTCTTTTTTTAACTGAACATATTTGCTGATATTCTTTATTAGTAATCTTTCCTTTTTCCTTTACATATAAAACAGCCTTAATTTGTCTTTCATTTAATCCCATTTTTTGTAGAATTTCTTCTGAATAAATATCCTTAAAAAACCAGACACTAAATCCGCCCTGTTCTTCTTTATATTCCGGTTCTGGCAAACCCTGTTCTTTGCATAAATCAACTATTCTTTTGGTACCTGAACCCCATCTTTCTATGTAACCGGCAAGATAAAATACATTGGCAATCAAAGGATTTCTAGGATAAGATGAGTGGTCTTTTTTCAGGTCATCTACCTTTAATTCAGATGGTAATTTTCCGGGATTCCATATCCATATCTTATCATCATAGATTTTAATCTGAATTTCTGCTGTACTCAGGTAATCTTTATGAATAAGAGAATTAATAACCGCTTCCCGTATTGCCTCCAGGGGATAATCCCAAACATCTTTTCTCTGAATATCTTTTATCTCAAATTTTACATTAAGATGTTTTTTAATTGCCTCTAATACTATTTCCAATTGATTAAAAATGTTTCCTTCCGCTATTACGGTATCAGCTATATTAATACTCGATTTGAACCTTCCAACTCTAGATTTAGCTGAAATAAAATTGTTTTGAGGATTATTACCAAAAAGTAAAAGAGCGGCATTTTTTATCTTTTTATCATTATTGATAAGGTCTAAATTGGAAAAAATTTTATTAATAGAATCTGATTTCGAAATACTGGATATTTTATTATTGGCTAACTCCCTAAACCTATCAACCGTTTTTTCATTAATATTTTCTAAACCGACTTCAGAAAAAAGACTATCCCAGGTTTTCCCGGCTTTTTTTAAAATTAATTGTGATAATTCAGTTCCGTTAACTTCCTGAGTAGTGCTCCCGCATCTTATATAGTGTTTCCCATTATAAGAGATCATAGTAGGAGCAGGTTGCACAGAAATACATATTATTTCTTTATTTTGTTCTTTGATTAACTCTACTGATGGGGTAATTCCAAGTTTGTTTATTATCTTATTAGGGATATCTTCAAGAAGTTTTTTAGAATTCCTTACTCCAATTGGATTACCTCGGTCGTCAAAACCAATAAGCAATTTTCCGCCATTCGTATTAGCAAATGCACTAATAGATTTAAGGTATTCATCTCGCCAGCTGGCTTTAAATTCAGTTGTTTGTGATTCTATCATGATTACCACCAGATTAAAGATTTAATGGTTTTATAATCCAGGTTATTGATATTTACTTTTTCTCCATCTTCGAGCTCAACATACTCAGAAGTTATCTTTTTTATGCATTTTCCTAAAAGGTTGGAAAGTGTTTCAGGAATATCTATATCAGGATAAAGCTTTGAAAAATTCACTTTTACTTTATTATTTTCATAATCAACTTCCAGGGCATCGAGAAGTTTGGTGTCTTTCATAAAAATGTATTGACTGTATGGAGATTGGTTGGGGTTTTCAAATAAATCAGTATCTTTATATTTTACTTTTCTTAATGTATCTTCATATTGTTCCAGCTCATAATATTTAAAGAAACCACCTGCATTCTTTTCATTATATTTTTTCTTTACAATTTTATCTCTTGAGATACCAGATTTATCATAAGCTAATACCTTTTTCATTCTTGGTAAAACTACATCATCAAAATGGTCTCCCATTTCCACCCCAATCCATTTCCTTTTTAATTTATGGGCTACCGCAGTTGTTGTTCCTGACCCTAAAAAGAAATCCATCACGAAACCACCCTCTATGGAAGTAGAATCTATACAACGCAATATACCAATTTCTGAATTTTCAGTTGGAAAACTCCACTTGCTTGCATAACCATAAACATCCGACCAATTATCAGTTAAATATATTTTACTCGGTTTTAACATTTGTGGATTATTATTTTTGCTTAATCTTAATTTTCCCTCTTCTTCGAGCTTTGATATAGTCTCTTGTGATGGGAATCTTCGCCCTTCTCTTGGTAAGATTTCCTTCCCAAAAATCAATCTTGCTCTTGTTAAATAGTTTCCATTAATATCTTTTTTGATATTTTTTTTAGATAACTTTTTTATCATATTCTCTGGTATTATTTCCCATGATTCACCCTCAGTATCAATTGATCGCCACTCTTCCTCTTTTCTATCTTCTGTAATATGCTTAAAAAAAGAAAAATCTTTATTTTTATTAAAAAACAAAAACGAATCATGCCAAGTCGGAAATTTGTTACCTTCAGTTTTTATTCTTATTGATTTATTTATAATAATTTCGTTTTTAAAATTTGCACTTCCAAATATCCCTTCCATTATTGGTCTTACGATCCAATTTCCATTGTAATCACAACGGATAAAAATACTCCCTTGCTTATTAAGCCAATCTTTGGCAAGTTGTAATCGGTTTTCAAGTAATGTCGCCCAATTAGAATCTTTATAATTGGTTCGATATAAAAATTGGTCTGAAGAGTCTAAATTAAATGGAGGATCAATATAAATAGTCTGCACTTTTTCTTTAAATTTTGGCAGGATTGTATTTAAAGCTTGGTAATTCTCGCTTTTAATCAGCCAACCATCTAAAGAATTGTCTAAATCATCAAACAAAGCTAAAATTTCAACTTCTAGATCTTTGAAATATTTTGTATCTATAGGAAAATACTTATATTTGGGATTTAGATGTTTCTCGGTTAAATTGTTTTCAATAATTTCATCTTTGTTGAAGTTATTATCTATGATTCCCAACTCTTTCCATTCGTCAATTTGCTCATTTATATTTGGGTGCTTAATAATTTTTTCTATTAAATTCCCCTCTGCACTTCTTTTATAGGGGTTAGTGGTATATAGAGGGGTGTCTGCGTTAGCAGACGGGGTGTTCAATTTATTCTTTAAAAAATCAACCACTCCTTCTAAGTTTTTCTTCACGTCTAAATCGGACAAATGAATAATTTTAAGCCCTAGGCCTTTAAAATATTCATCTCTTCTTGCATCATATTCAATTTTCCCATCATGACTTAGACCGTCAATTTCTATAACAACACCTAAATTTTTGCAATAAAAATCAACAATATAATCGCCAATGATTTTCTGTCTGTCAAAATCTAATCCCAATAACTGTTTATTTTTTATCTGCTTCCACAATAAAACCTCTGATAAATTCCTTGCTTTTCTTAATTCCCTTGCTTTTTGTTTTAGATTTGGATTATAGGGTAATTCATTCCATTTTACTACCCCTGGATTAAACACCCCTTGATCCCCTCTCTCAGAGGGGAATTTTCCCCACCCTTTCATAGATGGATAATTTTTTACAATTCTGTCCAATGTTATTACATAGTTAGAGTTCCTCACAAATTTAGGCTTATTCCAAATTTTAACCAACTCATCTTCAAATTGACTGATAAAATCAATAATTTTAAAGGCGATCTCTTTTAATACCTGTATTTGCTTTATTCTTTTTTCTGTCCATTTGCTTTCCCCGGAAAAGACGTACTGATAAAGCCACATATTAAATTGCTCTCTTAAAAATTCCCGGGCATTCTTGTTGATAAAATAGTCTACTTCACTCTGTTTCTCAAAAACTCTAAAAGCCTGTTCTAAAATATCCTCATTAATTTTAATATCTTCTTTTTTTAAAGATTTTATAATCTCATTTATCTTGGTAATTCTTCCTCTTTCCGAATAAGAAACATTAAAAACAGGAACATTATCTTTCCTTATTTCTTTAAATTCATATATTACTTCTCGCTTTTCATTTGCTTTTTTATGTTGGAGATTAGAAACATCAAAGAAAAACTTATAATCACTCTTGTTTTCTGATTCATCGTCTTTCAATTCAGCTGGTAATCTAACTTCCAAATTTTTAAAAAGCCGGTCTGTTTTAACATAATAGAGCATATGAGTTTTCCAGAAGAGCATTACATCTTTATCATCTGTATAGACTTTTTCATAAACATTCTTGTGAATTGGGGTGTATCTGAAATAAATTGAGCCACTTTCAGAAAAGTAGGATTCAAAAAAGGTATAAAGTTTATCAAAAAGTTCTTCTCTAAATTCAGGAAAACTTTCTGTAGCTTTATTAATATTTTGTTGTAATTTTGGAAAAACGTCTTGTTCATAATATCTGGATTTAATGCGCATTAAATTGATATAACCGGACTCTCCTTCTACCTTAGCTCCTACAAATATATCTTTTAATGCATTGAAAAACTTTTCTTCTTTAGACATACATCACCCCAAAATTTATTTTTCTCTTATTAACATTAATACTAATGCTTTTATATTAACATATAATTCTGACTACATGCTGTCAGGAATTATTTAAAATTTTTCAACATAGCAGAGATCAATCTAATAGTGGGAAAATACTACAATCGTTACTATTTTTATTACAATAACTTTTATCATTTTAGCAAATTAGAAATGTAAATTGCAACAAGAAGAGTATTATTTATTATCTCTTAACAAATGTTTTTGTAATTTCTTTTATTCATCAATCTCTTTTATAAAACTTATTGAGAGGTTATTCTCGGCAAAATATAATTTCATTAGTTTAGTGGGTTTAGATGGTAGAAGAATCATTGTTTCACTCTTATATATTGTTTCAGCGTTGCTGAAATTACATAATACTACATAATACAATGAAATATATGTCAATAGCAGTTCAAGCCGAGTCACCCGGACAAGGTTATTATTCTGGACAAACCGCACAAGCCACAAATGATCCTCTATCCATATTTTTTTATTCTGGCATAAAGAAAGTTATTTGATTAACCTGTTTGATCAGATTATTTTATAGTTGAATGTTTTTTTCAATTATAGACCCCATTATTCTCGTTGACCATATCGGATGTAATGGCAGGCAGCACCAGTTCGCACAGCGCCTGGACAAGCAAAAGCACAAATATGGCGGTCATTACGACTGCCGAACCTTTTAGGTGTTTGAGTATTTTAATCAAAGAATTATCTCTTTTTTACTTCAATAGGATTATTATTTGCCATATATTAGACGGATTATATTGTAATAGACAACATTAATTGTATCAAATATGTGTAATTAGGTATACGGTGATTATCCCAGAATCTTCACAATCCCCTGCCCGCCGTCAACCAAAACCCTATCCCCTGTTTTTAGCCTTGTGGTAGCGTTCCCGCATCCCACAACAGCAGGAATCCCCAACTCTCTGGCAACTATAGCACCATGGGATAGGGGTGCGCCTATGTCGGTAATAATTGCAGCAGCCCGCGGGAAAAGAGGTGTCCATCCTACATTGGTAGTGGATGCGACCAAAATCTCTCCCCGCCTAAGTTTATTTCCGTCTTCGGCATTCAATAAAATCCTTACAGTTCCTTCTATTCTACCAGCTGCACCGGCATGTCCTTTCAGGGTTTCAGAATCCGGCGTGCTGCCCATAGGCAGTGTAGCGTCATAATAATCCAATCTCTTATTGGGATCCTTTGCCCATTCAAATGGGTTAAAGCGTCCCCTGATTATCGATGGAAAGGTTGGCAGTTTTTTATACCTTTCATAGTGTTTACGTCTCACAGGAATAAATTTCAGCGCTGAATCATCTCCTTTTAGCAAGTTTTCAACCTCGTTGATATATAGTAAAAATATATTATCTCCTATATCTGTAAGTTCTCCTGCTCTGAGGGCGAATGTTCTAATAACACGGAAGATCCTTATATATTCTGAACGAGTAGCCTCTCTGAGATAAGCACCCTCAGCCGCCTTTGCTATTTGCCTATTAAGCCATTTAACTTTAGCAGGAAAACTATCACTAAATCGTTTCTTAGCGGCTTCATGCTGAATATACTGCTTTTTCATAAGTCCTTCCACGTCTGTATTTGACTTTTTCAATTCTTTAATCTGTCTCTCTAGCCAGTTATCGTCCTCTGCTGGGCTGGGCTCGGACAGTTCAAATTCATAGGGCCCCCGATGACCGTATTGCTGCAGGTATTCCTCTTTACTCTTTTCTCCTTTGCTAACCTTTGCAATTCCAACAACCGGGCCAAGGCTTGCCAACTCTGAACCTTCCCTGAGATTTGACAGCAGCATATTAGCATCTTCTTCGCCTACCAGGTTTTTGAGCTGATTGCTTAGTTTATTTACTATACCCACCATTTTTTGAGCATAAATCATGGAAATATAGACCGAATTATAATAGTACGGCTGATATTCTTCCTGCCATAAAGACAGCAGTCCATTCGCCGTCGCTGCCTGTTTAATCTTTGCCTCCATACCTCTGCACCAATCAGGTGTATCATTTAGAAACTGCGACGTGTTTTTGGCAGCCGCTTTTGTTTTTTTCAAGTATCGAATCACCTTAGGAACCATTTCTTTTATATAACCCCACTTTGAAAATGGGAAAATGGGAATATCAATTTCTTCCGGAAGCCTTCCAAATATATCGCCCATTTTTTCTAAACCGCTCTTGCTGCCTGCGGACACTAACTGACTGATATTGGAGTACATTCTGCCACAAATATTTCCCCATAAATAATACCCTGGGACCACACCGGTTTCTTCATCCTGGTTCTTTAATACAGACCATGTAAAGGGAGTAACCACATCGGATATGGCCTCCGCCACATTAGCATTGCTCCAGAGATAATCCCCCATGTAGGAATAATTTATTTCATAAGTATCTAAATTGCCTATCTGCAAAGTGGTGATAGGTCTGGCCTGAAGAATATATAAATTTCCATTGGATATTGCCCATTCAATATCCTGCGGTCCTCCCAATTCCTTTTCAAGTTTTACAGCATGTTTATAGAGACCCTGTGTATATTTTCTAAAATCCTCCGGTCCTTCGTATTTTCCTTTAGGTCTTATCATTTTAAAGTCATAGGAATTTGCTTCTCCCGAGACAAGCTGCTCTCCCAGTCCATACACATAATTACCTGTCATATTTGTATGGCTTCCTGTAATCGGATCGGCAGTAAACAATACACCTGAAATTTCAGACTGAACCATAAGCTGTATAACAACTGCTATCTGGTGAACATGATCCATCCCTTGAACTACGCTATATGCTTTTACTCTCTCTGACTTTCTTGATCTAAAAACTATGCTTATAGCTTCTTGTATCTCTTTATCAGTTTTAACGCTCAGTACTGTTTCAAACTCTCCTGCAAAAGATGCTTGGGCTGAATCTTCACTTAGCCCCGAAGACCTTACTGCAAATAAAGCTCCCTCGTTCTTTGCTCTAATTTTGTTTAATAAAGTTTTTGTCTCTTCCCAGGCTATTTCTTTGAGTTTTTCCTCCTCAAATGATGTGGGTAAAATGATAAATCCCTCCGGAACTGGATACCCCTTTTGATACATTTTTGCCAGTATACTGCCTTTACCACCTGCAAAGGGTTGAAGCCCAAGATTTAATTCTTTAAAGCTTTTTACCATATCTGACATATCAACATCTCCTTTACATAATCTCGAAACAGTCATTCTTGTAAATGACGAGATTTTCTTATTATTAAGCATCAAGAGGATATAAGGAATACATTTTTTTATTTATAGAAACTCATTTTTAGCAGTTCTAAATAATGCTCTAGTTCTGCCAGGATTTCATCATAATATCTTTGGTTTAAAGTTAATGACTTCAGTTTTTCCCGTTCTCGATTAGACAGGCTTTCCATAGTCCAAATAATAACATTGATAGTTCTTTCTATGTCTATGCCTTCCTTAAACCTTGACACATCAATTCCCTTCAACCATCTGTCATAGCGATTGGACATTAGTTCTTTACTTCTGTGTTCCAATTCATTTTTCACTACATCAGCCTCTTCAATATTTGCAGCCATAATGAAGTCAAATATATCAGGATATTTATTAACAATTTTAATTTTGTGCAATGCCCTTTGCCACAATCTCTGAAAAATGTCTTTTTCATTCAAGTTTATCTTCCCGTAAAAGTCATTGGTAAGAATCTTTGAAGAGTGGTCATAAATAAATAAAAATAGGTTTTTCTTATTATGAAAATACTTATACAACGCTCCCTTGGAAATGTTTGCATCTTTAACGATCTCATCCGTAGAAGCGTTTCTATAACCTTTTTGTGCAAATTCTTTTATCGCTGCATTAATAATGCGTTCTTGCTTCTCTGGCTTAAGCCGCAAGAATATAGAAAACACAATCTCCATCTCCTTTTTGGAATAGTGACTTGTTCAGTCACTATCATAGTATCATAAGTGACTACATTAATCAATTTTTTAATGCTACATCATAAAAAAATAGTGTGGTTAAACGGCACAGAACTTGACAATCGAACAAGGGTACTGCCCCTTAAAATCTTAAGTGGCAGTACCCTTGTTTTAATTCTTATATAAGCCCTTCTTTAATCTGCCTAATTTATGCTTTTGATAAAAGATCCCTGTTTTTAAATCCCAGCAAGCCAATGACTCCTCCTTCCCACATAAGTTCCAGTACTGCAATAATGATAAAGGGGTCAAATAATGATAAAGGGGTCAAATCTTTATTATTGACATTTTTATTTTTTGCTCAACAAAGTCAAGTGAGAAATCAGGATAACGTAATTGTCCTGGACAAACCCCTCAAACCACAAATGATCCTCTGGCTATATTTTTATTCTTACATAAAAAAAGTTATTTGATTAACCTGGTTAATCAAATTATTCTATAGTTGAGGGTTATTTTTCAATTAATGCAGTGGTGCAGTTTTAGAGTAACATAAGCAATTATAAAAAAGTTATCAATTAGATATATCATCAATTGCCTGGACAGCAAGTTTAAAAGCTTTAATTCTTCTTTCTAAA
>CAZGKY010000085.1:0-9437 GCA_964525625.1 uncultured Atribacterota bacterium | reverse complement strand
TATACTGAACATGCCTTTAATCTGGGATTTGAGAATAAAAAAATTCATGAATTCATACAAAAGGGATTAGCTGCTACAACAGATGATTCACTTTCTATAGATGAATTAGTAAATCTAGTAATAGAATGTGGGAAATTTGGTGTGGAAACCATGTCTTTACTGGATAAGGCCAATACTGAAACTTACGGTCATCCTGAGATTACTAAGGTTAACATTGGGGTAGGTCATAATCCTGGTATCTTGGTCAGTGGACACGATCTCAAAGATATGGAAGAACTACTTATTCAGACCAAGGACACCGGAGTTGATGTATATACACATGGTGAGATGTTACCAGCACATTATTATCCGGCATTTAAAAAATATTCTCATTTTGTAGGAAATTATGGTAATGCCTGGTGGAAGCAAAACGAAGAATTTGAAAAATTTATGGGGCCCATACTGATGACCACTAATTGTATTATTCCTCCCAGAGATAGTTATAAAGATCGTGTTTTTACTACCGGAACGGTAGGCTATCCAGGAATAGTTTATATACCTGACCGAAGAAAAGGTCAAACCAAAGATTTTTCACAAATAATTACTATGGCTAAAAAATGTCCTCCTCCCCAGGAGATAGAAAGAGGAGAGATTATTGGTGGATTTGCTCATAATCAAGTTATGGCATTAAAAGACAAAATTATTGATGCTGTCAAGAGTGGTGCCATTGAAAAATTTATAGTGATGGCTGGATGTGATGGTCGGATGAGAAGCCGAAATTACTACACAGAATTTGCCCAAAAATTACCCCCAGAAACAGTCATCCTTACTGCTGGCTGTGCCAAGTATAGATATAATAAGCTTAATTTAGGAAATATCAAAGGAATACCGAGAGTATTAGATGCTGGACAGTGTAATGATTCTTATTCACTGGCCGTAATTGCCTTACAATTAAAGGAAATATTGGATCTTGATGATATTAATGACCTTCCCATTCGCTATAATATTGCTTGGTATGAGCAGAAGGCCGTTATTGTTTTATTGGCTCTGCTTTCTTTAGGAATAAAAAATATTCATATAGGACCCACCTTACCAGCCTTTTGGTCTCCCAATGTAGCTAATGTATTAGTAGAAAAGTTTAAAATTGGTGGCATTACTGATGTGGATGAAGATATGAAAATATTTCTTGATTAAAATAAAGAAGCTGGATGGTAAGGAATGATTTGCTGGAAATATTAGAAGTGAACAAAAAGAAAAGATAATTAATAGCTAAAGCTGAATTACCTGATGAGTAATAGCATTCTTATTAAAGATTTTGTTCAATAAGAGAGAGATTGTTGATAGAAACAATATTCTTATTTAAATAAATTATACCTTCACGTTTCATTCTATGCAATTCTCTTGATAGGGAAGGACGAGTAACACCAAATCGTTCTGCTAATTTTTCCCTATTATTATTTATTTTAATATGAAATGTTTTTTGTCTTTGGTATTGTTCTAAAAGATAGAGACAAATTTTTTGTCGAATAGTTTTTCCGGTTAAAAAGCGTAAACGATCATTTAGTGTTAATATTTTTTCTGATAATAATTGTAATAAATTGCTGAGAAATTTTTTATTTTGGAAACATATCTTCATAATATTATCTTTATCCAAAAACATAATTTTTGTACCATAATTAGCCATTACCGTAGAAGGATAAGTATTTCTGTTTGTGAAAATAATCGCTTCTCCAAAAACATCACCAGCGGTAAGCTGATCAATTATTATTTTTTTCCCGGAAGGAGAAATTTTTTGAATCTCCACTTTACCATTAAGGATTAAGCCAATTTTTGTGATGGGTTCACCTTCAAGAGCAATAACCTCACCAGCAGAATAGACTTTGATTTGATAGTGAGCACAGACCAGAAAATCAGTAATCTCTTTGTTGTTAAAATCCTGGAATAGCTTATTAACCATAAGTGCATTTTTAACATCAAACATATATCAACGCATCCCTATAAATTTCTATTTTATTATTTAAAATCTTATTTCTAATCCAAATTTAATTTTATAATCTTCTTTTTTAAAAGAATATGTTTCCCATTGGGTACTGAAGGTAAAGTCAGAAGAAAGTTTATAGTCGAGGCCAAGTTTTGCTTCTCCATGAAAGTCAAGAGGAGTAGAATAAGTAATAAATAGATCATCACCAATATTTTTCCCAATTTCCAGGGTGAGATCAGCCATATGCAAGTCCCCTAAAAAGAAATATGAACCAGTATTTTCTTGAGCATCAAAAGAAATTCTAATAAATTCAAGCCCCAAACCTTCAGCAATTTCTTGTTCTAACCGTCGAAAATGATTAACCTGCAAGCTTTGAAAAAAAATATTGACCATTTCTTGAGATAAGAGTTGGCTGATTTCGCCTTCAGAAAGACCCTGTATATTACGATCAAAAGTTAACAAGGAAAGGATCTCGGTTTCTTTTAAAACAGGCTGAGAGGAAAGTAAAATCTGCGGATTAGAAAGATTACCAATGGCCTTGATATTAATTTGTACACCTTGAACAGTAGTTTGTGCTCTGGCATTAAGATCAATGTTGTTGGGATTTATACCATTAATAGTCACCAATCCATCTAAGATGGTAAATCTTTTATCAAAATACATAATATAACCCCTTTTTAAGGTTAAGGTACCCCTAGGGACTGGATCTAATGTTGAGCCAGTTAAACTTATATTACCACCTAGATCAATTTCAGCATTGGACATTTTTAGTTTAAAAGGATCAATTAATTGAATATTTATTTCCAACTGTGCTGAGAAATTATTTTGAAAAGTGGGGGAAAAAAAGGAAAAATTTATGCCTTCTTCTATCTGTAGTAAATTATTCATATGTAATACCCCATTAGAAAGGAGTACCTGACCACTAATATATGGAGAGAACAAGGAATTACTTATTATTAACTTTAAATCAACTTCGCTTTCTAAAATATCCTGATAAGTAATTTTATTATCACCATTTTTGATAATAAGGGACATTTTATCAGGTAAAAAGTGAGCCAGTTCCAATTCTCCAGTTAAGAGAAATCGATTTTCATAAGCCAGAACAGGAATGGAGGGAAGGGTAACTATATTATTTTTTATAATTAATATATCATTTATTTCCCCAATTTGTACTGGTAAATCATTAAAGAAAAGCATCCCCTGATGAATATCAATCGTTCCGTTTACTACTGGCTTATCAGCTGTGCCGGTGAAAGTAAGTTCCAGATCCATTGTTCCCCTAATTTCTGAGAAGGAGTCTTTCCAGAATAACTGTAATAACTTTAGATTAGCCTTTTCCATATAAATTCGAAAATCAATTGGGATTTCACGGTAAGTAGTAGATAAATCAAGGTCTTTTGGTTTTAGAGAAATAAAACTATCTATAGGAATGCTTCCTTGGGCAGTAATCTGGTATTCTTTTTCCAGGGCAATGGTTAAATCCTTAATCTCTAATAGATTTGTTAAACTATTCCATGTTAGTGCACTTTGTAAGTTTTCAAAATGAAATTCTCGGAAAAAACCCTTTTTGATTTGAGCCGTTATCGATATATTGGGTTGTTTTACTGTTCCTGTGCACCAGCCTTTTATATCCATAATACCTTTTATTTCCTCATCTACTTGGATCAGACTCATTAAAGTTGATATATCTAATTGTGAAGCCTGAAAACTGATATCTAAACTTTGATCAGAGGTAATCTTACCCTCTGCCTTCAGTAAGCCTTCGGATTGAATCAATTGGAAACTAGTAATATTTAAACCATTCTTATCTGCAGAAAATATTGCTTCTAATTTGGTGGGAGGATTGTTTTCCTGTTCTTGTGGTATAAGCTGGAAAGATAACAAAATTTGTTTTTCCTGACTATTTCCGGTACAGGATAATTTACCGTTTATTTGGGATGGTAGAAATCTCTGCATAATTTCTTCTCCCGGATAGAAGTGTTCCATCATTTCCTTAAATGCCTGGTGGGATAGTTCTGCTTCTAAGGAAAAGTTTTGTTTTTCCCCTATGGTAACCTGACCTTTTGCATTTAATTGCATAATCTTATTTTGCAATTTCAGGTGTTCTAAAGTAAGGGAATGATTAGTGACGATTCTGTTTAGAAAATTATCTAAGTCCTTCTTGGTGCTTTCCGATGGAGGCATCTGTTCTGGTTGTAAATAAAAAATTATTATACCTTCTCCCAACTGATAATCCTGATAGGATAGCTTTTCTAATTGCAGAGTTCCCCTTATTTCTAACTCGGGCCAAATACCCATTATTGAGCCACTACCTTCTAACTGACCTAATAAAGGAAGAGAATAGTCTACTCTCTCTAATAATGGTTTAATAGCTAAAGGGTGGAGTTGGTAAGCAAGAGAAAATTCTGGCTTATCTGATTGGATATTCATTATTTTACCCTCTCCGGTCAATTGTAATTCCTGGTTGCTTAAGCTTGCTGATTCAATGTAAAAATTACCGTTGTGATAAGTTATGGTGCCGGTTAATTCACCTATCTGATTATCCTCAATAGCAAATTCTGATAACTGTAGTTTTATATTAATTTTTGGTCGTTGCAGGCTACCTTCTGCTTTACCTTTTAAATCCATACTTCCAGCTATTTTCTCCAATGGCTCAAGAGAATTGCTATATCTTGCTAAGTCAGGTATTAGACCTTCAAAGTTGATTGAAAAATTAACTAATTCCCCAAAGTGTAATTCACCAACCAGAGAGCCATAGCTTTTATTGGATTGTAACTGACAACGCTCGATAGATAATAGCTTATCAGAAAGACTTATGGTTGATTTTATATTTCCTTGTAGGGGTTCAGGCAGGGAAAAATCCCCTATGTTCATATTATTAATAGTGAAGTCACCCTTAAAGTCAAAAAGAGAAGGTTCCTGTTTTTTACTATCTATCTGAAAATGACTTTCCAGATTACCGGAGAATTTTTCTAGGAAGGAAAATTGTTGAAATAAAGAATGTCTCAGAGGTAAATTAAAAGTCTGGATATCAAAATGGTAAAAAGAAATTTCTTCAGACCAATTCAGTTGACCGATAATAGCTATTGAGGCTAGATCATCTTGGGACTCCAGATTATTAATAATCAAACCTTCATTACTTAAGGAGAAATTACCTGAAATATTTGGAAAGGATATATTTTCAATAATTAGTTCAGAAGCATCTATTATTCCTTTAAGATAGAAACCATCAAGCAAGCCATTAATGTTTCCACTTAGATCAACTTTACCTTGCAGAGCAAAATCATCATATCCCTCAATAAATAGGTAGATATCTTCTTTGAGAAGAGAAGCAGTTACTTGCTTACCTACTATATTCAGGTCAAAATAAATTTCTGGTTCGGTTAAAACCTGTCCTTCTATTTGAAAAACACTATTATGATAAAGTCCGTTCAGACTTAGTACTTTAATTTCTGGTTTGGTAAAAATAACCTCACCATTAATTTGCTGGAAAGGTATCCGTTTTAGGAAATATGGATTAGTACTTACTTGATGAAGATTTGCCTTCCCTTGCCAAAAAATTTCATTAGTCTTCCAATCTGGAGAAAAGCTTAGATTAAGTACCAAATCCATTTTCCCCTGGGAAATATCAAATTGATGAGCTGCCTCAAGATAATACTGAAAATGGGTTATATCTGCATTTTGCAGATGGAAATTAAGAGCATATTCTGCTTTATTAATAAAAAAGAATCCTGCTAAAGATAAGGCAGCCTCATCTGGAACTTGAATACCCCTAAAACTGAATTCTACCTTCGGTAAATGAGTTATGTTAAAATATCCGTTAATGTCTTTTACCTTAGTAATTAGAGAATCCTGATTATAATGGTATACTAACTTATCTTGGTAAACTAAAAAACTATTCTGAAAATTAATCTGCTGGATAATTATATTTTCCTGCAAAAATTCTTGATTTAAATTAATTTTTTTCACTAGGTCAAATTCCCCATTAATATCTCTGGTTAAATCTATAGAAGCATAAGAAAAAGTAATTTCCTTAATATTTAACTGCCATTCTTTACTACCGGTAAAAAAGGGGAAAAAAAAGAAAAAATTGGCTGTTGCCTCTTCTGCTTGAAATAAGATTTCCTCTCCATCATAATTTTTTTCCATTATTACCAGATGGGTTAGTTTTAGGGACTGTAAAGATATATTGTCAATAGATCCAATTTCTATCTTTTTCTCTAACATATTTTCTAATTGTTTGGTAAGAATATACTTTGCCTTAGTCCGGAAGTTTTCACTATTGATATAAAAATAGGATATTAAGACGCCTACTGCAAAAAATATTATTAACAGAATAATAAAACTATAAATTATTCTCTTTTTATTGGTTTTACCGCTCAACATTTTTACCATCCATAGTCTGATTGAAAGTTTATATTAGAGAATTGCAATAAATATTTTTTTAATGATAGGTAAGACAAGTTTATATAATGAAGATTTTATAATAGCAAGATATCCAAGAGTAATAAATATTTCTTCTGGAAAATCTCTTAAACTATTCTTCTTAAACTTAATATAAAATACATCAAACTTTACCTAAGATATTAAATTTAATTGTAGTCCTTTTACTTCCTCTAAAAAATCTCCTAATCTAATTTTGAGTACTCTTTATTTCTCATTCCATAAAAAATATTTGATAGAGTAAGATTTATTTTGCAATTTCATTACTATCAAATAACATTTTTAAATATTATATCATATCATTTTAATCTAGAAGAAAAATACCACTATTAAGTTACAAAAAGATAATCAAGGACATTTTACTCTTGACAATCATGGTATAATTTCAATAAAAATATCTAAATAACTAAGCGTGGGAAAATAAGTACATACTACAAGGAGACAGAAAGCCGTATATGATGAGAAGCGGTTCCTGGAATGTACCAAATGGCCCCACAAGTTTCGATCTGAAAGGGTATTAAATCTGAGTAAGGTCTGACGGGTTTCCTCCGTGAACAGGAAAGGGTATCGGTATAGTGATATACCTGTACTTTATTAAGTGGAAACAGATAAATGAATAATTTGTTTCAATGAGAGTGGCACCGCGAAAAAACTGGCCTTTCGCCTCTTGGTGAAAGGTTTTTTTATTTGTTTCAGCTTAACCGAACCTGAATGAGAGGTTGTCTTCTTATACTATGAGAAAAACAATCTAAAAAGGGTGGCACCACGAAAGACTTTTCGTCCCTTGCATGTATTGCTGGGATGAAAAGTCTTTTTTATTTTATATAGAAAAGAAAAAGAGAGAAAAGTTAATTATATTACTGGTAAGTAACACTTTAGAAGATGTTTGAACAAGGAACATAAAATATTATTAATGACCGTAAATGTAGGTTTGATAAATTAATTATGTAACTATTACCAAAGAATGAAGAAAATAGGAAGGAGGATAAGTGATAATGAAAAAAATATTCCTGAAAATACTAATCTTAGGATGGTCCCCCTGTGATGGGGGAGAATAGAGCTTTCTAATTAACATTAAAATAGTTAATACATAAAAGAGTAAATTAATTACATTATATATTATCAGAAAGGATTAAAAGAAAGGATATTATTATGGAACAAATAAAATATATTTTAGAAGAAAAGGAGATGCCCCAATATTGGTATAATATTTTGGCTGATTTACCAGAACCCTTACCTCCAGTGTTGCATCCTGCAACAAAAAAGCCCATACAACCGGAAGATCTGACTCCCTTATTTCCTATGGAACTTATAAAGCAGGAGATGAGTACAGAAAGGTATATTGAAATTCCAGAAGAAGTAAGGGAAATATATCGTCTATGGAGACCAACAACGCTTTATCGAGCTATCCAATTGGAGAAAGCTCTGCAGACACCGGCAAAGATATATTATAAATATGAAGGTAGCAGTCCACCGGGAAGTCACAAACCTAATACTGCTGTAGCTCAAGCCTATTATAATAAAAAAGAGGGGATTACTCGAATTACTACTGAAACTGGAGCAGGTCAGTGGGGAAGTGCTCTAGCTTTTGCCGGAGCCTGTTTTGGTCTGGAAATTAAGGTGTTTATGGTGAGAATTAGTTATGAGCAGAAACCTTATCGCAGAGTAATGATGCAGGTATGGGGAGCAGATTGTATTCCCAGCCCTTCTGAACAAACACAAGCCGGGAGAAATATTTTAGCTAGAGAGCCAGATTGCCCTGGGAGTTTAGGATTAGCTATTAGTGAGGCTGTAGAAGAAGCAGTCAGTAGAGAGGATACCCATTATTCCTTGGGCAGTGTACTTAATCATGTTTTATTACACCAAACAGTGATTGGTTTGGAGGCTAAAAAAGTGCTAGAAAAGATTGATGAATACCCGGATATTATTATTGGTTGTGTAGGTGGTGGTTCAAATTTTGCCGGAATGTTTTTGCCCTTTATTAAGGATAAAATTGATGGCCAACATCCTAACCTGAGAATTATCAATGTTGAGCCAGCTAGTTGTCCTACCCTGACCAGGGGACCCTACCGCTATGACTTCGGTGATGAAGCAGGTATGACTCCTCTACTAAAAATGTATACCTTAGGACATGGCTTTATTCCTCCTCCTGTTCATGCTGGTGGTTTACGTTATCATGGTATGGCACCTATTATTTGCCATCTTTTAAATTTAGGTTTGGTAGAAGCCAGAGCTGTTCATCAATTAGAAACATTTCAGGCTGGAGTTGATTTTGCCCGTAGTGAAGGAATTATCAGTGCTCCGGAATCAGACCATGCTATACGGGTAGCCATTGAGGAAGCAATAAAATGTAAGGAAACAGGAGAAGTAAAAACTATTCTTTTAGCTCTAAGTGGACATGGACATGTAGATATGGCAGCTTATCAGGCCTACTTCGAAGGTAAATTGAAAAATTACCAATTTCCACAGAGTGAAATTCAAGCTGCCCTTAGAGATGTACCTGTATTATAAGGAAGAAAATCACTATAAAAAAAATCCAATTATTGTGATTTTTCGTAAAAGTTAAGGTATGTTAATATTATTTCTGAAATTTTAAAAAAGTAGTTGGATTAAGATAAATATTTATCAATATCGAAATTACAAAATAATTTCGATATTGATAAATATTCTTTTCAATAATAAATAATCGTTTAGATTTTTTAGATACAATATAAGCGCCTTAATTATAATAAATTGGACAAGAGATTAGCATTTATTATGGTGAGAAAAAAAACAAAATTTGTAAGATTTTAGTCAAGATTTTAAGCATGAAATAAATTTCAGAAATTCTCAATAGGGATAATTCCTTTAAACCTCAATATAAATAATATAGATAAGAAATGTAGAAAATGGTATAATAAAATATAATTAATAAAAAACAAACCTGTTATTAAAGCTTCATCAAATACCTGCAATGATGATGCGATGTTTACCTTTATACCTAATGCCTCACATAAAAATATAAAGGAAATACGATACGCTGCCTCAAGTAGAA
>CAZGKY010000084.1:0-9443 GCA_964525625.1 uncultured Atribacterota bacterium | reverse complement strand
CCCCACCCTATCCTACACTCTTTCCCTACACGACGCTCTTCCGATCTGGTAGCTTTATCCCATAGTCCTTTTTCAAAATCCATGTAGAAAACATATTCCCATGGTTTTCTTTTACTGGGTCTGGATTCTAATCTGGTTAAATTAATTTCTCTTAAAGCAAATTCTTTTAGACATCTATAAATAGCCCCTGGTACACTTACTACAGCAAAAATAATGGAGGTCTTGTTAGTGTTTTCTGAATTGATCATCTCAGGAGAAAAAACAAGAAAACGGGTATAATTAAAAGGATTGTCTTCGATTCCTTGTTCCATAATTTGCATCTGATAGTAATACGCAGCCCGCTTGCTGGCAATACCCGCAGCAGCCAGATCCTGTAATTCTTTGATCTGTTTGATACTACCAGCAGTATCATAAATTGGTATAATCTGGCAATGGGGAAAATTAGTTAATAAGTATTTTTCACATTGAGCCAGCGCTTGGGGATGAGAATAGATTCTTTCCAGCCTTTCTCTCTTGGTACCGGGATGGGTAATAAGGCAATGTTCAATTTTCAAGATTACTTCACCAATAGCAAATAAATCTTCATGTAATAACAGATCATGGACATTGTTAATTCCCCCGGTTTGGGAATTCTCTATTGGTAATATGGCATACTCTGCCTGCTTATTTTTAACCATTTCAGCAACCTGTTTAAAACTATTAGCAGATAAAATCTCTATATGAGAGCCAAAATATTGTAAGGCTGCCATTTCACTAAAAGACCCAATTTCCCCCTGTAATGCTATCTTTTTTCTATAATAATAATCATCAATATTCTTCTCCATTTCTTAACACTCCTTTTCCTATTATTTACGAATAAGAATATCATCTGGTATTTTTAGTTTGAGTATATCTTCTTGAGCATCTCTTCTTTAAAAAATCGAGCTGTTTGAAAATCCTCTTCTAATTCTACTGGATTGCGGGCAATCTTCTCTTTGATCCTCAACAACCATTTTTCTAATTCCCCAATACTATCAAGAGTAAAATTAGCATTAGTTTGATAAATATCTTTCCAGATATCGAAAGGGCTGGTAGCAACCCTGGTCATTTCTTGAAAAACCTTACCATTGATGGTAAAGTAATCCTCCTTATTCTTTTTTCTAACCCATAAACCCAACATATTGGTCAAAATTACGGCAATTAACTGGGGTAGATGACTGACTAAGGCAATAATCTGGTCGTGTTCTTGAGCATCATCTATCTTTATTTCTCGAGCTCCAAGACAATTAATTAAAAAAGATAATTTTTGATGAGCTAAAAAGCTATTTCCCTTTTTGGGAATGACAAGATAAGGTTTTTCTTTAAAAAGGTCTGAACAGGCGTATTCTACTCCACCTCTTTCTAAGCCGGTCATGGGATGTCCACCAATAAAATCGACTTCTCTGGCAAATACCTTCTCAGCCTCTAACATAATTTCTTTCTTGGTACTACCAGTATCGGTAACCAGGCACCCTTTTTTAAGAAAAGGTTTGATTTGAGATAGTAAACTCATTATTGTCTTTACTGGAGTAGCAATCACTACTATGTCAGCCTTTTTTACCCCTTCGGGTAGATTGGTTGTACCTTTATCAACAATACCCTTTATCATTGCCTTTTTTATTATTTCTGGTCGGTCAATACCAACTATTTTCCAGGTTGGATTCTTCTTTTTTAAGGAGAGTCCCAGAGAACCACCGATTAGGCCCACACCAATAATGGTTATATTGTGCTTAAAGTCACTTTCTTCTTTCATTTTTTTCCTCTTAATCATAATTATTTGATAGACATTTTCTATTTTTGAATTAATCTTATATCAGTAAAGATCGCTTAAGCAGTACCTTTATTTAATATTTTTTTGCCTATTTGTTATTAAATCTTTTAAGGCATAGAGAGCAAGAATATAGCTCTCATATCCAAATCCTGCAATCTGTTCGGTGCAGGCGGGAGCAGTAACTGATTTCCTGCGAAACCCCTCTCTGGAATAAATATTGGAAAGGTGAACTTCTATCTTGGGAATGGGGCAATCTCTTAAAGCATCAGCAATAGCATAACTGTAATGAGTATAAGCTCCAGGATTAATAATTAAACCATCAGCTTGATAAGAAAGGCTTTGAATAGCATCAATTATATCTCCCTCTGAATTTGATTGTTTAATAATTACTTCTATACCTTCTTCCTGGGCAAAATCTCTAATTCTTTGATTAATTTCTTCCAGAGTTAGCTTTCCATAAATGTTTTTATCTCTTTTCCCCAGCATATTTAGATTTGGTCCATTGATAATTCCAATTGTTAACATACTTCTCACTCCTTTTTCTTTAATAATAAGGTAAATATCTACTGGCCTGGACAGTAGCTAGTAGTATTTTAAAATAGGTTAATCTTTTTATGATAAAAATTCTTTCTCCAATCTTTGCTACATTCACAAAGAACGATAATGGTTAAAAAAATCTTCCAGGGCTTTTTTTACTAATTTTTTATCCATAGGTTCCCATAGGCGAACCTTACCCAACTCCTCTGGTAACACACATACTACTCCTTTCTGTTTATTCTTTTTATCTAAGGTTAAGATATTCCAGAATTTTTTAAAATCGATATTAGTATCTATTTTTAACTTAACATTTAGCATCTTTTTAAGTAAAAGGGAGGGCCAGGGTTTTGAGGAACAGGTATTAAATAATGCGGAAAGGATGTCATTAATTCTTTTCTGACAGTCCTCTGAGCAAATTCCCATATTATAGGCAATTTTGGTCTCCATTAATAGACCTAAAGCTACTGCTTCTCCATGTGTTATTCGGGTATAATTGCCCATAGTCTCCCATACATGACCGATAGTATGCCCTAAATTTAGATATTGTCTTTTATTATTTTCCCAGGGATCACTTAAAACAATGTTGATTTTTGCCTGAACTGCTTGTTCAACTAAAGTGTCCAGTGTCACCTGGTCTTTTTGTAACATCTTTTCAATATTATCTTCCAACCAATTGAAAAAGGGACAGCTACTAATAATAGCAATCTTAATAGCCTCTACAAGTCCATTTTTTATCTGTGGTAAGGGTAAGCTCAGTAATAGCTCTGAATCGACTAAGACGACCTTAGGATGGTAAAAATTGCCAATAATATTTTTTGCCCTTTTATGATTAATGGCCACTTTTCCTCCAATACTGCTATCAATCTGTGCTAAAAGAGTAGTGGGAATATGAATTAAAGGGATCCCTCTCATAAATATGGCAGCAATAAAACCTCCTAAATCTCCAATAACACCACCTCCCAGAGTGATTAAAGTGGTAAAGCGGTTTGTTTGCCAGTCTAATAATTTGTCACATACTCTTTTCGTAGTAGCCAAATCTTTTGTCTTTTCACTATCAGGAATCACCACAGTATGAACATTAATGCCCTGATTAATTAAATCAGCAATAAGGTGTTTTCCATAAAGTCTATTTAATTTTGGATTAGTTAGGATAACAACTTTTGCTTCCGGTAAATAGGGAAGGAGATTATTTTTTACATCAGCCAATATTCCTCTTCCCATAATTACTTTACAGGGGAACTTGCGTTCGAAAAGTAAGTCCATACTTTTGTTTTTCATCAATTAAACATCCTCCTGATACAATTCCAGTATTTTTACTACTACCTGTTCTATAGTTAGATGAGAGGTATCTATTTGGTATCCAAAACGGTTATATTTTTCTTTCCTTTTATTGAGCAAGGTTATTATTTGGGCAAGTTTATTACTACCATAAAGCAGAGGACGGCAATCTTTTTCTTGTTTTAGTCTTTCCAAAATAACCTCTGGCGTAGCCCACAATAAAATAATATCTCCACAACTTTCGGCTAATTTAACATTTTCCTCAGAAAGAAGAGTCCCTCCACCTGTAGCAACAATCACTCCCTGTCTGCTGCTAATTTCCTTTAGTATATTAGTTTCTAAGTTGCGAAAATATTCTTCCCCTTTCTTAGAAAAAATGTCTTTAATAGAAAGACCTTCTCGACATTCTATAATTTCATCAATATCTAAAAACGTTTTTCTGGTTCTTTGGGCTAAAAGTCTACCTACAGTACTCTTGCCTGTTCCCATAAAACCTGTGATAAAAATATTTTTTGCTAACAATTTTTTATCCTTTTTTGGTAATTATTAAAATTATCTTCAATTTCTCTGAGTGAATCTCCAGCAAATTTTTCCAAAAAAGCTTTAGCTATTTCCCAGTTAACCACAGATTCTCCCACCACACTTGCCGCTGGAACTATACAGCAATCAGATCTTTGATAATTAGCTAAGGAGCTCTTTTTGTTTCTTATATTTACAGAGGAGAGAGGTAGCAGTAGAGTAGGAATAGGTTTTACATAAGCTCGTACTATTATTTCTTCCCCGTTAGTTATTCCTCCTTCTATGCCTCCTGCCCAATTTTTCTTGCGATAAAAATTAGGTTTATTACTATCATTTACTTTTTCAGATTTCTGGTAATAAATAGCATCATGGGCTAGAGAACCTCTGCTCTGGGCACTTTTTAATCCATTTCCGATTTCTACTGCTTTAACACTGGGGATACTCATTATTGCTCCGGCAATACAGGAATCTATCTGTCGATCCCAGAAGACATGACTACCCAAACCAACTGGAACATTATACATCACTACTTCAAAGATACCACCTAAGGTGTCCCCAGCTTTTTTGGCTTGATCAATTTCTTGACACATCTTTTCCGAAATATCAGTATCTAAACAGTATACTTGGGATTGGTTAATCCTTTTCTTGATATTCTTAATATCTTTTTTTATCTTTCTCAAAGTGTTTTCCTGAGCTGTTATGGAACCAATACCGATGACATGACTATAGGAATAGATAGAAAAATATTCCAATAATTGCTTAGCTACCGAACCAATGGCTACCCTCATTGCGGTCTTTCGTGCACTGGCTCTTTCTAAAATAGCTTGATAGTTCTCAAAGCCATATTTCAGTAGACCGGCAAGATCAGCATGACCTGGTCTGGGTATTGTAAAAAAATCTTCCTTCTCTTTCTGTTTAATTTGCTTATTCGTCCAGTCTTTATTACCAATTAATAGTCCTATTGGACTGCCAATTGTTTTACCAGCAATAATACCAGATAAGATCTCTACTTTATCTTGTTCAATATTCATCCGCAATCCCCGACCATATCCTCCTTGCCTCCGTTTTAAGTCACTATTTATTAACTTCACATTTAAAGATAAACCTGCTGGAAAACCTTCAATAATGCCCATCAGCACTTTTCCATGTGATTCACCAGCATCAATAAAACGTAACATTTTTCGCACCTCAAATAATTAAAATAGACATAATTTTAAATTTTATCTAATATCTGTACTATTATGTTCTGATCCGGTTTGATACCTGTCCACAAATAAAAACTCTCGGCAGCCTGATAAACTAACATCGGTTTACCATTGAAAGATAAGTTACCGTTCTGCTCAGCCTTTTTTAATAAGGGGGTTTTATCTGGATAATAAATAAGATCATAGATTATAATTTTAGAAGGAAGAGTAATAAAATTTGGTAGAGGACAGCTATCAGGATAGTACCAGCTACCCAAGGGGGTAGTATTAATCAATAAATCGGAACTGTCAATTTCTTTTTGAAGATTACCGTCAGTGTAGTTAAAGATATTTAATTGACAATGGGGATATAAATTCTGAAAATCTTTCATTATTTTTTGGGCATGTTCATAACTACGATTAAAGATAGAGATTTTTGAACAACCATTAATCAGTAAGGCGTAAAGAACAGCTCGAGCTGAGCCACCGGCACCAAGAATAATTGCTTTTTTGTCAGAAAAATGAAAATTTATCTTTTCTTGAAGTGTCTTTTGAAAACCAATCCAATCTGTATTATAAGCACAAAGCTTATCATCTTCTCGAACTATGGTGTTCAGGGCACCTATTTGGGCTACTGATAAATCAATTTTATCCATAAAGGGCAGAGCTTGCTCCTTAAAAGGGATAGTTACATTTACGCCCCTCATTTTCAATATCTTTATGGCCTTTAGGACATCATTCAATTCCCTACTGGTTATAGAAAAAGGTAAATAAATATATTTTAATGCATAATAATTAATAAAACATTGGTGAATAAAAGGGGATAAACTATGCTCAATATGTTCTCCTAATAAACCAGTTAGAATAATTTTATCATTCATTGTTTTATCTCCATTCTCATCTTAGTTAAGTGCTGAGTTGGAAATAGGTTTTTAAAAAATTGGGATAAGATATATTAATACATTCTTCCTGCTGCAGAACTGTCTTGCCTGTGGCATAGGAAGCAGCAATAACCAGGGACATAGCGATACGATGATCATAATAACTTTCCACAATATTTCCCTGGAGTTGGTTAGGACCAGTTACTGTAAAGCCATCCTCCCTTTCATAAATATGGGCACCCATTTTAGTAAGACCTTGAACGATACTCTTAATTCTATCTGATTCTTTTACTCTTAATTCCTGGGCATCTTTAATAACTGTTTCTCCCTGAGCCTGAGTAGCAATAACTGCTACCAAAGGTAGTTCATCAATAATACTGGGAATGATTTTTTTATCAATGCTTATTCCTCTTAAAAGAGCACCATTTATCTTAATATCAGCTCTTGGTTCCTGGGAAATATCCTTTTGATTTAGCAAACTAATTTGGGCTCCCATCTGTTTTAGAACCTTTAAAAAACCGGTACGGGTAGGATTAATGCCAACATTTTTTACAATTATTTCTGATTCTTTTCTGGCACAGGCTAATGCCAGGAAATAGGCTGCAGATGATATATCTCCGGGAACATCAATCAAGACACCCTTTAAAATTTTTCCTGGTTTTAAGCTTATTTTGTCGCCTGGTAGATATTTAATATCAGCCTGCATTAATTCGAGCATACGCTCGGTATGATCTCTGGTTATTTCCGGCTCATAAATAACAGTTTCCCCATTGGCATAAAGACCAGCTAAAAGTAAGGCTGATTTAACTTGAGCACTAGCTACTGGCAGGGTATAATGTATTCCCTGTAAGGATTTACCCACAATACTCAATGGTGCAAAATCACTCTGGTATAATCCTTTAATTTGCGCATTCATTAACGATAATGGTTGAATAACTCTTTTCATAGGTCTTTTTCTAATAGAATAATCACCATCAAGAACACTATTAAAATTTTGCCCACATAATAATCCAGCCAATAATCTTATAGTTGTCCCCGAATTGCCGACTTGAAGTACACCATTTGGTGCCTGTAAACCAGATAAGCCCCTCCCCTTTACTATTAAAAGGTTTTTCTTTACCCTTTCTACCAGAACTCCTAAAGACTGCATACAGCTTATAGTATTTTGGCAGTCTAAACCGTCCAGGTAATTTTGAATAATAGTTTCTCCTTCAGCGATAGAACCAAGAATTATTGCTCTATGGGTAATTGATTTATCTCCCGGAATGGTAATTGTTCCTCTAATTATTTTTTCTTTAATACCTTCTAATATTACTGCCAATATAGTTCCCCCTTTTATCTTAGATAATATTGTTTGATTTTACTGTTCTGCCAATCGCCTCTGCTATTAGTGTTACTTGTGACATTAACTCTTTAAAATGTTTAAAATCTATGGTTTGAGCACCATCGCTGAAAGATTCCTTTGGATTGGGATGTACTTCAATAAGAAGACCATCGGCACCGGCAGCGATAGCTGCTCTGGACATAGGCAGAACTAACTCTTGTCTTCCCGTACCATGGCTGGGATCAACAATTACTGGGAGATGGCTCAATTGTTTTAGGGCTGGAATTGCGCTTAAATCCAGAGTGTTGCGGGTATAATTTTCAAAAGTACGAATTCCTCTTTCACACAAGATTATATTGTTATTTCCATTGGATAATATATATTCTGCTGACAATAATAAATCTTCTAAGGTAGCAGCCATTCCTCTTTTTAAAAGTACTGGTTTATTTACTTTCCCCAATTCTTTTAGTAGTACAAAATTTTGCATATTGCGTGTTCCCACTTGAAAGATATCTGTATATTTATCCACCAACTCTATATGGCTGGCAGACATTACCTCAGTTACTATTAGCAATCCCGTTTCTTCCCGGGCTTGAGCTAATAATTGTAAACCTTCTTCCTCTAATCCTTGAAAACTATAGGGAGAAGTTCGAGGTTTGAAAGCCCCACCTCTTAATATCTTTGCTCCGGCATCTTTCACCAGTTTGGCTGTTTGGAATATCTGTTCTTTGTTTTCTACTACACAAGGTCCAGCCATTACAACAATTTCTTTCCCCCCAATGATCACATCTTTAATTTTAATTTCAGTGGTAGTGCTTTTGTATTCTTTACTAGCTAATTTATAAGGTTTTTCAACAGCAATAACTTCTTCTACTCCATCAAAGGCATAAAAAGGGACCGAGGAGAGTTTTTTTACATCCCCTATTACTCCTAAGACAATCCTCCTTTCTCCTCTGGAGATATCAACTTTATGGCCCATTTCATTTAGCTTTTTTATTATCTTTTGTACATGAGATTCACTGGTCTTTCCATCCATTACGATAATCATTAAGAATCACCTTCCTTTAGCTTTAAATTTTAAATTGTTATTTTATTAAATCTTTTCTTAGTATTTCTGCACCCTTCAAGTAACAGTGTTTGATTTCTTCCTGACTTTTCAGGCAATTTATCTGAATTAAGATACGGATACATTTGCGTAAACTACCTGGTACCGGGATTTCTTGCATATCTAAAAGGGGAACATTATCCCAGCCGAGCTGGCGGGCGGCAACAGCGGGAAAGATGGCATCTAAGTCCGTAGTCATACTGAAGAAAATACTGACAATATCAGCAGGTTCAAAACCATTTTCCTTCTGTAAAGCTAACAATAACTCTTTTGTGCTGGTCAGGATATCTTCTTTACTATTTTCTGGCACTGTGATAGCTCCCCTTATTCCTCTTACCAACATATTTTTCACCTCTATTATCTTTTTTTATTATCAGGAAATTAAAAGCTGAAAAAAAGAAAATAAAAAAGGACTACAGGTTGATATCCACCTATAGTCCTTTATATGTTTTACCTATAAAGAAGCCATAGGCATTTGTGATGTTTATGCCTATGGTTTCTTGTTTTTATGGAACTAGTTTATGATACTAAGGCATAAACATCGCCAATAAAATAAAAATAATAATAAAAGTTAAAGTAGAAATTTAGTTCTTGGCTCTGTTTCCTTAGCATCTTAAATAAATACCTCATAATAATATTTGATTTTTTCTATCACAAAATTTGTTTCTTGTCAATAGGAGAATTATCATTTTGTGAAAAAAATTAAAATTATAGGAATAAAAAAATAATATTTATTAGGTATCGGGAAAGGAAGAAAAATAATTTCAGAAAAATTCTGAGAGATCGGAAGAGCGTCGTGTAGGGAAAGAGTGTAGGATAGGGTGTA
>CAZGKY010000083.1:0-9515 GCA_964525625.1 uncultured Atribacterota bacterium | reverse complement strand
TCTGCCACAAGACCAAACCCTTTATAAAAGATTACCATAAATATAAGTATCAAAGATAGCCCCACGATACCTGCTTTTAAACCACGGTTAATAGAATCTCTACCAAGAGTGGGACCAACAGATCTATTTTCTAAAATTCTTACTTCTACAGGAAGAGCTCCACTTCTTAATAATAAGGCTAATCTTTGTGCTTCTTCTAAAGTAAACTGCCCGACAATAGAGGCTTCCCCACTGGGAATTGGTTCTTGTACCACTGGTGCTGAAATTTCATGACCATCCAAAGTAATAGCTAAAATTTTTCCTACATTCCTTACTGTAGCCTGTTCAAATAATTTAGCACCTTCTTCATTAAATTCCAATATCACATTTGGTCTGCCAAAACGATCATAAGAAGTTTTAGCATTTTTTAAATAGGCTCCTGTCAATAAAGTCTGCCCACTTTCATCTTTAAATTCCAATAAAGCAGTCTTACCGATAAGCTTCTCAGCCTCTTGAGGGTCATCCATACCTGGTAATTGTACCAAAATCCTCCTTTCTCCCTGACGTTGAATAACTGGTTCTTTAACTCCTTCAGGGTTGATACGATTAGTGATGATTTCAACTACTCGATTTACTGCATCACTATCTACTGGTGCATGGGGGGAATCAACACATTCTAAAACAATATGAGACCCGCCTTGCAAGTCAAGTCCCAGATTTATATTCTTGTCTAAGGGAAAGACATAAAAAAGGGCAAGGCCAACAACCAAGATAACAAAAGCTAATCTAAATAATCTTAACTGCTTCATATTAAAAACTCCTCTAAATATAAGAGGGGAATTAAATCCCCTTTATTATATATATTTAATAATCATCGCTATGCCTGAAATGTATTTTAAATTGGTAATAAAACATACCTTCTTTATATAGATATAGAAAATCGTTAATAATTCTTGCTTCGAAAACCATATGATTATAGTATTGAATAATTTACCCTGTCAAATTATGATTTAATTTTATACCTTCCCACAGTACCTGAATAGAATAAAATATCTTTAGATTATTCTTAATTCTACTAATAAAGAAAAATAAGAAGAAGGGCAGGTTTAAAACCTGCCCTTAAGCACTTACCTTCAGTCCTTCCAGAATTTTAATTTTCTCTTTTAGAGCCAATAGCATTTCTGGTAGTATTTATCTTTACATCTTTAGATATTTCTAAGGTAAAAACATCACCTTTTATTTCTCTAATAATACCGAAAATTCCTCCAATAGTAATTACCTTATCTCCTACTTTTAAACTATCTAACATCTCTTTGTGTTTTTTCTGTCTTTGCTGTTGGGGACGTATCAGGATAAAATAAAAAATGGCAAAGATAATAATTAAAGGTAAAAATTGTTGAATTCCTTGTGTCATTTATTTAATACACACCTTTCTTTTTGTAATTCCTTTAAATTATACCTAATAAATCTATTTTTATCAAATATTTTCAGCAGTTGGTCCTCAAAATTATAAATATCATTTTTTTCTTCTTGTTATTCATTTTCCGAAATTAAATAATTATGATAAAATTCTCTCTGAAAGGATTCTAATTTGTCCTCTAAAATAGCCTCTCTGATCTTTTTCATCAATTGATGCATGAAATATAAGTTATGAATTGTCCCCAAAATCGGTGCTAACATTTCTTTAGCCTTATAAAGATGGCGTAAATAAGCACGGGTAAAATTCTGACAGGTATAGCAGTGACAATACTGGTCAAGTGGCCTAAAATCTTCTTTATATTGAGCCTGAGTGATGGATATTTTTCCATTATGAGTAAAAAGACAACCATTTCTTCCATTTCTGGTAGGCAAGACACAATCAAACATATCAATCCCCCTGATAACTCCTTCCAGGATAGATTCAGGTGCACCCACTCCCATTAAGTATCTGGGTTTATCAGCAGGCAATAGAGGCACTATGGCCTCTAACATTTCATACATCATTAGTTTGGGTTCTCCAACGCTCAACCCACCCAGAGCATACCCAGGAAAATCTAATTCCCTTAGTTTCAAGGTGTTTTCCTTACGAATATCATGGAATAGACCGCCTTGAATAATAGCAAATAAGGCCTGGTCTTTTCTATTATGATATTTCTGACATTCTTTAGCCCATTGATAGGTCCGATTTGCGGCTAGTTGTGTTTCATATTTATTGGAAGGATAAGGTACACATTGATCAAAAACCATTGCTATATCAGAACCTAAAGCCATTTGAATCTCCATAGCTTTTTCAGGATTTATAAAATGTCTTGTGCCATCAATATAAGATTGAAAAGTAACTCCTTCATCATTAATCTTATTTATTTTTCCTAAACTAAAGACCTGGAATCCTCCGCTATCTGTTAGAATTGCTTTATTCCAACCCATGAATTGATGTAATCCACCAGATTTATAAATTAGTTGATGACCAGGTCTTAAAAATAAATGATAAGCGTTGCATAATATTATGGAAAAACCTAAATCATTAATTTCTTTCGGTAAAATACCTTTGATAGTAGCCTGGGTTCCTACCGGCATAAATACAGGAGTTTCCACCAGGCCATGAGTTGTTTCAATAATTCCCGCTCTGGCCTTATTATTAATTTTATCAATCTCTTTGATAATTTTAAATTTGATAGACATTTTACCCTTTTCCCTTAGGCCAAATAAATCAATATTAATGGACTTTTAGATACCTCATTTTTAGAAGAATAATATGCTATTCCCTTTTAAATATGCTGGTCAAAAAAATTTATTTTACTGTTTTGTATAAGTAAAAGTCAATCTGGTATTCTTTTCTTGGAAAGAATGTTACTTTAAAACAAGTATTATTAAGGGTTAAAGGGATATTTAGATAATAAACATGGCATCTCCAAAACTATAAAAACGATACTTAGCTTGAATCGCCTCATGATAAGCTTGAAAAAGAAAATCCTTTCCGGCAAAAGCAGATGCTAATATTAGAGGCGTAGAACGAGGTAAATGAAAATTGGTAAGTAAAGCATTAATTACCTTAAAATTATAACCGGGATAAATAAACAATTTAGTCCAAGAGGTGCCTGCTAAAATTCTATCTTTGGTAAAAGCAGATTCTAAAGCCCTGGTAACTGATGTTCCAACTCCAATAATTCTTCTTTTCTTGCTAAGAGCCTGGTTAATAATCTTAGCATTTTCAGAAGATATAGTATATAACTCTTCTTTCATTTGATGTTTTTCTACCTGGTTAACTTTAACTAACTCAAAAGTTCCTCTACCAATATGTAAGGTCAAATAAATTATCTCAATCCCCTTTTGTTTAATCTTTGTTAAAAGTTCTTCGGTAAAATGAATACCAGCAGTAGGTGCAGCAATAGAACCGTCCTTTCTGGCATAAACAGTCTGATAAGAGATTGGATTTTTTAATTCCTTCTTAATATATGGTGGAGTTGGAATTTTACCAATTTCTTGCAATATTTTCTGCATATTTCCCTCAGCCTTCATAGCAAGAAGAAAAATTCCCTCTTGTTGGTCTTTGCTAATAACCTCAGCTTCCAACTGGGGAGAAAAAATTAATTCAGTTCCCGGAGGAGTTTTTCGACCAGGTTTTATGAGAGCTTGCCAGCGATATTCTGATAGAGAATTAATAAGTAAAACTTCAACCTTCCCACCTGTTCTTTTTTTATAACCAAATAATCGAGCAGGAATTACCTTACTATCATTGAGAATCAGAAGGTCACCCGATTCTAAATAGTCTACAATCTGATAAAATTTTTGGTGTTTAATCTCTTTCTCTTTTCTATCCAGAACCATCAATCTGCTTTCATCCCTTTTTGCTAGCGGCTCCTGGGCAATATGCTGATGAGGTAAATTGTAATCAAAGAGAGTGATATCCATTTGCGACCTCATTATTACCATACTTTTTAATATATCCTGGTTAATTGGATTCCCTTATAATAATATCTTAAGATATCTTCATGCTTAAATCCTAAGGTTGCCATTCCATAAGCTCCCCACTGAGAAAGTCCCACACCATGACCACTACCTTTACCATTAAAAACAATAAGCAAATCACCAGGTGGGTCATCCTTCTTAACAGTTTCTGGTAAAAGAACTTCTTTGCTTTCCGGGGCTTTTTTAGGTCTATTTAATAGAGCAATTAATTCAGGTATGGTAAAATCTCTTTCTTCTTTTAAAATATCACTCACTGATTTTGGTGCTGTCTGCTCTACCTGCTCTTTTTTATCAGGAACTACTCTTTCTTCTGACTTTTCTTCTGACTTACCAATTCCTTTCTTTTCCAGAGAAAATAATGAACTTCTAATTAAATTTGGACCTATCAGCAGTCTAAAATCGTTACTTTTTAAGGTAATCTTTTTGCCGTTATTTCCCACAATATCTATAGTTTTTACTCTGCCAGTTGCTGTTTTATCAACAATAATAATTTCTTTAATATAATCTAATTGCCAACCTTTCTGAGATAATTTTGCTAATAACTCTTGTTCTGTAAGAGAATAAGTCCATTGATGATTTGGTGGTGAGACAATTGCTTCATATTCTGAGGAAACACTTCTCAGATAGGGAATATAACTTCCCCAAACTTCTTCACAATTTTCTGTATACCCCCCACTATCAGAATGGTAGACCGCATTAATAGGTTTCCCTTCATATACTACAATAATTCCTTTGGTCTCATCAACCGCTTTATTGGTAATTGGATGTTCAAATAAAACACCACCATATTCTTGGCTATTGGTTGTAGCACAAATATGATATCCCTGGTCTATGTATTTATCCATATTAGAAAGGGCAAAGGTTCTGGCAGCAATAGCTTGAGCCTTCAGTACTTCCATTGGCCAATTTGGAGATATTTCTTTCTGTAAAACTCCATAGAGATATTCTTCTAATTGTATAATATTAATTACCTTAAGAAGTGATTTTTCTACTATTATTTCGATTTCGCCTCTATATTTTTTATCTTCTACTTGCAGGTATCCCTTACCCATAGGAATGGCCCTGATACCCTGACTAATCTTTAAAGATTGATTATTGATTTTTATCCCTTGTGATTCAGCAATTATTTTTAATGATTGATTATCTTTTTGAGTTAATAAACTTTTACCGGTAGATATATCATATATCTGTAAACCTTTATCCCCTTTTAAGCTAATCTCTTTATAATCTATAAAGATTCCCACTCTCAAGACAGGTATTTCTGCTCTTAGTTCCATATGATTGATAAAAAAAAGAAGTAAAATTATAAAAATATAACTAAACTTTGGGTACCTGTGATACAATTTGTCTTGTTGAATACAGTTTATATCTTGTTTCATTTATCTTACTCCATTTACTCTATGCTAATTTGATTTAAAAAATAAGAGTGCTATTTAAAAATTTGCAAGAGAAGTGTTAATATAATACTTATAAGAATACATAGACCTAAGGGAAAATAGAAGACAAAATTTTTTTTCCGAATTAGAATATCACCTGGTAAGCGGAAAGAAAAAGAAGGAAGTTTATCTAACAAGAAAAAAAGTAAGCCAATAACTATCATGGTTAGACCAAAAATTATTAGTAGTTTAGCTATAGTATGCATACTATTCATCTTCTTTTTGCATCTCCTTAAAATAATGTTGAATTATCGCTTTCAGTTAGCTTATGTTTCTGCTGGTAAAAATAATGATAAGCTCTTTCTGTTGTTTTCCGACCCTGAGGTGTTCTTGTTAAAAACCCTTTCTGTAAAAGATAAGGTTCATGTACATCACATATAGTCTCTCTATCCTCATTTAATGAGGCAGCCAGAGTCCCAAGTCCCACAGGTCCACCCTGAAATTTCTCTATTATAGTAAATAATAAACGCTTATCGATTTCGCATAAACCTTGATCATCAATACCCATATTTTTTAGAGCGAAAAAAGCAATTTCTTTACTGATAAAGCCCTCACCCTCTATCTGAGCATAATCACGAATTCTTTTTAATAATCTATTGGCAATTCTGGGAGTACCACGAGAACGCTTGGCAATTTCTTTAGAAGCAGCTTCTTCTATCTTTATACCAAGAATAAGAGCAGAACGAGTAATAATCTGATGCAATTCTTCCTCGTTATAATATCCAATACGGGATATTACCCCGAAACGGCTTCTAAGTGGTGAAGTAATAAGACCAGTTCTGGTAGTAGCTCCAATTAAAGTAAATTTGGATAAACTAATTCGAATTGATTTTGCACTGGGACCTTTGCCAATTATAATGTCTAAAGCAAAATCTTCTAAAGCTGGATATAGAATTTCTTCCACAGCTCGGTTAAGGCGATGTATCTCATCGATAAATAAGATATCTTTTTCTTTTAGATTAGTTAATATAGCTGCTAAATCACCAGCCCTTTCAATTACTGGACCAGAAGTCATTTTAATATTTACCCCCATCTCTTGAGCAATAATGTTAGCTAAGGTTGTTTTTCCCAGCCCTGGGGGCCCATAGAGCAAAATGTGATCTATTGGTTCATCTCTTTTTAGAGCAGCTTTAATGTAGATAGAAAGATTGTTTTTAACATTTTGTTGTCCAATAAAATGCATTAATCTTTGTGGTCTTAAATTTACTTCAGAATCCCAACTTTCTGTTTTTAAATCTTTTTCAATTAAATCTTCTTTTTTATTCATTTTCTCACACTTACGCTACCAGAAAAATCATTGTTAATATTTAGTAAAGTAGGCTATTATTTTCGTAAAGCTTGTCTAATCAAATCTTCAATTTTCACTGAATTTTGATCTGCAATTTTCTCCAAAACATTTAGAATTCTTTTTTTTGCTTCCCTCTCGGAATAACCTAAACCTTTCAAAGCCTCTATTCCTTCAGAGATAATTTCTTTCCTGCCTTCTTCTACTATGGTATCCTGACCAATATGGATTTGCTTAAATTTTTCCTTTAACTCCAGAATTATCTTTTTGGCCAATTTAAGACCAATTCCTGGTATACTACTGATGGTAGTTATATTTTCTGAGAGAACTGCATATTGAAAACGTTCCGCTCCCATATCAGAAATTATCTTTAACGCAACTTTTGGTCCAATTCCAGGTGTATCAATCAATATTTTAAAAAAATCTCTTTCTTTTTTAGTAGAAAAACCATATAACACCATACGGTCTTCTCTGACATAGAGATAAGTATATACAGTCTGGGTAACATCATTTCTTTCAAACTTTTCATAGGTAGGAACATGCACTAAATAACCTATTCCATTTACATTAATAATAATAGAATCCTGCTCAATTGATTCAATTTTTCCAGTTAAAAAAGATATCATTATCCTTTTCCTTATCAGAGTCTGAAAGTTGTCTATCCTTAGAAAAATCTATTAATCAGGAATTAACATACCCTTAATTTAATAAGGGTACTTATAATGTATATGACAGATAGCAACAGCTAAAGCATCAGCAGCATGATCATTATTAGGTTTTTGAGATAAACTTAATAGCAATTTGACCATTTCCTGGACCTGATTTTTACTAGCCCTACCGTATCCTACCACAGCCTGTTTTACCTGTAAGGGAGTATAAACAAAAAAATCTATTCTTACTAAGGTAGAAATTAGAGCGACCGCTCCTATAACCTTTCCAACCTCGAGTGCACTTCTGGTATTTTTACTAAAAAATATCTCCTCAAGAACTATTTCATGAGGAGAATAAATTTTAATGATATTATCTATCTCAAAGTATATTGTCTTTATCTTATTAATTAAAGTTTCACTAACCTCATTAACAATACATCCATAATTTATAGCTTTTATTTTATCTTTTTGGAGTTCAACCAATCCGTAACCAGTATAATTAAGCCCTGGATCAATCCCTAAAATAATCAAATTTAGCCCCTATCCCGCAGTAAGTTCTTCCATAATATTTTCATCAATATTGAAATTAGCGTAAACATTCTGTACATCATCATGATCTTCTAACTGTTCCATCAAATGTAACATCTGTTCCGCTTTTTTCCCATCCAGTTCTACAGTAGTTTGAGGAATCATAGTAATTTCTGCATAGGAATATTCCACCTGGTTTTCTTTTATTAATCTTTTAAATTTTTCAAATTGAGAAGGAGGTAAAGTTACTTCAATATTTTTTTCATCTATTTCAATATCATCTACCTCTACTGTTAAAGCCAAATCAAGTATTTTATCTTGATCTACTTTTGTTCTATCAAAGGAAAAGAAAGCCTTCTGAGAAAAAATCCAGGCTACACAACCAGTAGAACCGAGGTTACCTCCGTGTTTGGAGAAAATTCTTCTAATTTCAGAAACAGTTCTATTGCGATTATCAGTAAGAACCTTAACTAATACTGCTACACCCCCCGGACCATATCCTTCATAAATAACTTCCTCATATGATATTCCTTCAATCTCACCCGTCCCTCTCTTAATCGCCCGTTCAATGTTTTCATTAGGCATATTATTTTCTCTAGCTAACTGAATAGCATTACGAAGATCAGCATTTGTTTCAGGATCTGAACCATGGCGTGCTGCTACTGAAATAAGTCGGATAATTTTACCGAACAGTTTACCCTTCTCAGCATCAGCTTTCCCTTTTTTTCTTTTAATAGTACTCCATTTGGAATGTCCTGACATAAAGTTTTCCCCTTTAAAGTTTTTTTTATTTTAGCATATAAAAAAAACTGTTTCAATTCTATATAAATAACAGATCATCTTCATTATTAATTCATTATTTATAGGGATATTCTATTTTCAAACATTTTAAACCTTTGGTGATGGTGGTAACTTTCTTTTATGAGAACTTCTTCTTTTCATTTTCAAAATAACTTTTTCCACCTCTTTATCCTGTATCTGTCCATATTTCAGAAAATTATCCAGCTGTTCATAACTAAAACCCATTTCTTGCTCATCAGTTTGATTTTCCCATAAACCTGCTGAAGGTGGCTTGGTAATAATTGTTTCTGGTACTTCTAATAATCGAGCAATGTCAAAAATTTCACTCTTTAAAATATTCCCTAAAGGTAGAATATCTACTCCGCCATCACCATATTTTGTAAAATACCCAATCGATATTTCACTCTTATTTCCAGTCCCTACAACTAAATATTCCAGGATATTAGCAAAATAATAAAGTACTATCATCCTTAATCTTGGTTTAATATTAGCTTTAGCCACTTTATTATTATGACCATTTGGGCTTGTTATTGACAATAATTGCTGATATACTGGGGTAAGATCAATATTCTGATATCTTATGTTATAGTTCTGTACAATAGTCATGGCATCATAAAGATCCCTTTCCTTACTCTCACAGGGTAATATCAAAGCCATGGAATTATCAGGAAAGGCTGCCTTACAACAAATAGCTACAACTGCTGAATCTATTCCTCCGCTTAAACCAAAAATGACACCTTTTTTTCCTGCTGCTCTTACTCTTGTTTTTATCCATTTAATTATCTTTTCAACTTTCTGTGCTAATTTTTTCTTGCTGGTTACATTGTTTTCTTCCATCTAACCCCCCTAATAAAAAATTCCCGGCAGTGTCCTACTCTCCCACAGGAT
>CAZGKY010000082.1:0-9547 GCA_964525625.1 uncultured Atribacterota bacterium | reverse complement strand
GCTAATTATCAAACAGAAAGTAAAGATGGGAAATAGCTAAAATCGACTACTATCTTCATTAGAGATGAAAAGAGAAAAATTGTAGGATTTCTCTGTATAAATTTCAATATTGCTCCTCTAATATCTATTTCTAAAGAAATTGATGAATTTTGTCAAGTTAAAAATAATTTTCAGGAACAGGGACACTTAGTAGATGAGGGGAAAGAAGAGACCTTTTCAGATTCACTTGATGAATTAATAGATAGATTATTTACAAAGGCACAACAGGTAGTAGGTAAAGATATAAATAAAATGCAAAAAGAAGATAAAATTATAATGATACGTTATCTGCAAAAACATGGCATCTTTCTAGTAAAAGATGCCATTGAGCGAATTGCTGAAAAACTTAATGTTTCACGTTTTACCATTTATAATTATCTAGCTGAAATAAAGCCAGAAAATGAAATTGAAAAAAGAATAATTTAAGAGATAATATATTCCTATAAAATGCTATGCTTCATTCTTTTAGTTTAGTTTATTTAATATTAATATAGTATCATTAAAGGAGAGGCGGTGTTTACAATTAGCAAAGAAATTATTAATACCAGAAAAGCTCCCGCAGCCATTGGCCCTTATTCCCAAGCAATTAAATTTAATAATCTAGTTTTTATTTCCGGCCAAATTGCTATTCATCCTGAAGAAAATATGTTGATAAATGGAGATATTGAAATTCAAACCAGACAGGTTATTGAAAATATTAAAGCTATTCTTGAAGATATCGGTAGTTCACTGGAAAAAGTTTTAAAAGTTACTATTTTTATTACCGATATGAAAGATTTTGATCAAATAAATCAGGTCTACTTGGAATACTTTGGTACCAGCTTACCAGCACGAGCATGTGTAGAAGTATCTAATTTACCTAAGGGAGCTAAAATTGAAATAGAAGCTATTGCTAGTGTTGATTAAATGAAATTTATAAAATCTATTCTGATTACTATTAATGGTAAAAGATAGGTAAGTGGGGAAAGGAAGTGATAAGATGGATCCTTATGCCAAGGGATTAATTAACAAGAGTCCTTATGGAGAAAAGAGAATTATTAAATCTTTAGTAGTAGCAATTCTTCAATTAGAGATGACTGAACGTGGATTAAACCTTATACCTCAAAAATCAAGGGTAGTAAAGAAAAACGAAATTCATGAACTGATAATAACAGATGAAAAAGAAGCCTATCCAGGATCAGTTGTAAATCGGGTTTCTTATATAGCATTTATTGAAATATGTGAGGGTGGAGTTGTGGTTGTTGGTGATGAGGTTTACTGGAGGAATAATTTACTGGGAACTATAGCTGGATTTGATGATACTCATATGCCTAATCATCAAAATATTGTATTATATTCACCAAAAAGGATAACCGGTAAAGACCTTAACATAAATTTAGAAGATCCTATTATTATTAAAGCCTAGAAAGGAAAAGATTAAAATGAGAATAACTGGATCTTGGGTAGCAATTCCTACTCCTTTTCAAGAAGATGGAAAGATTGATTTAGAAAAATTTAAGCCCATTATTGATTTTCAAAATTATTATGGTACTGATGGATTACTAGTACTCGGTTCAGCTGGTGAATCATCAATGTTATCAAAAGAAGAAAAAAAACAGGTTATAAAGTTTGTAGTTGAATATACACGTAACAAAATTCCGGTATTGGTTGGAACAACTTGTTCTAATACCCAGGATACCATTGAAATGACTACCTATGCTAAAATGGTTGGAGCGGATGGTGCTTTAATAGTAGTACCACCTTATATTAAACCACCCCAGGATGATCTATATAATTTTTTAAAGACAATAGCCGATCAGGTTGATATACCGATTGCAATTTATAATAATCCCACCCGAGTAGGGGTTAATATCAAGCCAGAAACTGCCTTAAAAATGATTAATAATATAAAAAATATTATTGCCCTTAAAGAGGCAATACCTGATGTGAGCCAGCTTATTAAAGTTCAGATAGGCATGGATAGAAAGATTGATGTTTTAACTTGTGACGCACCACCTTATTCTATTATTTTACCTAATCTGGCTATAGGTGGTTCTGGAACTACTAATATTACCGGCAATTTAATTCCGGAAGAATTTGTTCAGTTATCCCGCCCCTGGCAAAAATATGAAGATATGATAAATTCTCGAGAATTAGTTTTCAAATACTTCCCTTTAATGGAAATCTGTTATTCAGTTACCAATCCAGTAGTAATTAAAGCAGGATTGAATATATTAGGATTACCAGGAGGCAACCCCAGACTTCCCTTACATCCTCTTGGTGGTGAAAAATTAGAGCAATTAAAAAGGATAATGAATAAGCTTGGCATTATCACTAAGTACAAAGTGTAATAACTTTTAAATTGATAATTTTGTTTATTTAACCATAAAAAACCACCTCCTAAGATGGTGGTAATGGTTAAATAAAATGGTTTTACCATAAAAAGATGAAAATAGGCCAGATGGTAGTAGAAAACCTGAAGTCCCAGGTTGGCAATACCCTTGCTTAAGAAAGATTATGGCTAAAGGTATAAATAAAAAATCGCAAGAAAAAGAACAAAGAAGTTACACCCATTTCCGGGGTTCTTAAAGCTACCCTCTGTGCGGGTGCAATAATTACTGTTAAGTGAAGTTACACTGATTAATTATAGGAAAATATTAGGTAAAAGGAGTAATAAAAATGTCAGATTTTCAATATAAATTTCAAATGTATCGCCATTTACAGGAAAATATTCCCCATATTTATGCTGAAGCCCGCCAAGCAGCTGATGAAATTGGTATTCCCAAGGAAATCAGAGGTAAATTTGGACTTACTGGGGCAATTTCTGGTTGCCATGGATTACCTTTTAAGGAAGTAAGAGAAGCAGAAGCCTATTATGGTGAAAAGATTATTCCTAATAAAGTTTTTGATGAGGAGATCAGAGAGATTGTCAAGGATGTTTATGGTGATGAATATGATGGTGTAGCAGTAAATACCTGTGAAGGTGCACTCTGGCTTTCTTTTGATGTTCTGGCTACACCACCTATGCAGGGTAGAGGTGATAATTATCGTTCCCGGTATATAATTCCTTACGAGAAGCATTTACATCATCATGGTGGCTATGGTCGTCCATTTCCGGGAAAATATAAGGACTTATTTGCTGATCGTGGAACCACTGCCGGAGAGTTAGGCTTTTATGGAAAAAGGCAAAATAATTTAGATTGTGTAATTGTCCCCTTAGAAGGTGCCAATTACGATTGTCATGGGATAAAATATCATCCCTGTGTCCAACTGAGTAATGTAGATCCAGAAGCTTCGATTAAGATATTTAAGAAAACTGCTGAACGTCACGCTGCCTACTTAACTGCTTTTACTTCTCTAGGATACGATACTCCTGGCTATGGTTATGGAGTTAAGGATAATGAAGGAACCCCATTGTTACAGAAAATGCTGGGTGAACTTGCTCAGGAATATAATGTACCATATATAGTAGATAATGCCTGGGGAGCTCCTTTTGTAGGTATTGATATTAGAAAGAATAAAGCTGATTTAATGTGTTATAGTATGGATAAAGCTTCTTCCTCAGTAACGGCTGGCTTAATAATTGGCAAAGAAGATCTTCTAGTAGATATTAGAAGAGCTCTTGGTGTACACGGAGATAGATGGGGAACTGGAACTTCTCATGGTAAGGCTGCTTATGTCACTGTTGATCCGGGTAAAGAAGCCTTAGTAGGTGTTATAGCTTCTCTTAAAGTATTAAGGGATCAACCGAAAAGATTTAAAGAACCAGTTGATCAACTTTATCAGATTATCGAGGAAGAATTTGCTAAAATAAATGAAAAAATTAGAGATGACTTTCTTATTTCCAAATCGTATAATTCCGGTGCTGTGGAGATTAATTATGAAAAAAGCTGGCAGAAGAATAAATTTGGAATTCCCATATTTTCCATTGAAGACATGTATTCGGGAACAAATATCTTCCAGTCCGGGACGGCTCAAATGGGAATAATACCTACTATTGCTTATGATGGCAATATTTTTGTATCTCCAGGATTGGGTACCACAGATAATGATGGTCATCTTATTGAAGAAAGAGCACGCTGGGCGATTCAAGGTTTAGTAAGACTAATTGAGATTACTTGCAAGTATGCTGGCCTTTTATGATTGGTAAAAATACAAGGAAATAATCTACTAGTATTGTTTTGAATTGCATATTATATAGGATTATTAAATAAAAATATCAAAAAAATAATTTAATTATTTTAGTCATTAAAGAAAGAAAGGAGAGGGTACCTTAGAAGAAAAATGTAAATTATTTTATTAAAATTATTATAAAAGGAGGAGAATAATTATGTTTAGAAAATATTTTTTTACAAAAATAATGTTAATTTGTACTATTATTTTTTGTACCTGTTCCCTTGTCTTAGCAGCAGAGTCAATGGAGGACTTTGATCCTATTACCATGACTTGGGTTGCCGGTGGAGTAGGAGGAGGATGGTATGTTCAGGCTGGAGGATTAGCCCAACTTATTAATGAAAAAGAACCAAGAATTACTATTAAAGTAGTTCCTGGAGGTGGATTAGTAAATCCAGTTAGAGTTGCTACTGGTAAGGATGAATTAGGATGGGGAATTACCTTTGTTGATAAAGCAGCTTATCATGGGACAGCTCCATTATATGAAGAAGCTTATCCTGATGTTCGAGCAATAGGGGCTATTTTTGGGATATATAACATTCATTTTGTTGCAGCAAAAAATCAGGGAATCAATACTATTGAAGAATTAATGCAATTGGTAAAAGAGGGGAAAGCGGTTAAGGTGGCTGCCCCAATGAAGGGGACTTCAGATTTACCAATTATTGAAACCATTTTTGGTTTTTATGGGCTATCTTTGGAAGAAATTGAAAAGGCAGGAGGGAAGGTCTTTCATGCTGTTTATGCTGATATGATCAGCCTGTATAAAGACCAACATGTAGATTATGTATTTACTCATTTAGCTATTCCTGCTGCTGCAGTTACTGAGATGACAGTTAGTAGGGACTCTCAAATTCTTGCTGCCTCTGATGAATTAATTGATTATTGCCATGAAGAGCTGGGTACCGTTGCCAGAGAAAGTGGTTTATGTGTCATTCCTGCCGGTACCTATAAAGGCCAGGAGAGTGATACTCCAGCGGTAGTAACTGCCGGAGAATTATTAGTTAATAAAAATGTCTCAGATGCAGTTGTATACACCATAATGAAGATATTTGATGAAAATATTGAACAGGTATACCAACTTGACAAGACAAATAGATATTTTGTTCCTAAAGATGGGTGGAAAAATGTGGCAGTTCCACTACATCCTGGTGCTGAAAAATATTATAAAGATAAAGGGTATATGGATTGAGAGCTCTATAGTTAGAAGTTTTAGATACAAAGGAAAATTGACTTTTTATTCACGGTATATGACTTTCCTTTAAGAATATAAAAGTCATATACCGTGAGTATAAATTAAAGATTTATATAGAAAGAAGAGTAAAAATGAGAGAATTTAAAGGATGGCAAAATTGGCTTATTGGAGGATGGTTAGTCACAATTTCCGCCTTTCAACTATATACCGCTTTTTTTGGCATTATGCAACCTCGTTTCCAAAGAGGAATTCATTTATTATTTCTTTTACCAATTGCCTTTATTTTATTTCCAGCAACAGCAAAATCTCCCAAAGATCGAATAACATTTTTTGATGGTTTATTTGCGTTTATGGCCATTCTGCCTACATTATACCTTATGATTTCAGATCAAAGATTAACCTATCGTTTGCAATTTATAGATCCAGTGTTAACCATTGAATTGGTTTTAGGAGTGATAAACATTATTTTGTTGCTAGAAGCAATTCGTCGGGCAGTGGTTCCGGCCATGTCTCTACTTATTGGACTATTTTTCATTTATTTATTTATATCACCATATCTTCCCGGTGTTTTTTATAATAAATTTGTGCCCTTAACAGATATAATTGAAATGCAATATTTAATGACTGAGGAAGGAATATATGGTTCAATTACGGGTGTTTCTGCTACTTTTGTAGCCCTTTTTGTTATATTTGGCTCCTTTATGGAAAAAACTCGCACAGGTGAATTTTTTACCAATCTCGCTTGTAAAATTGCTGGTACTAGCCCGGGAGGACCAGCCAAGATTGCCGTGATAAGTAGCGGATTGTTTGGTTCTATAAGTGGAGTTGCTGCTGCTAATGTTTATGCCACTGGTACCTTTACTATTCCTTTAATGAAAAAGCTGGGATATAGGAAGCAGTTTGCGGGAGCTGTAGAGGCTGCTGCTTCCACTGGAGGTATGATTATGCCGCCAGTAATGGGTGCTGGAGCCTTTGTAATGTCTGAAATAACTGGGATATCATATTTAAAGATCATAATTGCGGCTACTTTAGGAGCTATTCTTTATTATGTAAGTATAGGTTTACGAGTACATTTTATTGCCGTCCGTGATAATCTTAAGGGTTTAAGCAAAGAACAGGTTCTATCTGTGAAAGATATCATAAGAGATTCTTATCTGTTAATTCCATTAGTTGGTTTGGTTTATATGCTATTGATTGGATTCTCTCCCTTTATGGCAGCAGCTATGGCTATATTGATTTCTTTTGCCATTAGCTTTTTTAAAAAGGAAACAATTATGAATCCCCATCGACTCTGGAATACACTGAGATTAGCAGGAGAAAATATGATAATGATTGCACTTGCTTGTGCTGGAGCGGGGATGGTAGTCTCTATTGTTACCCATACTGGATTAGGGTTGGGGATTGCAGCAGTTATTACTAATTGGTCAAGGGGATTGCTATTTCCAGCATTATTATTGATTATGCTTACTTCTCTTATCTTGGGTATGGGATTACCATGTACTCCAGCATATATCATTGCCATAACTATTGGTGGACCGGCTTTGTCTGCTTTAGGTTGTGAATTACTAGCCTCACATTTATTTGTATTTTATTTTGCTATTCTTGCTAGTGTTACTCCCCCAGTTTGTATTGCAGCTTATTGTGGAGCGGCAATTGCTGGTTCTGAACCATTAAAAACTGGTTGGGAAGCCTTTAAGTTAGCTCTAGTTGGGTTTTTAATTCCTTATGTTTTTATTTATAATCAAGCTTTACTAATGCGGGGAACAGTGGTAGAAATAATAACGGTTTTTTTATTGTTGATGGGTTCAACTTATTTTCTTGCCTCTAGTTTATCCAATTTTTTCTTTCAAAAGTTAAAGTATTGGCAACGAATAGTTGTTTTTCTAATTGGACTCTTTTTATTTTTTATTAATATTATACCTTCCTTCTATGATACGATTTTAGCCAGTGTATTAGTAATTGTTATTTTGATATATATGGTTTTAAAACGACTTAATGTCATAAAAGAGAAGAAAGAAACTTCTTTAGAGTCCAGCTCTTAAAAGGATAAAGATTTATGGAAGCCAATTTAAATGAAGGTAAAAAGAAAAAGCCTATTATCGGTGTAATTAGGTTAGATACCAAATTCCAGCGAATATTGGGAGATATTGGCAATCCAAAAACCTGGGCGTTTCCTGTTATATATCAGATAATGGAGGGGATTTTTCCGGAAAGAGCAGTTTATTGCACTGATAATGAACTTTTAGTAAAAGCAATAGATTCTGCTAAAAAATTGGAAAAAAAGGGTGTTAGTGGAATTACCACAAGTTGTGGCTTTTTAGGAAAATTTCAAAAGGAAATTAGCAATAGTGTCCAAGTACCTGTTTTTACTTCCAGTTTATTACAAATACCCTTAATATATAATCTCTGCAATAAAGACATAAAAATAGGAATTTTAACTGCGAATTATAAATCCTTAACCAAAGAGCATTTGGCTGGTTGTGGCATAAAAAATATTCCTTTAGTAATAAAAGGTATGGATAATTATAAGTATTTTCAAAAGGTATTTATTAAGGATGAATTGAAATATTTTAATAAGGATAAAATTGAAGCTGAAATTATTGATGCAGTAATCGATCTAAAGTATTCTTGTGCTGAGCTTGGTGTAGTAGTCCTGGAATGTACCAATATGTCACCTTATGCCTATAAAATACAAAAAAGTGTTAACTTACCAGTTTTTGATATGTTTTCATTAATGCAATGGATATATGCTGGTTTACTTAAACAAAGATTTAACAGATAGAAGAAGTTATTTATATATGGAGCTCAAAATAATATGATTATTGCAAAAACAGATGTAGTTATTATTGGTGGAGGAGTAATTGGCACTTCAATATTTTATCATCTTGCCAAAAATAAGATCAATGTCATTCTTCTAGAAAAAAATACTATTGCTAGTGGTACTTCTGGAGCATGCGAAGGAATGATTTTTCTGCAAACGAAAAAACCCGGAATTCATCTTAAAATGGCTATAAAAAGCGCAGAAATTTTTAGACATTTAAAAGAAGAACTGGACTATGATATTGAATATATCTCTGATGGAGCTATGGTGGTGATACCTGATCCAATTCAATATGATACAATGAAAAAATTTGTTCAAGAACAATCCCAAAGTGGATTAGAGGTAAAGTTATTGAATTCTAGAGAAGTAAGAGATAAACAACCTGCTTTATCTGAAACCATTGTTGGGGCTACTCATTGTTCTGCTGATGGGCAGGTTAATCCCATTAAGCTGGCCTATGGATTTGCTAAGGCAGGTCAAAGGTATAAAAATGCTAAGATATTTAATCATACTAATGTTATAGGAATAAAAACAAGAGATAACAAGATTGAAAGTGTTATCACTGAAAGAGGAAGAATTGATACTGGTATGGTAATCAACTCAGCTGGAGTCTTTGCTCCACAAATTGGTACCATGGTGAATATAGATATTCCTATTATACCAAGAAGAGGACAAATATTAGTTACAGAAGTAATTCCGGATATAGTGAAGGGAATTCTTTGTACTTCTAATTATATTGCCTGTAAGTATAATCCTGAAATTAAAAATGAGGATGGTGCAGGTATTACCGTAGAATCAACGGCTAGTGGCAATTATTTAGTTGGAGCAACCAGAGAATTCGTAGGATTTGACTCTCGAGTAACCCCTCAGGGAATAGCATGTATTGCCCGGAATATTGTTTCTTTAATTCCAGCATTTAAGAATATCAGAATTATAAGATGTTTTGCCGGATTAAGACCATACACAGAAGATGGCCTTCCAATTTTAGGTAAAGTGGAGGGAATTGATGGTTTTATCATAGCAGCTGGTCATGAAGGTGATGGGATAGCCCTTGCTCCTATTACTGGTAAATTAATTGCAGAGTTAGTAATTAAAGGTAAGAGTAGTATATCTTTAGAATCGTTTCAATTATCCAGATTTAAAAAATATAAAAAATTATCGGTGAAAAAAGCATATTAATAAGGTATATCAATAGTATTTGATTGATTAGGAGATAAAAAAATTATTTAAGTCAATTATGGTTTTATAGAATTTAAACAGTTAATTCCTTAAGAGAGGGTATGATAGGAGTATGAGAATTCAAGAACACCCTATTTTACAGTTCCAACCCGGCAAGAAGGTCA
>CAZGKY010000081.1:0-9567 GCA_964525625.1 uncultured Atribacterota bacterium | reverse complement strand
TATTAGCGATAAGCAAATAGCACAGTAAGAGGTGAGCTTAAAAGGAGATTACCTTATCCTTCGATATAAGATAATAATATAAGAATAGTATTAAAATAAAATTTCCTTTCTTTACAAAAGTGGATATAGTGTTATAATATATCAGGAGAAACAGGCAATTGAAAAGAAGATAATTACAGGTTTTTTTCTTGTTTCTATCTTATTAGTTTAGATTATTTTAGCATTGCTATAAATTAGATAGTAAGTTACTGGGGGAGCTATGTGCTGAGAAAAAGCATTTTGCTTTGACCCCTGAACCTGACCTAGGTAATTCTAGCGGAGGGAAGTAACTAATGAATTTCAAAAGAATTAACTTGATCGCTATTACCTATGTTCAGGTAATAGCGATTTTTTTTGGAGGTAAAGATGGCTAAAATTACCCTTGGGCTACAGATATTACCTGTTGTAACTGAGGATAGACTATACCAGGTAGTAGATGAAGTGATTGCTTATATTGCTTCCTGTGGGATTAAATATGAGGTTGGTGCTATGGAAACTACTATGGAAGGAGAGCTTGATGAATTACTGGAGATAGTAAAAAAAGCTCAGGAAATATGTATAGACCAGGGAGCAACCAGAGTAATATCACTGGTTAAGATTGATTATAAGGAAACAGGTGTGACTATTGATGAAAAAGTGGGAAAATATCGGAGATAAAATAATTCCTTTATTGTTCATAACTCTTTTAATATCTCTCTGGCAGTTAATTGTTGATAGAGGTTTTATTGCTCGGTATATTTTACCTTCCCCCTGGGACGTAATCTTGGTATGTATTAATATCATGCCAGAGATAAAAGAGCATATTCTTACCACCTTAAAGGAAGCATTCATTGGACTTCTGGTAGCTATTGTTCTTTCGGTAATCCTGGCTCTATTGATGGATACTTTTACTCTCATCAGAAAAGCGATACAACCATTACTGGTGGTATCCCAGACCATTCCTATTATGGTTCTTGCTCCCCTTTTTGCTATGTGGTTTGGTTTTGGAATTCTTCCTAAAATTATGGTGGTAATACTGGTCTGTTTTTTCCCCATTGTGGTGAGTTTATTAGAAGGACTGAACTCTTTGGATCAGGACCTTCTCAATTTGATGAAATCAATGAAAGCAAATCACTGGCAAATATTTTACTTAGCCAAGTTTCCGGCCTCTTTAAGTAATTTTTTTTCAGGTCTTAAGATTGCGGCAACTTATAGTATTATAGGCGCAGTAATAGGGGAATGGATGGGCGGCAAGTCCGGGTTGGGTGTTTATATGACCCGGGTAAGACAATCCTTTGCTCTGGATAAAGTCTTTGCCAGTATTTTAATTATCATATTATTAAGTATAATTCTTTTTAAAATAATTGAATTTATTCAATTTCTGGTCATGCCCTGGAGAAGGGCTATGAATAAATGAATCATAAAAGGAGTGTGGAAATATGTGGTTAATTTATAAATTTAAAAAAGTAGAATACCCCCTTATTTTTCTTGCTGGTCTGGTAGTGGTCCTATTTTGTAGTACAATGCTTGCCCTATCAGAGGAACCTTTAAAAAAAGTTACTGTTTTATTGGATTGGGTACCAAATACCAATCATACTGGAATGTATGTTGCTATAGAAAAAGGTTTTTATCAAGAAGAAGGATTGCTGGTAGATGTTATTCAACCTGCAGAAGGTGGTCCTGCAGCCTTAATTGCCGCTGGTCAGGCCGAGTTTGGTATCAGTTATCAGGAACAGGTTACCTTTGCCCGTACTTCCAAAGAACCATTACCAGTGGTGGCAATTGCGGCTATTCTGCAACATAATACCTCCGGTTTTGCCTCTCCCATGGCAAAGGGGATTAAACGTCCCCGAGATTTTGAAGGGAAAAAATATGGTGGCTGGGGCTCTCCAATTGAGGAAGCAACAATTAAGGCTTTAATGGACTTAGATGGAGCCGATTTCAGTAAAACGGAAATAGTGACTATTGGTGCTATTGATTTTTTTGCCGCAGTTCAGGAATATGTAGATTATACCTGGATTTACTATGGTTGGGATGGAGTAGCTTCAGAGATTAAAAATTTTCCTATTAATTTCATCTTTTTACAGGATTATGCACCTGAATTAGATTATTATACCCCGGTGATAATTGCCCGCGAACAGCTGCTGGTTAGAGAACCAGAATTAGTACGTAAGTTTTTGAAAGCTACTGAAAAGGGTTATCTGTTGGCAATAGAAAATCCAGAATTGGCTGTGCAGGATTTATTGAAAAATGCCCCAGAAATTGACCAAGATCTCGCTATGGCCAGTCAGAAGTACTTAGCAAAAGAATATTTAGCTGAGGCACCTTTTTGGGGTGTAATGGAAGCACAACGCTGGGAGGGTTATGCCCGCTGGTTATATGAGAGAGGTCTTATTACTAAAATGCTGGAGGTCGAGTCAGCTTTTACTAATAATTTTTTAGCAGGACCAGGAAAGGAGAATCAATATTAAATTAAGAGTCAGTCATTTCATACAAACGTATGAGGGGATGCCCATTATTGATGATGTTTCTTTTTATCTGAATAAGAATGAATTTGTCACTTTAATCGGACCCAGTGGTTGTGGTAAGAGCACCATCTTCAATATGATAGCCGGGATAGTATCTATTGATAAGGGAAAGGTTTATATTGATGGGCAGGATTGTACCGGTAAAGTTGGACAGGTTAGTTATATGTATCAGAAGGATTTATTATTACCCTGGAAGAAGGTTATCGATAATACCATTTTACCCTTAATTATTAAAGGAGAAACTGTTACCGAAGCCCGAAAGAAGGTTATCCCTTATCTCAAACTCTTTGGCTTAGAAGGTTTTGAATATAAATATCCTTTTCAGCTCTCAGGAGGTATGAGACAGAGAGCAGCACTACTGAGAACCTATATGTTCTCCAAAGATATAGTATTACTGGATGAACCTTTTGCTGGATTAGATGCTATAACTCGTTCCAAGATGCAATCCTGGCTATTGCAGGTAGTAGATAAAGTCAAAGCCACTGTATTGTTTGTGACTCATGATATCGAAGAGGCAATTTATCTTTCAGACCGCATTTATGTTCTTACTGAACGACCGGCGAGAATAAGAGAAGAGGTTTCTATCCCACTGCCCAAACCAAGAGAAAGAGAAATTGTTACTTCAACCCGATTTAATCTTATTAAAAGGCATATCTTGTTAAATTTATCCTGAAAGGAGAAAAAAAAGCCTTTGGCCTTATTTGATCAGGAAGTAGAAAATTATGATAAATGGTATGAAACCAGTATAGGAGAACATGCTGATAAGGTAGAAACAGAATGTGCTTTCAGTCTCCTTAAAGTAAAATCTGGAATGCATATCCTGGATGTTGGTTGTGGAACCGGTAATTTCAGTATAAAACTAGCACAGCAGGGTGCATTGGTTATTGGAGTTGATACCTCCCGGAAGATGTTAGCCAAAGCACGTAAAAAAGCCAGGCAGGAAAAATTAGATATTGAATTTAAAGAAATGGATTGTCTTAATTTACATTTTTTGGATAATACTTTTGATAGTGTTTTATCAATGGCTACTATTGAGTTTATTTCTGATTACCCCAGGATGATTTCAGAAATGTTTCGAGTGTGTAAAAAGGGAGGTTCTATTCTGGTAGGCACCATCAACAGGGATAGTGACTGGGGAAAATTATATCAGGATACAGAATATCAGAAAAAAGTAAGGGTATTTCGGTATGCCCATTTTAAAGCCCCTGAAGAGTTAAGTAAGATTAAAAAAGAGGCTTTAGTAGATATTAGAGAATGTCTTTTTATACCACCTGATTTACCTGAATCAGAAATTAGTATGGCCAAAGAAGAGGAATTTTCCCGCCACAAAAGTGGAGGTTTTTTCTGTATACTTTGGCAAAAATAAGGAAGTTATCTTTTATCATTGATCTATTTTAATTATAATGAAAGTGATGTATTATAGTTATAAGATTTTTAATAATTATGTAAAAAGAAAGGGAAGACAAGATGAGAATAACAGGTAGTGTGATAAGCGGTATTATTCTTTTAATAATTGGCTTTATACTGTTGTTAGCTAATTTTTTAGGAATAAAGGTGAACTTTTTTCGCCTCTTTCCCGGTGTAGCTCTGGTGATTTTAGGTATGGTTATTTTATTTGGGCAATTTGGAGGCAATCATGAAGTTATTTTTGATCGAAAGAAGATTGATTTAAGTGAACCTTTTAAAGAAAAGAATATCATTTTTGCTGAAGGTATAATGGATCTCCATGATTTACCATCACCAGTATCAACTAAAAAAATCAAGCTGAATGTAATTTTTGGCTCAGGCAGGTTAATACTTAATCCGGAAATTCCATCAGCAATTCACGCTAGTTCTGTATTTGGTAGTTTACAATTGCCAGACCAATCGGTAAACTTTATTGGTTCAACAGAATACCGGCTGGGGAAAATTGAATCTGGTGAGCCACATCTGGATATCGAAGCTAATGTCATTTTCGGTCAACTAAAGATTATTAAACCATAATATAATGTAATTTAATTTATAGGCATGGTGAACTTACCAACTAGTCAAATAATTGAAAAAACTGAAAAATTTGTGCAAGATGTTTTTCAGCAAGAAGCTACCGGTCATGATTGGTGGCATACCTATCGAGTAAGGAGGCTATCTGTAAAGATAGCACAAGAAGAAGGGGCAAACCTTTTTATTGTGGAAATGGCTGCCCTGCTCCATGATATTGGTGATTATAAATTTTTTGCTGGTGATGAAAAACTAGGTCAGGAGAAAGTTGCTCAGTATTTATATTCCCTACCGCTTAATTCTTCTCAAATTCGACAGATAAGTGCTATTACTAGTAATATTTCCTTTATGAACACTCTTTCCCAGGTTGACAATGATAAGGTAGAAAAGAAGAGTTTAGAATTTCAAGTAGTAAGTGATGCCGATAAACTTGACGCTATGGGAGCTATTGGTATTGCCCGCGTCTTCACCTATGGCGGTTTTTATCATAGACCTATCTATGATCCAAGGATACCTCCCCATCCTCATCTATCCTGCGAGGAATATAAAACTACTAATGATCCTTCAATCAATCATTTTTATGAAAAATTATTAAAATTAAAGGATATGATGTATACTACTTATGGTAAAAAATTAGCCCAGGACCGACATAATTTTTTAAAGGAATATTTGAGGCGTTTTTATCAAGAGTGGCGAGGGCAAAAGTAAGGGTAAAAGTAAGGGATAAACTGAGGGAGGTTCTAAGTAAAAAGAATTATGAAGATAAAAGGTATTGGAATCAATATTGATGCTCCAACCATTGATGGAGATCTTGATCTCTTAGAAAAGTCTTTAACTGAAATTCAGGGTATGGGTTTTGACTATGTAGAAATACCAGTTCATGGTGTTGATGCCATTATCAAGGGCAAATTAAATCGTTTACAGACTAAAATTATCGCTGACATTCTGAAAAATTTTCAACTCAAATACACAGTACATGGACCTAATTTACTGAATTTGATGGATTATCACAATTTTAAATTACACAGAGATATATTTCAAGCTGGTATTGAATTTGCCCATACTATTGGTGCAGAAATTTTTGTCTATCATGGTGGAAAAATTCCGTTAAGAGAAAAGGTAGGTAAGGAGACCATCAGTCAGAATGGGATTTTAAAGATTCCCTCCAGGCAAAGAATTGAGCGGTTAAAAAAGATAGAAGCGAAAACTTTACAGGAGTTAGGTTCTTTTGCCCATAAACTGAATGTTGCTATTGCCGTAGAAAATTCCTCTCCTGATATAGAAGAAGAATTTTTTTGGGAATTATCAAAAAATATCCACCATAGTATCAATTTTCTTCCCCTTAATCTTCACCACCAGCAGTCAAAATCAGTTTTCTTGAGGGAAATTAGTAGATATAATTATAGCAGTAAAATAGAATATTTGGTAGAACAGATAAAATATATCAACCATCATAATGTAGGAATTGCTCTTGATTTTGGTCATGCTTTCCTGGCTTCTAGGTATTATCATTTTTCCTTTCTAGATTCTGTGAAATTGGCACTTCCTTACCTGAAACATATTCATATTCATGATTGTTTTGGAAAACCAAAAATATCCAATGAGGATGTCGATATAAACCTAATCCAATTTGGTATTGGAGATTTACATATGCCCATGGGGTGGGGAGAAATACCTTATGATAAGATATTTCCTTTATTGGTAAATTACCATGGGGTAATATGTTTGGAATTAAAGCCTCGTTATAAAAGGTTTTATCAATACAGCTTGCAATTAGTAAAAGAATTAACTGAGAGTGTTAAGAGTAATCATAAAATAAAGAAAAGATCCCCCTTTTCTTCTGACCATGCTCTTTAAATCGATAGTGTAAAATTTCAGTAGGTATTCTTAGAATATCACTTGTCAACTAATCAACAAAAAAGTAGACAAACCTCATAGCATAAAACAAAAAGAAAAAGAAGAAACATTCTTTGTCTAAAAGAAGATAAAACTACCTAATAAGGAAAGAATTATCTTTTTCACTATTACCTTGTACTCTCTACAGGTGACTATGCCAGAAGAAGAGCTCGATTTTCAGTACCTGGAGCAATTTACCTTTCCATTAACCAAAATCATTGTCCAGTATATTCTATGCGAAATACTACAGATCCTTGAGCATCGATTGAAAAAAAACAATAGGATAGGAGAAGTTTCCCACTGTGGAGGGCGCGACAGATACCGGTTGACCCTCCCGGGAAATATCATCTATCACTAGCATCTCTGCCGGGATTAAGAAGGGCAGCATAGTACTCAATTAGATGAAACTTTTGGATTAAAACCCAAGAGCGTATGAGTATGCATTAACAGAAGATCACCAGTCTGTTCTTCTTCATAGCCGGCAGCTATCGTAACGCCCAAAGATATCTTGAGTACTGTTACCGTGATGCGGTAAGCTTTGAAGGTATGCACAGGCAGTAACAATTTTATGTTACTCAGATTCAAAGACAAGAAGAATACCCCTTTGACCAGAACTTAGATGAAGCCATCAAATAAACCTCTACCCCAGTTCAATCAGAACTCCTCTTCTGGAAATAGATGGCACCATTAAATGATTATTATTGCTATTCTACTGTTAGAATTGACTAATTATCACTTACCTTTTCACTTTATTTTATTTTAATAATTTTTAAGGTAAGGGAAAGTACCCACAAGTTGTTAACACGAACTACTTTATAAGAAAACTTGACTTTTCTGTCGAAAAATGATAATTTAATGAAAAATTAATATAGATATCCAATTAATTGAATATAGAAATGGCAAAAGTTGATAAAGGCAAACTGCCCGAAAGGACAGGACGCAAAGTCATGGGTCTAAGGTAGTTAACTACAATGACCGCCAGACTGCCAGCTTTTTTTGTTTTAGAATAACTTTAAGGAGGAAAAAATGAATCGATATATTTTAACAGCAATTTTGGCAATCACTAGTCTCTTTTTACTGACCGGTTGTATGAACGAAATAATACTTCCGGGTAATGGCTTAAGTTCAGTAATAACAAATATTAGTTCAAATGACCAGGATCCGTTAACTGGAAGCAATACAAAAGGTAACTTAAAGGTTTATCTGACCAATAGTTCAGAAGGCTATAAGAAACCACCTGATTTTGTCGGTGGTCTTCCTGAAGGAAATGAACCCCCCAATCTTGAGGAACAGTATCTGGAAGTAAATATTTGTATCTCCAGAATAGAAGTTCATATTGCCAGTGATGAAGAGGAGGTAAAAGATGGTTATTGGGCAATATTAAAGGAGTGGGATCCAGGCTATAGTATTAACCTTATGGATCTCCAGAATACGTCAGTTCTTTTAGCATCTTTGGATATGGAATCCAATACCTATACTCAGCTCAGAATCTTTTTAACAGAGAAGGCTGAATTAGTCCTATTGAGAGATGAAAGGGAGGTAACCGAGTCGCTGGAGATTCCCAGCAGTGCACTAACAGGAATCAAACTTAATCATCCCTTTGAGATTGTAGCAGGTAATATCACCAAGTTGACTATTGATTTTAATGCCAGTAAATCAGTAGTCAAATTGGGAAACGGGAAATACCTTATGAAACCGGTAATCGGCCTCTCCTCTGAGACCTATTCAACTTCTGATGACGATCTTACAGGTTTGACAGGTTCAGTTTCCGGTAACGTATCTTATTATGACAGTACAAATTTAGCATTAACAGGAATAGAGGGAGCAGAAATTAAACTAATTGGCGGGTCATACCTTTTTGAAAATACAACCAGTACCTTGGCTGATGGATCATTTATTTTATTCAATGTACCGACAGATATTTATACAATTCATGTGCATACAGAAAGTTACGATGACTTCTCAGCAAGTATTGAAGTGAAAGTTGGTGAAAATACCAAAATTGATGTTGTTTTTTTGATTCAAGAACCAGGAGGGATTTCTGGATTAGTATTAGATAACGGTACTGGTTCTCCGATCCAGGGGGCAACAGTTACTGCTACCTTAGCAGGGGGAAGTACCTATAACTTTATTATCTCAACTGAAACTGATATTTCCGGTAGTTTTTTGCTGGAACAGCTTCCGATAGGAACTTACGTTCTTATCGTTGAGGCATTTGGATATATAGACAGTTTTCCTATAACTATATTAGTAACCCCAGGAGTAATAACCAATTCAATTTACATAAGCATGATCGAAGATAACAATCCCTAGTCTAATGATGGTTTAGTCAAGGCAGTTCTCCTAAGTGATTTCTGCCTTTTTTACCTGTTACCTCATATAAAAATGTACTTGGAAACTGTTAAGCTATTTAAGCACGAAATTTACTCGAAACTACTTTGAGCTTTGCTAACAATCTGTTTTTCTATTTACTTTATTTTTTGAGACATTGAGCTTCAATAGCTCATTCTGCAATCTGTTAATCTGTATTTTTCAAATCTACTGGATTTAGTATATTCTCTTTATTAATTTCGTCTATATTTATATTATTTATATTTCTTATTGGATATCATTGGAAGTCAATATCCTGCGCTAGGTTGTCTGAACTATATCATATCTCTTTTTACCCAAGTGAGAATTACCCGCCTGTAAGAACGGAAATAAAGGCAATTTTTTTGTATCCTCCGATAGTAAGTTAATATAATCATAAAATGAAACTATATAAGTTAGCCCATTCCGTATTTTCGTTTACTTTGAGATTAATTAAACAATTATTATCTATTTAGCAGTTCTATATTTATTAGGAAATTTCGGAAACTTCTATCCTTTATTTAAAATGAAAATTAGTGATGCAGAATTTATCAGATTAACAGAAGTGAATTTGAAGGAGAAATGAAAAATAAAAATGAATGAAAGCTATCCTGATATTTTTATAAAGAAAACCGGATTGAAATTTTAAGTGAAACAAACATAGAAACCTGTCAATGCTTGTTCTTCAGTATTAGTCGAAAACCTTTTTATTAAGTATCAATTTCCTATGCTTTAAATTAACTAGATTTAAATGTGGAAGTAGATTTATCAAAATCCAGAATATATTTTGGCAGCAGAA
>CAZGKY010000080.1:0-9616 GCA_964525625.1 uncultured Atribacterota bacterium | reverse complement strand
GATAATGAGCGGTGACTGGAGTTCAGACGTGTGCTCTTCCGATCTGAAAGATAAATGTATAGCCTAATGATAATATTGTTACAGTTTCTCTCTGGTTCGATTATGTATTCCTACCTATTAGCAAGATTATTCGGTATAAATTTACATTTTGTTGGCGATGGCAATCCTGGTTTAACTAATCTCTGGAAAGCTAAAGGTTTCAAATTTGGTATTTTAGGATTGCTCTTAGATTATTTGAAAGGGGTTTTCCCGCTAATTCTATTTATTTCCAGTAAAGAATTTCATAATAATTTTTTAATTTCCCTTGCTGCGTTTAGTGGCATTTTAGGACATTCCTTTTCTCCTATGTTAAGATTTAAAGGTGGAAAGGCTATAACAACCTCCTTTGGAGCCTGGACTGTACTAACCAAATGGGAAGCACCAACTATTTTAGGGACAGCCTTTATTTTATTTACTTTCTTAAAACCAAAGAAAACAGATGCACCTTTCGATTCTATTATTGTTCTGGCGGGTTTTATTGTCTTACTCCCTTATATATTGTATAAGTCTTATCTAGGCTACCTCCATCTGCTATTTTTTTATATAAGTAATGTCACTATCATCAGTTATAAATACTGGAATGAATGGGTGAAATATTTTCAAAATAGCCATAAATAGTGTTCATTAATCAATTTTAAAATTGCTATTCTCTGATATGGTTGATATAATAAAAACTGGCTTTTTGCGATCACTGAACAGTAACAGTGTTGTTATGGGAGTAATTTTTAAATTTTTAAAGTATTTCTATGGAAAAGGGGGTGCTTTGTTTACTTGCTATTTTCGTAACTATACCTTTGCCTGATAAAGAGGTTGGTAAAGAAAGTGTAAATTATAGATAGGCAGGTTTTATAAATTATAAAGTAAGGAGAAATTGATAATGATTATCTTGTCCTTTAATTGTGGAAGTTCCTCAGTAAAATATCAACTTTATAACTGGACTGAAAAAGAGATTATGGCAAAAGGAATTGTAGAAAGAGTAACTATTGGTAATTCTTTTTGTATTCATGAAGTTAATAATAAAGAAAAGGTAACTATACAACATGATTGTCCCACTCATAAAGAAGCAATAAAAATAATAATTGAACAACTTATTCATCCTGAACATGGTGTGATCAAGGAATTATCTGAAATTTCTGCTGTAGGACACAGGGTAGTTCATGGTGGTGAAAAGTTTTCTAAATCTGTTCTTATTAATGAGGAAGTTATAAAAACCTTTAAAGATTTATCAGTGCTAGCCCCTTTACATAATCCACCTAATATTATGGGTATAGAAGCAGCCATGGAGCTATTACCAGATATACCCCATGCTGCTATTATGGATACGGCCTGGCATCAGACCATGCCACCATATGTTTATATGTATGCCGTACCCTATGAATGGTATGCAAAATATGGAGTAAGAAGATATGGATTTCATGGAACTTCTTTGTTGTATGTAGCAAAAAGAGCAGCAGTACTCTTAAAGAAAGACCCTTTTCAGTGTAATCTAATTAGCTGTCATATTGGAAATGGGGTAAGCATAAATGCTGTCAAAAATGGTCTTTCCTATGATACCAGTATGGGATTTACTCCACTGGAAGGTGCTATTATGGGTACCAGAGCAGGGGACCATGATGCGGCCTTAGACTTCTATGTGATGGAAAAAGAAGGTTATTCTCCCAGAGAGATTGATGCTATATTAAATAAAAAAAGTGGACTACTGGGAATTACTGGAAAGTATGTAGATAGAAGAGATGTTATCAAGGCTGCTAAAGAGGGCGACCAAAGAGCTCAACTGGCTATTGAAATGGAAGTTTATAGGTTAAAAAAATATATAGGAGCTTATACTGCTGTTTTGGGTAGATTAGATGCCCTTATTTTTACAGCCGGTGTAGGTGAAATGAGTGGTTTAATTCGTTCCAAGGTATTAGATGGTTTAGAAATATTGGGTATTAAATATGATCCAGAAAAGAATAATTTAGCCAGAACTAGAAATAAAGAATCTGATATATCTGCTCCAGATTCAAAGGTGAAGATATTTGTGATTCCCACCGATGAAGAATTAGTCTTCGTGGAGGATGTAGTTGCCCTAATAGAGGACAGATATGATATTCATACTAACTTTAAATATACTTTTCAAGATAAAGATTACAAGAATTTAATGAGAGAACAAGCTTATAAAAGGGAATTGGAAAATTTAATCCAATAAATTAACCTGAAATTAAAATAGTAAAGTGATGGTAAAATTAAATCATACTTATTTTAAAAAGAAAATCTGGTAAAATGCCCTATTAAATTAAATTTTAATTAGATATACAATAATAATAAGGAAAGATATATTTTCTACTGTTAGGGGTAAGATAAAAAATGATGGTAAAACAAGATATAATAAAAGATATTTATTGTAAACGAAGTAAAATTGCTGTTGAGGCTTTGAAAAAAAATGGATTTGATGCGTGCTATGTAGATAATTCTACCGAAGCTGTTAATAGAATACTTGCACAAATTCCCGACCATGCTACAATAGGAATAGGAGGATCAGTAACTGTAAGAGAAATTGGATTAATAGAATTATTACAGAAGAAAGGTCACACTATATATGCAGATTGGGGAAATAATTTATCAAGAAGAGAAAAGATAGAAATAAGGAGAGCCGGATTAACCAGTGATGTTTATCTTACCAGTAGTAATGCCATCACTCTTACCGGACAACTGGTTAATATTGATGGAACAGGAAATAGAGTAGCTGCAATCATTTTTGGACCAAAGAAAGTTATAATTATAGCTGGAGCAAATAAGATTGTAGATACTTTAGATGATGCTTTTGCCAGAATAAAAAATATCTCTGCACCTCTCAATGGAAAAAGATTAAATCTTAGCACTCCCTGTGCTTTAACAGGAAGTTGTGCCGATTGCTTTAATCCCCAAAGAATGTGTAAAGTATCAGTGGTGATACAAAGAAGACCGAACTTATCAGATATTACTATACTTATAGTGGGAGAAAGTTTAGGTTTTTAAATATTATTATTTCTAAGTAATAAAATAAGGATATTTATTACATACCTGAAGAAATAGTTGAAAGAGGTGCTTATCATAAATAAAATTATGATAATCGGGTAAACAAGGGAGGGAAAATATATGAAGGCAATTATTCTTTGTGCTGGTAAGGGAACTCGTTTAAGACCGTTAACTTACACCAGTGCCAAACATTTAATTCCTTTAGCTAATAAACCAGCTCTGGAATATGGAATTGAGAAGATTGTGGAATGTGGAATTAAAGAAATAGGTATCATAATTGCTGAGGAGACCGGAGCAGATATTAAGAAAGCTATTGGCGAAGGAGAAAGATGGGGAATAAAGATAAGTTATATCTTGCAATCAGAACCACTGGGTTTAGCTCATGCCGTGAAAGTTGCCCGTAACTTTCTGCAGGATGATTCTTTTTTAATGTTTTTAGGAGATAACCTATTAAAGGACAGCATTAGGCAATATGCTAAAATTTTTGAGGAGAATAAACCTCAAGCCTTTGTATTACTTAGCAGAGTAGAAAATCCCACACAATTTGGTGTGGTTGAACTCGAAGATAATAGGATTATACGATTGGTTGAAAAGCCTAAAATACCTAAAACCGATTTAGCTTTAATCGGAGTTTATTTTTTTGATAAAGTTATACATCAGGCAATTAATAATATTAAACCTTCAGCCCGAGGTGAATTAGAAATAACCGATGCTATTCAATGGTTGATAGACCATCAATATAATGTGGAAGCAGAAATAATTGAAGGTTGGTGGAAGGATACTGGTAAGCCTGAGGACATTATTGAAGCGAATAGGTTGATACTGGAAGATATTACAAGAAATTTAGATAAGGCTAGTATTGATAATAACTCCAAAGTGTTTGGAAGAGTAAATCTGGGAAAAAATGTAGAAATTATTAATTCAACTATACTGGGACCAGTTATAATTGGCGAAAACGCTCGAATAATTAATTCCTATATCGGACCTTTTACCTCACTATCTCAAGGAGTTGAAGTAGAGAATAGTGAGATTGAATATAGTGTTATAATGGCCAATACACGTATAAAGAATATAAGACATCGTATGCAAAACTGTTTAATTGGTAAGGATGTTTCCATTTATCGTTCAGAGGATTTACCCACAGTTTATGAATTTATTTTGGCTGATGATAGCAGAGTACGTTTAATTTAATTGGATAAGATAATTATATAGAGAAAAATGCCCTGGTAAGCCAGAACCTTTAGTGGATATCTCAGGTTAAATTTCAATAATTTTTAGATAAAGAACAGGGGAAGTAGAGGGTGAAGATCTAAAAGGAAATACCTATACGACCATAAAAACGCAAAGGCAATTGTTCTGTAATCGCCTTTGCTACACCCAAAGATAATATTATTGGTTCACTATACCTTGGCTTAAATAAAAAATCAACCTCTGAACCTACTGAGATAGCTAGATCATCTAAATCAGGGAAGGTCGCTTTATCCCAGGCATAACCTGTATCAAAAAATAATTTACCAGAAATCTGTGCTAAATAAAGGGAAGCCCATTGCCAGCCGATTTTACGTTCCATCATTTTCAGAGGGAAGCGATATTCTAAGGAGCTGAGGAAGAGATTATTGCCGGTAAAAGAAGAAACAGGAAAGCCTCTTAAAGAAAAGTAGCTGTTATTTTTTGAACTGAATATGGGAATAGAAGAATTTCCACCAAGTTTAAGTTTAATATCTTCAACATTATGGTTTGAATCTATAATTGCTCCAGCTACCAAACGCCAGGCTAAAACACTATTGGTTAGAAAGAGAGGATAGTATTTTTTACCTTCAAAGATTATTTTATGAAAGTGATACTTATTATCAGGAAACGGTAAGTTATATTGGTAGTTTAAAGAAATTGAAGTGCCTGTCTCAGGACTTATTGATGCAGGATATTTTTCAGTATCATTATAATCATACCTTAAAATAAGAGAATTCTCTATTAATTTATCCTGTGCTAAGTTTTCTTCCCATGCATCATCATTATTAGTTATTGAGTATTTATTTTTTAGTCCTATAGTAATATTTTGGGTGAAAAGTCTACCAGAATCCTGTTTTGTGGTATAACCAGTATCAGTAAATTTTAAAGATATTTGAAACTCCGAAAAAGCAGGTATTTCGCCCTGTAACGATAATAACAATATTGGATTAAATCGATAATTAGCAAATTGAAAGCTATAAAATAGAGAATTGTGAACCAGGTTGTAAGCAAATATTATAGGTATATGGAAATACTGTAAATAATCTTCACCCAGAGTAGAAAACCCCAAGTAAAAGTCTTGTTCATTAATATTCAGATAAGGAATCCAGTAGGTAGGCATAATACTATCCCAGGGAGAATAATTCTTAATCTGAAAATCAGTTGAAAAATTTTCTTCTTTAGCAAACAGGTAGCACTGATTATTCTCTTTGTTTTCTATCTCTTGTTCTTGTGGTTCATATGGTGGAAAATGTACTACATTATTACTAATAGTTGGTAAATTACCTGACAAATCTCCAATATATTCTTCTACTACCTGCCAGAGTAGTTCATCCATTTTTGCTAAATGTAGTTCATAGCCCGAAGAATGATATTGAATAAAAGCCATCTTGGTCCCGTCAGGAGAAGCTGCTGGTTCAAAGACTCCTGTGTGGACATTGGTTAAGCGAAATAGTTGATTATTCTTTAAAGAATAAGCGTATAGATTGAACACCTTACTGCGATCAGAAGCGAAAAAAAGATATTGACCATCTGGTGACCAGTTAGGATTAATATCTGTATAATGATCGAGGGTAATTGGTTTAATAGATTGTATATTATAACTATTGTCCATATTAATTATATAAATGTCTTGATAACCTTTATAGCACAGAGAAAAGGCAATTTTATCACCTTGGGGTGACCAAACTGGCTGAGAAATCTGAGTACCGTCTCGAAAATCGGTTAAATAAATCAAATCAGAATAAGAAATAAATTCATTTGACAATGATTTATTTTCAAATTTTGCTATATCCAAAGTGAACAGTACTAGATTATTTGTTCCTGCCTCATTAATAACTGCAGCTATCTTGCTAGAAGCAGGATCAGGATGCCAGGCTGGATCTTTAATTCTCATTTTTTCAGTAATTTGATACTGCTTACCAGTATTCAAATTATATAAAAATAAATCATAATAAGTATAATATTGTTGATAACGCATTAATTTGGAATAAAGAAAATATGGCTGGTCGGATGATAGACTGTAAGAGATACCAAGTTCACCAGTTCTTTTTATGAGAATACTTTCTTTATCAGTAAGAAGATGGTATTGGCGAATAGTGGAATAAGTCTTTGGAGTAAAGACTTTATAAATAAGGGTAGATTCATTTCCATCTTTTGCTACTAACCAAGTTGGGTCATCAACCCAGTGCTGGTGCTTGGTAATTTGTTGAGATTTAGTAATTTCACTGTAAATATTAATTTGTTCAATTTGATGTCTGAAATATTCCTCTTGTTTATTTTTCCATTTACTAAATAATTCCATCTGGTTTATTCCCAATACTTTCTTTAAACTCCAATTCATACCCAACAAAGGGAAAGAGGAGAACTTTTCGCTAATGGCAATCATCTGATCCTCCCCAAATTCCTGAGCAATAAAATGAACCAGTGATTGACCATAGATATAAGGAGTGTTTCCCCCCGGCCAGGATATGAGATATTCTCCTTCTAATTGATCGAGATTTTTTACATTATTTTCCAAAAAGTCAGCTCTTAGATACATGTCATATCTACTATCCTCCAGACGACCTCCAGTATTTAATTTACTTTCATTGAATATGGCTAATCCTTCAGTTGACCAGAGTGGCTGTAAGGCATTAGGAGTAATAATTTGACCTAAGAAAAAACGAAGAAAAGTAGTTAATTTATTTGTCATATCGAAGTGGACTAAGTGAGTGCATTCATGGGCAATTAATATTCTAAGCCAACAGTCAAATTTAGTATCGAAAATTTCAGGTCCCGGAGCAGATAAATTAATACGAATAAGGCGATGTGGTAATGTGGAGGCAAAACCATAGGTATAATCACTAAAATCTTCCAGAATGATAGTAAATTTTTTATCAGAAGAAAAGGGTTTCCCTAATTGGGCAGTTATTTGGGGATAGATTTCTGCAGTTATTTCCGCGATACGAAGGGCAATATTTTGATATGTAACTATATTTTGCTCTGAGTATACTCCTGGAAAGATTATAGAGCAATAAGCACTATCCAGCACCTTCCATTCTAATGCTGGATCATAACTTTTAGCCTGAGATAGTAAATAGTAAGGATTACTGAAAGTAATAATAGCCAGGAGAAAGAAAAGAAACAATAAATGGAGGGAATTAATAGTAAATGAATTAGGTTTCTTTCTATAATTAGATTTTTCTCTAAACATAATTCCCTCAATACTATTTCCTAAAATTATATCTTTTTTTGAAAATAGTTACAATAAGTTAATAATATTTTGGTAATTGTATAATGTTTAGGGTATAATAAATAGGATTTTGTTAGCCAGATGGGAGGCAAGAGTATATGGAGGGAAAGGAACAGAAGAGAAAGGTCAGCAATTCCAGGCTAAGAAGAAAATGGTTTGATATTATATTTTACACAATTAGTGCTGTAATTATTGTTGTATTATTATTTATCGGAATGAGACAGAGGGGTTTATTGCCCATAGATTGGATTGATAATAGACCCTCTCCCCAAATTAGCAGTATACCGAAAGAAATTAAGGTCAGAAGGGATAATTTTAACATTATCAATGCCCATGAACATGTACAGAGTGAAAAGAACTTACCTATCCTGCAAAAAGCTATGGATGATTGTCAGATTAAAAAAATGGTATTACTGGGCACTTCAGATTTTACCTTTTTCCTGAATCCTGATTATGGGTTCCATGGTTATGAAGAGAATAATGAATTTATTATAAGATTAAGCCAGCAATATCCAGATAAATTTGCCGCTCTGGTAACCCTGGATCCTCGAGATGAAAAGAAAATGGAAAAGTTAAAAAAATATATTATAGATGGAGCTGCTGGGGTAAAGCTATATAATGGACATGGTAGTTTTTACGATTTATTTTTTCAAAGTTCTTTAATTGATCCAGACATGATGGAGGTCTATGCTTTTTGTGAAGAGGAAAATATTCCTATACTCTATCATATTAATATTGGACGTTTTGCTACAGAATTTGAGCATATTTTACAGGAATTTCCCCAATTAATTATTGTGGCTCCTCATTTTATGCTTTCCACTAGTAATATTAAGAGATTAGAATATTTCATGCAAGAATATCCTCAGCTCTATCTGGATATCAGCTTTGGACATCCTGATTTTTTAGTTGCTGGATTTGGTAGAATATCCAATAATATTACTGTCTTTCGTGAATTTATGCAAAAATATCGGGAAAGAATAACTTATGGGACTGATATGGTAATAACAACCTACAAAGCGAAGAATAGGGCGTATATTGCTGATGTCCATTTAGCTTACCAGGATTTATTAGAAAAAGAAGAATTCACCTTACCCTCTAGTATATATAACATGATGTCCAGAAATGCTCGCCAGAATGTTGATATATCCAGAATTTATCGAGGTTTAAATCTTGATGATGAAACATTAAGAATGATTTATCATGATAATGCAGAAAGACTATTTTTTAAAAAATAAATTTATAATCTTAAGCCCAAATTACCAAGATTTTTTATATATTATAAAACATAGAAAGAGAACTTAATGATATAATTTAAAATAGATAAAAAAACTGGAATTTTGATATTATTGTTGACCTTCATATAATTCATTACGTGATCTTCCTACTGTGTAGGGATAATGGTTATTACAATAACAATTTAGCTGAAAAAATGATAAAGCTATTTATAGCATAATTTTTTACTTAAAATTAAACTGGCAATGTTTATTGTTGAGAATATTGTTATTTAGTTATAAAATGCCAAGAAGTTCAAGTAAATTAACTGATCAAAGCTTATAAATATTTTAGAGTACACAAAGCAATAATCTAGTCAGAAACTAGATTTAATTTATAATTTTTTTAGAATATTCATTTGAGAAGGAGAACAACTTTCTTGTGCTTTTTCTTCTAGTAATTTTGGTGGCTTTTAGTATTTCTTATATTGTTACTCCTTATATTGCTCAGTTAGGGAAAAAGCAGAATTTTGTTGATAAACCAGGGTATCGCAAAATACATAATGATGCTGTGCCTAATTTAGGAGGGGTAGTTATTTTTTTTGGTTTTTTGTTAAGCATGTTAATATTTGTCCCCTTTTTTGAGCAACTAAAAGCATTAATTGCTGGCAGCATCATCATTTTACTATTAGGAGTTGTAGATGATATTGCAGATTTAAAACCCTGGCAAAAATTTCTTGTTCAGATATTTCCGGCTCTCTTTTTTCTTGTTTATCATAATAATTTAATTAACCAGTTCATTGAGCAGAAATTATATTTTTTATCTTTCCTGGGTTATCTATTATATCCTATATTATTATTATGGATCGTTGGTGTTACTAATTCAATCAACCTGATTGATGGACTG
>CAZGKY010000079.1:8296-9657 GCA_964525625.1 uncultured Atribacterota bacterium | reverse complement strand
TTAGTGTCATAGGGACGGTTCTCTTGACACTCTTATATTATATTAATTGTAAATAATTATAAAAAATATGAATAAATATTTATTATTAAAGAAATTTATAATTAGCTTACAGTTGCAGTTAAAAAAAATTTTTTAGATTTAATTGACCAAGAATATATGTTTACAATATTTGTTTATTATTACTATTGAATAAATCAACTTAAAAAATATTCAATATCTTTTTGAAATAATAATTATAAAGAGTGCATTCATTAGTAGAATGCACTCTTTATAATTATTAAGAACTTGCTCTTATAGTTAAGGAAGGATCCAGATATTGAGTATATTAGTAGTGTTAGGATTAATATAAATAGAGCTTACTTTATAGTAAACACCATCTTCACTAATTACATAAATACTTTGATTTCCAGTAGGGATCCCAGAAACTGTTAATAAATTAGCACCATAAATATTACTACCAGTAGTTGTTCCTAGATATTGACCACTAGCGCTGGTTCCAAGATATACATAATATTTGTATCCAGGATCATCCATTATTGTAACTTTCAAAGTACCAGTTGCTGCAATTGGGTTCAGATAGATTGTTGTAGTTGTTCCTGCTGCAATATATTCAGTTGTACTATCATACCCATAGCTAGCTCCCCAAGTATCAACAGCTTCAAAGAAATGGTTTCCAGCTGGAACATCAGTGATATAATAAGTACCACTCGGTTTATTAAAATGATATGTTGTGCCATCCATTTTTAAATTATAGTAATAAGTTCCAGAAACAACCAATTTTGCAGTACCAGTAGTTATAATTGGTGGAGTTAAACAGCCGGATAATCCCAGTCCTAAAATAGCGATGACCAGAACAACTAAAGCAATTTTCATAAAAGAAATTTTCTTCATCTATTTTTACCTCCTTTCTTCCTAAAATTTTTTGTTCATTTGCTATTATGATTCATTATGAAGCAAATCACATAAATATATTTGTAATAGAATAATTGGTCCTCAAGTAATTATTTATCTATAATTATATCATTAAAACCTGAGTATTGATAAAAAATATACAATATTTCAAAAAGTTATTTAATTATATTTAAAAGTTACCATAGTGCAATAAAAATGGCATATTATTTTTTTTTAGTAATCCTAATTTCCTTTCCTTTCCTTTTGCTTTCATTATGGTCTCCTTTGCCTATTAACGCAAAATTAACAATACATTAAAAACTATCCCGAAAATGTTTTCCAATACTATTTAGTCTATAAAAATGACCAAATTAATGGTAAAATAAAATGTTGTTGCATTCTACTAAATTATCATACAGTTAAATATAGAATAGATTGTTTCTAATAAGGTAACAATAGTAAATTATATT
>CAZGKY010000079.1:0-8286 GCA_964525625.1 uncultured Atribacterota bacterium | reverse complement strand
GGGACAAAAAATACGAAATAAATACTATAATAACAAATAAAAAAAATTACATGGAATCATTATAATAAAAAGAGGTTGTTAATGTATAACAAAAAACAAAAAAATTCTCTAAGTATTTCCCTGGCAATTATTGGGATGATAATATTTTCATGTATTATGTCCGGCTGTTCCCTACTTCCACCCTTACCCGATAGAGCTAAATGGACAGTTATGGTCTATTTGGCTGCCGGCAATGATCTGGAAACAGTGGGGATTCAGGATATAAATGAAATGGAAATCATTGGTTCAACGAGAGAAGTAAATATTGTAGTACAAATGGACCGAATACCTTTTAGTGCTCTTAATAAACTGGGACTGGGTACCTATGATGATAGCAGTAACAATAATTGGACTGGTACTCGCCGTTATTATATTACTCAGGATAGCGATCCCAATATAATTAATTCTAAGCTTATTCAAGATCTTGGTGAAAAGAATATGGGAGATCCGGAAACTTTGAAAAATTTTGCACAATGGGCTATTGAAAGATATCCAGCAGAGAGATATATGCTCATTCTCTGGAATCATGGTGGAGGCTTTCGTTCCATAGAAGCTTCCCGGGACATCTGCTGGGACTATAACTTTGGTTTAAATAGCAGGATAACTATGCCTCAATTAGAAGAAGCAATGGCTTTTATTTACAACTTGTTAGGAAAGGAGATTGATATTATTGGTATGGATGCCTGCTTTATGGCTATGGTGGAGGTGGCCTATCAAATTAAAGACTTTGCTCAAATTATGATTGCCTCTCAAGCTATCATTCCTGCTGATGGATGGCAATATGATTATATAATGGGAAGTCTAATTACAAGTCCTGAGCAAACTACTGAGCAGTTTGCCTCGGAAATTGTAAATTCCTATTATATGCAGTATGCTGGTTCAAGTAGAAATATAACTCTCTCTGCAGTTGATTTAAATGGTATAGATAACCTGACCGGGGAAATATCAAAGCTGGCGCAAGAAATAATAGATGATCGTTCTACACCAAAGAATAATTATCGAAAAGCCAGGAATGCCACTCAATATTATACTGGTCTTGGTTTTGAGTATATTGATTTAAAGCATTATGTCTCTCTATTAGAAGATTATACTACTAATAGTAAGGTTATAAATGCAGCAAATACTATAAAACAATTATTGCAATCTGGTAATATAATTATTAGTAATGCCTACTCTGGGACCAGTGTCCAGAATTCTCATGGGCTTTCTATCTATTTCCCTTATTACCTATATGATAACTATTATAATAACACCAATTTTTCCCGGGATACATTGTGGGATGAAATGTTGTATCATTTAGGATATTGATAATGGGTTTATAGCTTTTAGTTCATTGTTTTTAGTTTTTAGTTTTTTGTGGAATATTTTTTAAGTATGATTATTTTCTAATGTACCACCACGACAGACTGTGTGAAAAATCATTCAGGAAATTACTTACCTCCACTTATGCCAATATTAAACATCATTATTGGGAATAACCATATAGAAATTGGGTAAAATATAACATTATCCTCCACTTTAATACAATATTTTGCTTAAAAGGCGACTTTTCACACAACCTTACGAACTATGTGTGACGATATACCAACAACTAAATACACACAACGTACCACCAATATGTCATTGCAAGTCACTTTCTTCCTCTTGTCATTGTGAGGAGCTTTTTTCTTATTGTCATTACGAGGAGCATTTTTCCTCTTGTCATTGCGAGTCGCGTAGCGACGAAGCAATCTCATACACTTCTACCCAAGAAAAATAAAACCATAAACTAAAAACCACAAACCAAAAACCTTAAATCGATAATTTATATTGATAGAACATATAATAAACAATAAACATAACAAAACATAAAGAGAGTGATAATTCAATATCTAACCCCGTTTATTTACTACGATAAAAATTTGTATTTTTTAGCTTGGTTTATGTTACAATATATTCTGAAAAGATAAACGGAAGGTGGAACCTTAATCTTAGAAATGAAACATATAAAATTATATCTAATAATAACCGTAGTCTTAATATTAATAATTGGAATCTATTTATTTTATAATTATTATAAATCTTCTCCAGAGGAAACAATATCACCTGAAGAAGCTATTGATCAGATACAGGATGATATAATAATTCATGAGCCTCCTGTACGTATAGAGCAAGGACAGGTTTTAGGAATAAAAAATGAAAAAAAAGAATGGTTGATTGAGGCAGATAAAATTTCAATAGCCGAGGATCGCCAAAACACCTTGTTTGAAAATATCAAGCAGATGATAATCTTTAAAGATGAAGAACCACATTTGACTATTTTTGCCCAGAGATGTATTGCTAATATGCAGAGTAAAGATATGGAATTGAAGGGCAATGTAATAATTTCTAAAGAGAATGGAGATTATTTGAAAGGGGAGAGGGTATTCTGGCATTCTGAAGAGCAGAGATTGTCGAGTATTGATAAGGTAGAACTACAGGTTGATGACCATTATATTATTGCGGGGGGCTTTTCTACCAATATGGAAATGACTCAGTTGGAATTATTCAATAGAGCAACAGTCACCATGAAACTATAATGAATATAAAATATAATATAAATTAATATTACAAAGTTTGATTCAGGTTTGTTGAAAAGTTTAAAAATTAAAGAGAAAGGAAGGCTATGGCTATTTTATGAAAAAGTGTTTTAGAATGGGATTATTAATATTTTTATTGATAAGTATAAGTAATATCTTTTTTTTAACCCTTATTGCCCAGGAGCAGGCTGAGCAGAAAGGAGAGGATGAAGCTCTGGATAATGCCCAACAAGAAGAATCAGTGGTAGAATTGACCGCAGATCAGGTTAATTATGACAAAGAGAATAATTTAATGGTTTTTATAGGCAATGTAGTTATTATTCAGGAAGACACAACCCTTACTGCTGGTTTTGCCTCATTTAATGTTGATACAAAAATCGGACAAATCTCAGGAGACGTAAAACTGGTAAAAGAAGATATAACTATTACCGGTGAGAAACTGGAGGCCTTTCTAAATGATAAACGTTACATTTTTGAAAATCAGGTAGAACTAATACAAGAAAGAGAGGACAATCAGGGAGAGCCGGATAATATTACCTGGTTATGCCAGAAATTGGAGATTTTTACTGAAACAAAAAATATGACCGCTATTGGAGAAGTAATCATAAGTAAAAAGGATTATACTATAACTGCACAGGAAGCAATCTATAATGATGCAGAAGATAAGATTTCTCTTACTGGTGGGGTTAAAATTGAAGAGATTGCCAACAACAGACGAATATCAGGTGACAAAGCTGTTTTTTACATTGGTGCTGACAAACTGGAGGTAACAGGAAATGTAAGAAGTAGTATAGTTTTAGATTAATAGTGTCATAGGGACGGTTCTCTTGACATTATTTACATTATTTTAGAAAAAATTAGAACATATTTACAAGTATTCACTATACAATATTTTCCCTATAATAATTTAATAATTAATTAAAGATATAAAGATATATTGAATATATTGAAAGATAAATAAAAAGGATTAAAAATAATTTAGCCATAGTGTCATAGGGACGGTTCTCTTGACATTATTTACATTATTTTAGAAAAAATTAGAACATATTTGCAAGTATTCACTATACAATATTTTCCCTATAATAATTAATTAAAGATATATTGAATATATTGAAAGATAAATAAAAAGGAAAAAAATAATTTAGCCATGCCTAGAATTCCACGCAAATATAGTGAAACCGGAATATATCACGTAATGGTAAGAGGTAATGCTAGAGAAGATATTTTTATTGATAATCAGGACAAAGGCAAATTATTAAAGATAATTTTCCAGCAAAGAAAAGAAGAATCTTTTCTTCTTTATGCCTATTGCATTATGAACAATCATGCTCATTTTGTCTTGAAAGAACTAAAAGATTCAATCTCCAATTCTATGAAAAAAATTTCTACAAGTTATGCTATTTATTTTAATAAAAAATATAATAGAGTAGGGCATGTTTTTCAAGATAGATTTAGAAGTGAAGTAATTAAAAATGATTCTTATCTGCTTTCTGTAATTAGATATGTTCATAATAATCCTGTAAAGGCGGCTATTATTAATAAAGAAGAATATCCATGGAGTAGCTACCAATTTTATATCTCTCAGGATAGCAAATTAACAGAGATAATTGATATTTTAAATATATTTTCTGTAGATCTTAAAGAGGCAATTAGGCAGTTTAAGGATTTTAGTAATCAATTGGAAAAGAGAAATTTTTTAGATATTCAAGAAAGAAAAGAAATTAACCAAAATGATATATTTCATTTTATAAAAGAATTTCTAAAAAGTAATAACATGAGTAAAAATGATCTAAATAACAGGATTTATAATAAACAAAGAGACACTTTAATTAAAGAACTTTCACTAACATTTAATTTGTCAAAAAGGGGTATTGCAGAAATAACAGGTATAAATAGGGAAAAAGTAAGAAAAGTGCTAAAAAGTATGTCAAGAGAACCGTCCCCATGACAGAATGACAGAATGGAGATTTATTATGCAAATCAGTCTCATTAAAAATAAGAAAAAGAAAACAATTTGGATTAAAGCAGCAATCAATAGTTTGTTGATTATGATCACTCTCCTGCTTATAAGTGGATGTGCCCGCTGGCCAAATGGAGGGGACGGTGATGAAAGAAAATTATTACTTATCAGGGTAGATATAAACGAGAATGGCCAAATAAATACTAATCTCGGAAAATATTATATTGTTTTTGATACCAGAGCAGGAGCTTTTCAACCCCCATCATACGATAGAGAGGAATGGAAAGATGAGTATTATTATATTATGTTAGATAACATGGGGTTTTGTTTTGGACAGTGGGGTAGCTCCTGTCAGTATGCCAGTATTGGTATAAAAGGTGAGCAATACTTTCAAATTAATCTCGATCTTGATTCTTTAGGTAATCCCAAAAAGATTTTTATGAATGTCATAACTGTTGATGGTAATGGCGAAAAATATGATTATATTGGCAATCCTTCAGATTTAACTATTGATACCAGTATAGTAAACTTTAATAAAGTGATACAAGATTTTCTAGGCGATTCCTCCGGTGGTCCTGATTTCGATATTTTTAAAGTTACTATCACCTTAGTGTCATAGGGACGGTTCTCTTGACATTATTTTTTGCACACTATTAATTAATAATATATATAATGATTTGCATACCATATTAAAGAATAGTAAAGATATATTGAATATATTGAAAAATATTGTTTTAAAAAGACCTCAAAGAATCAATGTTCAGTTATATGTTACCTGAAAAAAATTCTATAAGTTATATTTTTATATTATATAAAGATTATAACAGTGTGGAGCATGTTTTCAGGATAGGATAATTTTAGAAACGCTTAAACAACCAATATCAATAGGGAAAGTTAGAATATTACTATAACTAAAAAAGTGTGTCAAGAGAACCGTCCCCATGACAGTCCCCATGACACATGACATATTTAGCCACCGATGGTAATGGTTTCGGTGGGGAAGGCTTTAATACTAAAATCAACCCATACCGATTTGGTAGATTGGCGGTAATTAATACTAATTTCACGACAGTGCAGATCTCGAACTACACTGATTACACTATTTCTAATATCAAATTTTTCAAAGTAAACTGAACCACTGTAGCTGAGTTTCCATTCATCACTTAATTTTAAGGACATTTTTGTATCAATGCGCTTATTCCATTCCTTTTTATTTAAATCATAATAGGTGCTTAAATAAATATCATGTTGTCCCTTTGGTTTCCACTGCAACCTTGCTCCCAGACTGCCGAAAGATTCGGTAACAAAATTGTAATTAGTGGACAGGTTAATTTGCAGATCATCTCTGGGCTTTAAAACAATACTGGCACTGATTGCTTCAGTGAGGGGACTTAATACATCAAAATTAAAAGGAGTAGGCCCTTCAGATATATAGTAATTATAAGAAAAATTCCCATAAAATTCTGGTTGATAGCCAACCCTCAAATCCAGTTTACCACCAACCATATAACGTGCCTCTCCAGTTAAATAAACATCCTGCCTGTAGATACCAGAAGCGTTTAAACTGATATTATCGGTTATTTTAAAAGGTCTGTTGACATTGATTATATATTCTCCTCGCACATTTTCCTGGTCTGTGGCACTTTCATAAAACCTACCCACTGAAGCACTGATGCTGTAGTTAATATCAGTATCCCATAACTTGGCACTGCTCTTGGTAAAGATTAGTTCTGGTAATTTATCCAGAGTACTTACTGAACTGGCAGCAGTGGATCTATCTCCCAAATCAAGCAATTTTTCTGTTACCAGAGTGAGGGTATAACCCGACCCTTTATACCTTAATTGCCATTCTGGGCGAAGCCAGTGGTCTATAGGTTGATCTGTGGAATCCTTTGCAGTATACAATAAAACAAGATTTGAACTTAACTCATCGGTAATAGTCTGATCATAGACTAATTTAATATTTCCGGTACTGGTGGTTAACTTATTTTTTATATTGAAATTGTATTTGCCAGTAATAGTAAGCAGTGCATCATCCCATTTTTTATAGAAATAAAAATCGGGTTTTATAAGATGACTTGTGCTCTGGAATGAATCGGGATAGATAGTTCCATCATATATTATATTTGCTCTTAATCTTAAATCATTGTCAAAATTTTGCCAGTATTTAATACTGGCATCTATATCAAAGATATTAGCTGCCTTTCTTTTTAAAGCATAAAGGTAAAGGACTACTTCACCATCATCTACTCTTTCTTTTCCCAGCTCAAAGGTATGTTCAATTCCTACTCCCAGCCCCCTTTTTTGCATTAAATCAACATAAATACTACCATAGGAAGAAGCATCTCGCACATAATTAAATTGATTTTTTAAAAACCATCCTTCAGTAGGGTTCTGACCGATATCAGGAATATAGGGAAGCTGATTTTTTCCTCTTAAGAAGATTAAAAAAGAGGGGAAGGTGAACATCTTTCGCTTTCCTTCATACCAAGATACCCCTTTGGCGACTATCTTATCATCAATATAGATAGTAATCTGTTCTGCTTCTATATGCCAGTGCGGATCTTCCAGGTCACAGGTGGTAAAGAAACCGCTTGATATTTCAATAGTATCGGGAAAATTTTCCATTCTTCCACCTTCGTAGTAGACCAATCCTCTGATATTTTCCCCGGTGGTTTCACCAGCAAAGTCTTCCATTATAATTTTGTCTGTTTTCCAGTTATAATGTAAAGCCTGGCAGGAATAGCTATCTTTCCCAATACTAAATACTACTTCCTCTTTGGCTATTAACTCATTTCGATCTAAAATAATCTGGAGATAGTTGGCTTTGAGACTAATGTCTTTATAACTTAGTTTTACATTTTCTTGAGCAACAATTACATCTTCTCCCTCTATTACCTGATAGCTGATAAAATTGGCGTCAATATTTAATTTACCTTCTACATATTCCTCTTCTTCTGGTGCAATCTCTTCAATTGCTTCCTGATATCCAAAAAGTCCACCAGTGATTGATTCAGCAATAGCTTGATTATCTGCATCATAACCAGTTACCTTGAATTGCCATTGGTATTGATGTTTTTTCTCAAGTGGCTTAATAGACTCCTCAGTATTAAAAGCAATCTGGCTGGCATTAATATCTTCAAGAGTAGTTCTCCATATTTCTTTGTCCTCAGTCAAATCGTGTACTATAAATTCTCCCCGGGCAGAAAAAATAACATTTTTAAAGGGAAAAGTAGTTATAGCAATTGATTGCCATCTAAATTCTGGCTCTTCTTCCTGCACAATTTCATTATTAACTGGATAAATAGCTGAACAAGAAGGTAACCAGAAATCAACCTCTACCTGTTCTGTTCTTCCTATCAGTTCATTAAGGAGGTAACCTTCTATATAATAACTATAGATGTTTCTATCCAGCACCTCTTTGTCAATCCACCAGTACTGAAAACCTTCATCTTGATAATCTGCTTTTACTTCTCTAAAATCAGCTCTATTAATACTTTTGAATATTTTATATTCATCTGCGGTTTCCCATTCAAAAGGCTTCCAGAATAGACGAATCTCATAATCAGTAAACCCTTGCCAGAATCTGGTTATGGCATAAGCTCTGATCTGTTCATCGAAGGAAATATCTATTTGAGCATCTGCTGACCTGTTTACTGAAGGCATGATAAAGATAAAAAAAGTTAGATCGGAAGAGCGTCGTGTAGGGAAAGAGTGTAGGATAGGGTG
>CAZGKY010000078.1:0-9662 GCA_964525625.1 uncultured Atribacterota bacterium | reverse complement strand
TTAGTTTGTTTTAGGAGTTAAGATACCCCGTAGCTCTGCTGCGGGGAGGTTCATTAAAAAAATTTTAAGGAGGATTAAATGTTTAAAATAACTAAGAGGAAGATAGGTATCTTAACGATAACTTTATTTTTATTCTTATTTTTACAAAATTCTTGCCTTGCAGTGATGAGTGTACAAGAAATTATTACTAATATGCAAAAAGCCTATGAGAAACAGATGGCTGGAATTAATGATTATGTGGTAATACAAAAACCCACTGGGGGGATGGCTGCTCTAGCGGGGGAAACAAAAATGTATTATAAGAAAGCTAAAGTAGAGGGGAAAGAAATTTATAAATTCCGTACTGAGACAGAGGTTATGGGAATGTCCATGGTTACCGTTTATGATGGTAAATATAATTGGTCAACTAATCCGATGACCGGAAAAGTTGAGAGAGAATTAGCAGAAGGGGACCCAGCACAGTTCTGGAAGAATATCGATCCATCTAAGACTAAGTATTTAGGAGAAGAAATGATTGATAGTGAAAAAACCTATGTACTGCAGATTGATAATGCCATACAAGTCCTGGGAAGTCAACAAGCCCAAGCTGCCTTTATGCAAGAAGAAGGACCTCAAGAAGTATTCGGCAAGTTATGGCTGAGCAGCAAGACCTGGATGCCTTTGCGTATGATGATGACCATAACGGGAAGTTCAGAGGAAATGGCTATGAGTATTATAACCACAACTGACTTTCAGGATTATCGACCCGTGGGAAGCATGCTTTATCCTTTTCAATTAGTCATTAATACCACAACAGAAATTGATACTTCTGGAATGAGTGCAGAAGAAAAGAAAGAACAAGAAATGGCAATGATGATGATGCAATCTATGATGTCAGGGATGGGTTCTTTCACTATTCAAACAACAGATATTAAGATCAATGTCGGTCTTTCAGAAGATCTTTTTGATGGAACAAAATTATAATAATATAAAAGATTAGCACCTATAGCAACTAGAGTAATTAAGTGATTACTAATTTTATCTAAAATAAGTTAAAAAAATTATAAAAATTTATTTGACATTCTCGGTTATTGAGGTATAATGAGATGTCACCTTATAATTAGAATTAGGTGTAAATGTTATAGATGAATAGTTTATAACATTGAAGGGACAACCTGCTAAGATTAAGGATTGTTCCACAGTAATATATTAAATAGAGAGATTTGATAGCTATTTTGTGTTACTTTTCCTCTAAATTTAATGTTACTGAAAAAATAAAATAAAATATAAAGAAGGAGGGAAGGGAATGCAAGGTAGTAAGCTTTATGTGGGAAACTTAAACTATTCTGTCACTAACGAGCAACTGGAAGAGCTTTTTGCTAATCAAGGTACTGTTAACAGTGTCAATATTATCGAAGGCAAAGGCTTTGGATTTGTAGAAATGTCTTCATCGGAAGAAGCTCAATCAGCTATGGAAGCTTTGAATAACACTGAATTTGCTGGTCGTCCTTTAAAAATTGATGAAGCCAGACCACAAAAACCCAGAAGAGATTTTAACGATAATCGAAACAGACGTGATTACCGTGACAGCAGAAGACGTTTTTAACTTACAGTAAATAGATAGCTATAAATTAAAAAACATTGAACAGGGGATGCTTCTCTGTATCAGAATGACTTATGATATAGAGAATCATCCCCTGTTTGTTTTCTGTTTGCTTTAGAGAGAATCTTGTAATAAAATATATTTAAACGAGGGGAAAAGAGAGGAACATTGTATGAAGCTCATTTACCGGGGAAAAACAAAGGATGTCTATTTATTAGAAGATGGAAATTATCTGTTAAAATTTAAAGATGATGTTACGGGATCAGAGGGGGTATTTGACCCCGGTGCCAATACCATTGGCTTAACTATACCAGGCGCCGGAAAAGCTGCCTTGAGGTTAACCAAATTTTTCTTCGAAATATTGGAACAGAAAGGCATACCCACTCATTATATTGCTGCTAATTTAGAACAAAATACTATGCTGGTAAAACCGGCAGAAGTATTTGGTAAAGGACTGGAGGTTATCTGCAGGTATAGAGCAGTAGGTAGTTTCTTCCGTCGCTATGGAGAATATATCAAAGAAGGAAGTCCTTTAGATGCTCTGGTCGAGTTTACGTTAAAAGATGATGTTAGGAATGATCCTTTAATTACTGAAGATACTTTGGAGGTGTTGGGGATATTAACCAGGGATCAATATGGAACATTAAAAGAGTTGACTAAAAAGATTGCTAATATAATAAGAATAGAATTAACTAACAAGGGAATAGAATTATATGATATTAAACTTGAATTTGGCAGAGAAAGGAACAGTAACAAGATAGTTTTAATTGACGAAATTTCCGGTGGTAATATGAGAGCCTTTCAAAACGGAAAGTATTTAGAGCCACTGGAATTGGAAAGGTTGATTATAGGTTTTTAATACATTTCGTTTAGTGTTCTAAGAGACAGCATTCGTTTCTTTGTGAAAACACTCTACCATAGGAAGTAATGATAATTTTTTTCATATATTACTTTGGAATTTGTAACTAATTTTATAAATTATATTTTTTTAGGCAGATATATTCAGTAAAAATGGCTTGATGGTCAATTTCTAAACAGCGTTTTAATATAATTTGGTTTTTCTAATCAGGTTTGGTCGTTTGTTTGTTCTTTCTCAATATTTATAAAAAGAGGTATAAAAATTATTATGGAAAATAATATTTCTTTATATGAAAAATTAGGATTATTTTATTTAGGAAAAGAGGTTGATCCCAGAACATTGACCAGAAGCCAGGGTTTTTTTCTTTATAAAGCAAAGGATTTTACCACACACGCTGCCATAATAGGGATGACCGGTAGTGGAAAAACTGGTCTGGGTATTGCTATGATTGAAGAGGCGACTATTGATAAAATCCCCTGCCTTATTATTGATCCCAAAGGAGATATGGGAAATCTACTCTTAGCCTTTCCCGAATTGAGACCAACAGATTTTCAAGATTGGATTGACCCGATTGAGGCAGCACACAAAGATATCCCCTCTGATGTCTATGCAGAGGAGGTGGCACGAAACTGGGAAGCAGGACTAAAAAGCTTTCAACAAGATAAGGAAAGAGTAAGTCTTTATAAAAATAGTGCTGATTTTACTATATATACTCCAGGAAGTTCAGCAGGCATTTCCTTATCTGTGTTAAACAGCTTTGACTCACCACCTGAAGATGTTATGAATGATCCTGATACCTATTCTACCGTAATTAATGCAACAGTAACAGGACTTCTTTCTCTTATTAATGTTAAGTCTGATGTCTTAACTAGTAAAGAATATATTCTCTTAGCTGCTTTATTCTCATATTTCTGGAAAAGAAATATAAACCTTACTTTGGAAGAGTTAATTGGTTATATTACCAATCCTCCTTTTGAAAAGATTGGTGTGTTAAGTTTAAACAGCTTTTATCCCCAAAGGGAAAGATTGGAACTGGCTATGCTTCTGAATAATATTCTTTCCAGCCCTGGGTTTTCTATGTGGTTAGAGGGTACAAACTTAGATATTCAGAACCTCTTATACAACGAAGAAGGCCAACCTAGAGTTAGTATCATTTCCCTGGCTCATTTAGATCATAACCAGCAGATGTTTTTTGTGACACTTTTTCTAAATAAATATATCAATTGGATGAGACAACAAACGGGAACTCCCTCTTTACGTACTTTGTTTTATATGGATGAAATATTTGGTTTCTTCCCAGCCACTTCCAATCCCCCTTCTAAACAACCCATGTTAGTTTTATTAAAACAGGCCAGGGCTTATGGCATAGGTGTAGTTTTAGCTACTCAGAATCCTATTGATCTCGATTATAAAGGTTTGGCTAATATTGGTAGCTGGTTTTTGGGTAGATTACAGACTAGACAGGATAGAGAAAAAGTATTAGATGGGTTGGTAAAAAACGCGGTGGGTGCTATGAATAAGAATGAGATTGATAATTTACTAGTTAACATGAAAAAGCGTACTTTTCTCTTAAAGAGTGCTCATCTGGATTCTCTTACCCTCTTTGAAACAAGATGGGTTTTATCTTATTTAAGGGGTCCTCTATCAAGTATGGAGATTAAAAAGTTGATGGAAAACAAACAGAAAATAATTACTACACCTGGGGAAGATGTTGTCACATTTAGGGATAGTGCAAAAATTAATCAGTCAGCAGTAAGCAAAACAAGGCCATTTGTATCAGATAGAATAAAGCAATACTTTTTACACCATCCACCTTTTAGGGAGGAGGATATCCTCTATCAACCTAAAATTATATTTAATGGAAAAGTGAGGTTTTACAGTGAATCTAAAAGAATTGATCTAAAAAAAGAGGTCTCTTTAAAAATTCCTATTCATCAAAATATGAGTGAAATTAATTTTGATGAAGCAATACCTAATGAGGATGATGTAAGCAGTTATGACTTAAAACCTCTGGAAAAAGCTCGTTTCACTCTTTTACCTTCCTTTTTAGAAAAGATGAAAGATATAAGTGCTTGGGAAGAAAAATTTAAGAATTATCTTTATGATAATATCAGAGTAGAACTTTTCAGTTGTAAAGAATTTAAACTTTTATCAAAACCGGATGAGGAACTGGCTGATTTCAAATCCCGCATATTAGATCTAATCAGAGCAGAGAAGGATAAGTCTGTTGAGAAATTAACTGAACAGTATGCTAAAAAGGAAGAAAAACTGGAAAAAGAATTTATTAAACTACAAGAAAAACTGGAAAAAGAAGAGGGAGATGTAAAAACATTAACTACTCAAAGTGCCCTGTCTCTGGGATCAAGTGTATTGGGTGCCTTACTAGGAAGAACAAAAGTGGGGACTTTAAGTACCAGTGTAACGGGATTGAGTAGAGCCAGCCGAATTTTAAAGGAAAAGAAAGATGTGGAATTAGTAAAAAAGAGGATTACAGAACTGAGTAAGAAGATACAGGATTTAGAAGAGGAATTAAAAAGGGATATTGAGAGCAGATCCAGTCAATTCGATATTGATAAATACACTTTGGAAACCATAACTATTAAGCCCAGTAAGAGTGATATTTCTGGCATTAGTGTTGCTCTGTTATGGGAAACATAATGACAAAAAACGAGAATGAACTTGATTTGTAAATCGTGGATATTCCTGGTTTATTGAAGAAACAAAGAGATATTTTGTGAGTGCACTGTCTTACTTATGATATATAGGGGACGGTTATCTGGTTATGCATCAAAGATGCTTAGGAAAACCGTCCCCTGTTGTTATATGGGCATATTGTTAAGAGGGTTGACTAAGAAGTAAAATTATGGTATAAAAGTTTATAAAGATATACTTGTACGTATAGATACAAATATTGAATAAACAACTTTAATCCATTTTCGGGAAAAATCTTCTAAACAAACTTTTCAGAAGACGTATAATTAACAGGCAATATATAGTATAGTCTGTCTTAAAAGATAAATAAAAAAATTGAAAAAAGTTATTATGATTAGGTAAAAAGAAAAATACTCATATAAGAATAATAGAGCAAGACCATCTAACATTAGATTTATTTTTTAAGAGGTGGCAATCAATGAAAGATAACGAAGAAAAATATTTACAAATAGGTGAATTAGCTAAAAAAAGTAAGGTAACACCCAGGACCATTAAACATTACGAAGATAAAGGTCTTATTCATCCTTATAAAAAGACTCCAGGTGGTTTTAGATTGTATGATAATAATAAAATAAAAGCTCTGGAAATGATAAAAAACCTTCAAACAGCTGGTTTATCTTTAAAAGAAGTAAGAGATATTGAAGAAATTAATATACTGGTGGAAACAAATAAAGATAAGAAAGCAGTAGATATTGAGCAATTTGATGAAAAATTAGAGTACCTGGAAAAACAGTTGCATAATATAAAAGAAAGATTAGCAGAAATTATTAGTGTGCAAAGTTATTTAGAAGAGATAAGATTACGTTTATTGGAATATAAGAAAAAGATAGGTTCATAATCAAAAATAATAAATAATATGTATTAAGGAGTAATAAATAGTTGAAGATTATATAAATTAAATATACCCTAAAATTAAAGTTCTCAGCCCAAGAAGGAAAAATGAGAGGAAAGGGAAGCTAATCATTAATCATTGTTTTGACAGGAGGAATGAGCAATGTTTAAACCAGATTTTTTAGCAATTGGACATATAACCACCGACCTTTATCCTGAAGAACAAATGATTGGTGGTTCAGCAGTTTATTCTGCTTTAACCAGTTTCCACCTTGGTTATTCTGCTGGAATAATTACCAGTTTTGGAACTGGTTTTTCTGGTGATGGAGTTTTAAATAATATTGAGGTACTGTATTCCATATCCAGATTTACTACTACTTTCTGTAATACTTATGAAGAGGGAAAAAGAAGTCAGATTGTTCGTCATGTTGCTAAAAAGATAAGAGTAGAGCAAATACCACAACACTGGAAAGATATTCCCATGGTCCATATCTGTCCAGTAGTCAATGAAATTGAGAAAAATATCTTTTACCAATTTCCACATAGTTTGATCTGCCTTACCCCTCAGGGTTTAATGAGAAAGTGGGATAAAGAAGGACGAGTCTCTGCCCAGAGGTGGTTACCACCAAAGGAAATACTTTCTAATGTTGACATTCTTATTTTTAGTGAAGAAGATATTAAGCCTTTTCCTGATGTAATTGATTATTATAAATCCGCGATTAAGATTGTTATTCTTACTCTGGGCAGGAAGGGATCTATTTTATACCGAAAAGATAAAGAATATTATTTCCCTGCTTTTCCAGTAAAAGAAAAAGATCCTACCGGAGCCGGAGATGTTTTTGCTGCTGCTTTTACTATTAAATATTATGAAACAGAAGACTATTTTACGGCAGCCCGTTTTGCCAATTATGTCGCTTCTTTTGCAGTAACCGAGAAGAGTATCCAGGGTATTTCTAAAATAAATTTTCCTCATAAAAGAGTAGAGAGCTGTAAGAAGGTACTGACTGGAAAGATTTAGCAAAAATCAAGTACTTTATTCTATCTATACAATGAAATTTTTATTTGACCATTACCACCTTCTTAAAAGGCGGTATTGGTCAAATAAAATGGTTTTACCATAAAAGGATGAAAATAGGCCCGATAATAATAGGGCGCCTGAAATCCCAAGTTGGAAATACTTTTGCTTAAGAAAGATCAGGGATATAAGGTATAAATAAAAAATTGCCAGAAAAAGTGCAAAAAAGTTAAACCTCTTTTAGGGATTCTTAAAGCTACCCGCTATACGGGGGTGATATTTACTGTTATTTGAAAAGAGAATGAGGTGTTATGATATGAAATGTTTAATAATTGCTGCTGGGAAGGGAGAAAGACTTGCAACAACTGGTTATCCCAAGCCCCTGTTACCTCTACTGGGCATTCCTCTTATAGAAAGGGTTATTCTAACTGCTCACAAATTGGGTATTAATGATTTTTATGTAGTAACTGGACCAAAGGGCAGACAAATTAGGCAATATCTTGATTCTTTCAGTAAAGATAAAAAACTTACTATTACTCACATAATTAATAAACAGACCGATAAAGAGAATGGTGTATCCGTATTAAGAGCTAAAGATCTTTTATCTTCAGATAATTTTTTACTATTAATGAGTGATCATATCTTTGATAGTGATATTTTAGAAGTATTGTTACAATCTGAGCGAAAACCAAACCAGGTTTTCTTGGCAGTAGATTATAAGATTCATGATAATGAAATGGTTGATCTTGATGATGTAACTAAAGTACTGGTAGAAGATAAAGAAATGATTAGTAACATTAGTAAAGAACTTACTAGATATAATGCTTTTGATACCGGTATTTTTATTTGCTCTCCAATATTATTTGAGGCACTGGAAAAAAGCATTGCCACTGGAGATACCACACTTTCTGGAGGATTGAAAATTTTGGCTAGAAAGGGTTTACTAAGTGCTATCAATATTAAAGATTCTCTTTGGATAGATGTAGATAATGAATTAGCCTTGAAAAAAGCTGAAAATTATCTTTGGCAAAATTCGAGAAAGATTACTGATGGCCCTGTATCTTACTATCTTAATCGGCCCATTTCTATTTTATTATCAAAGTGGTTAGTAAAAAAAAGAATCTCTCCCAACCAGATTTCATTTCTTTCTTTTTTGTTGTCCTTAGTAAGTAGTCTTTTCTTTATATTGGGTGGATATTATTATTTATTATGGGGTGGTATTCTAGCACAATTTTCTTCCATCCTGGATGGCTGTGATGGAGAGATTGCCCGCATCACTTTTCAAGAGTCAGAATTGGGAGGATGGTTTGATGCAGTTCTAGATAGATATGCCGATGCCCTGCTTATATTCGGATTGACTTACCATGTTTTATTGATCAGTTGGAATATACATTATTTATGGTTTGGCTTTTGGGCCATAATTGGTACTTTTATGAATAGTTACACTGCTGTTAAATATGATAGCTTAATGAAGAAAAAATTATTAGCGGGGAAAGAAAATCGATATTTTCGCTTAGGTAGAGATGTCAGAATCTTTATCATCTTTTGGGGAGCTTTAATGAATCAAGCACTTTTAGTACTTGTTATTCTGGCTCTGGTTACTAATCTGGAGAATATAAGAAGAATAGTATTATGTTATAAAAAAATTATTATAAAAGATCATATTAGAAAAAGAACCACTTGGAAAAACTTTTGGAATAAGATAAATTATATCTATTTAATGAGTTATATAACTATACTTAGTGCACTTTTAAATTTTCTCCTACTATTGAATTTAAAATTTATGGATTTTGGATTTTCTGTTTATGGTGTAGTACAAGAACAATAATTTTTTTTGCTGATTCTTACATGATTTACTTTCTAAGGAATGAATCTTTTCTGTTTTTTCGATAAAATTTATTTAAAAAAATTGGTATAAAATTTAAAAAATAGGGAATAATATATATAAAAGCAGAGGATATTCCTTACTTCCATAAGAAGAAAATTTATAGATCTTTATATTTACAAATAGTTGTTTTATGTTTATCGTTTATTTATAATAATTAGAAGGGCTAAGTATTATTTAGAATGTTAACATTGATAATAATATATGGTAGGTTTAGTAAACTTATTCATAAAATTTTATCGAGTTATATAATGCTGAAAAGTTTTAAACCAGAATATATTATTTTAGAAAGCTTTCCCGATAAGAGATCCTTCGACTAGCGAAATGGAAAGTCCATATATATTATTTATATAAGTTGATAAGGGCAAACTATGCCGAAAGGATAGGACGCAAAGCCTTGGGTCTAATGCTAAAATGCTATGATTGCCAGGTTACCGACTTAATTTTATTTTTAATAATAATTTTTAATTTTTAAAGCTATGGAGATAAGATATGAATCTATTCCATAGAAAAATAACCAGTTGTCCGGATAATGATAATGGAAAAGGACAAAAAAGAGTAGAACAATATGAAATAAGTACTGATTGGGAAGAAGGTTATATTATAAAGGGGAAAAATGAACTCCCAGCAAAAGAAAATTATTATCCTAATGCTGCTTTATTTAGGTGTTTAATTGAGGGCACTTCTTTAGATCGACGAATGGACAAAAAAGATATAGATTCTAAAGAAAAAGAACAGATTATAGCTAAACAAACTAACCCTATTAAACCAAGTCACA
>CAZGKY010000077.1:0-9718 GCA_964525625.1 uncultured Atribacterota bacterium | reverse complement strand
TATACCGGAAGTCTTATTTTTTTAGCAATGTGTCCAGTGGATGGGGGGCAGTCCACTTCTTGGGCACCGATAATTCTTTCCATAGATATCTGGTAATGTTCCAGTATCTTTATTATCTGGCTAAAATTATCCGGGTTCTGGTCTATTTCCAGGATTAATTTAGGTAATCTTTCTCCAATAATAAATGATAATTCAAAAAACAACCGAGCAGTCTCATCAGGGTAGGGAGTGGAAAAATACCTTTCCCGAATTCCCTGTTTGATTATCTTGGCAAATTCTGGAGCTAATATATCAGTGCTATTCTGATATACTTTATACCGAAAATAAATATTCTGATCATCATAAAAAGCCTTCTGTAAAGCCATAATAAGTTCAATGTTGTTTAATTTTACCAGAGCAATAGCACCAAAGGCCTTATTCAATTTGGCCACAGCATTTAGATTATTGCTGTTAACAATTTTCTGTACTTGTACCAGAATATTACCGATTAAATCTTTGGTTAATTCATTTAATAGGTCTTCTTTGGATTTAAAATAATAATAAAAACTACCTTTTGATAATCCCACCGCTTTGATAATTTCATCAACCGAAGTTTGTTCATAACCTTTAGCAAAAAATAGTTTACGGGCAATAGCTAAAAATTCTTTTTTTCGCTCATGGGGATTCTTAATTATTCTCATTTTTCTATAACCTTATCTAATAATAGACTGACGGTCAGTCTATTACTTTATAACACATCTTAATACTATTGTCAACAGTAAATTCATTTATGGCAAATAAGATGCAAAGAAAGGTAGTTCTCTTTTAATTAGGTAATTATGGGAACTAATCAGATTAAAAAAGTGAGGGAGTAAGTTACTTTGGTTGGGAAGTAATCATAGCAATAAACTTATCGGTTAAGATGGGGTCAAACTGGGTCTCCCGTCCTTTTCTTAATTCGGCAAGGGCTTTCTCCTGGCTCATTGCCTGGCGATAAGGGCGATCGTGGGTCATAGCTTGATAGGCATCTATGATATGAATAATTCTGGCAAGAAGCGGAATATCTTCTCCTTTAATTCTATGGGGATAACCACATCCATTCCAGAATTCATGATGGTACAAAATAGCATCAGCTATATTACTAAGTTCTGAAGAAGATTTAGCAATCCGAAAACCAATCTCCGGGTGTTTTTTAATCTCTTCCCATTCCTCTTCACTCAACCAACCTTTCTTCAGAATTATCTCTTCACTTACAGCAATCTTCCCGATATCACAAATTGCTGATAATAATTTTAGTTTCTCTAATTCTCTCTTTTCTAATTGTAAAGCTTTACCAAACTTGATGGCACAATCAATGAAATTCAGTCGATATTTCTTTGTTTCATATTTTTTTTGTTGCAAAGCCTTCTCCATAGAAACTATCAGAGCGCTATCAGAAGCCTGTTTATCTAATAACTTGTAGCGATACATTTTGCTTTCTGCTTCACTGACTATAGCATTGATATTCTCAAAATCATGTTCTTTAGTGGCAATTCCCAAAGAAATATTAAGGGGCAGAGTAAGGGTGCTTTTTCTCAAACACTCTTTTTTTATACGATTAATAATCTCTATCCCTTTCTCTCTGGTAGTATTGGGAAGAATAATACTAAATTCATCACCCCCCCAACGGCTTATTACATCACTCTTCCGGAAACAGGATCTTAAGACTTCGGCAATGCGGCATAAGAGCTGATCACCATGTTGATGGCCAAAAGTATCATTAATCATCTTCAAATTATTGACATCACCAATAATGATACTAAGAGGAAGATTCCTAATATGATCCATTTTTTGGAGTTCTTCCTCAAAATAAGCACGGTTATAAAGACCAGTTAATTTGTCGTGAAAACTGAGATATTTTATTTTTTCTTCATATTCCTTTCGAGCAGTGATATCCAATAAAATGCCTCGAAAACCAATCAGTTTGCCCTGATCATCTCTGGTTGAAGAACCGTGAAACTCCACTGGAAGTAGAGATTGATCTTTGCGGACTAAATAGTATTCCTGAGTATAATCCATTTCACTAAGCAGAAATTTTTTCACCTCATTTTTACTGTTTCCCTGCCCGGGACTGGTCAGTAATTGCCAGATAGTCTTTTCTTTTAATTCTTCTTCAGAATAACCCAGCATAGTAATACCTTTTTTGTTGATAAAAGTAATTTTACCCTCCACATCAGAGGCAAAGACTACTCCTGGAATAACTGCAGCTAAATCAAGAAATATCTCCTCATCTTTACTTTTCTTTTCCTCTTTCTTCTCTTCACCATTTTCGGCTGAGGCAAACTTTTTTTCTTTCTTTTTCATAATAGCTACCTTGCTTTTATCTCAGTAATATAAAAAATATATAATCATAATCTAAATATATAATATATATTGCACAACAAACTTATAAAGGTCAAGAACAATCTGCTAAGGGCAGATATCTTTTTGATAACAAAAATACTCCCATTTATATTATTCCATAAATTTCTTCTTTTTAGTCCTATATCGGGCCTGAACAAGAACAATTTTCTACTTTTTAATGATCTTTTTCATCCCTCAAAAAAATAAATTAAAATTAATTAGCGTTTTTTAGCTATTTTAGAGAAATCTGATACCATACAGTCTTTGCCCCTCTTTTTAGCTTGATACAATAACTGGTCCACGCGATCCATAAAACCGCTAACCGTATCATCTTCTTGCCAGGAAGTAACCCCAAAGCTGCAGCTAACCTTATCAACAGGTAAAAAAGAAACATTCTGGAGAGAATTTTGAATACGTTTTACTATATGAAGGGTTGCCTCCCGAGTAGTATTGGGAAGTAAAATAATAAATTCATCTCCACCCAAACGGTAAAGCTGGTCATTTACTCTGATTATTCTCTTGAGTTGAGAACTGAGTTCTATCAGTACCTGGTCTCCTACCAGATGTCCATATTTATCATTAATTTCCTTAAAGCCATCCAGATCAAACATAATAGCTGATAAGGACAGGTGGTATCTCTGAGCACGTGTTATTTCTTTTTCTAAATCCTGGTTAAATTTCATTCTATTATAGGCCTTGGTTAGTGTATCAGTAATAGACAACCTTTCTAAGATCTGGGTATTTTGAAACTGGATTCTCTGGAGTCGATTAATGAGGCGGGCAGTTAAGGCACAAAATAATATAATTATTACGGTAAAAGTAATAAGACCCGTTGAGTAACTAGACCAAGGAAGGATGCCTCTTGCTGCAGCAATATAGAAAAAACCAAAGGTCAACAGAATTGATAGCAATACCTTATTAATAAAACTATTGTGCAGGATTAAAATAATAGCCAGGATAAAAATAATTAGTCCTTGCTGATGAATCACTAAATCAGGCTGTTCATAAAAGTAAAATAAACACCAGAAAAGAACTACCGCAATTAATTCATAAATAGTCGAGAAGAGATAAAGGGAATGCTTCATAAAAGGTAGATGGAGAAAGTAGAGGAAAGAAACTAAGAGAAAGAGAATTCTAATTAAGAAAATAATGGTGAGTCTATTTTGATCTTGAATAAGAAAATAATCAGGAATGATAAATAATAGGAAGAGAAGACCAAAAGTCAATATATATCTTCGGGAATAGCGAATGGTTTCCCGCAATATATAAGATTGAAAATCATACTCTAAGCCTGAGTCTATAAATTCTCCGGTCAGGCGAGAAATACTTTCCGAATTTTCAGGGATAGTCTTCATATCTTTAAATTACCTGCTCAATTTGTAAAGTTTAGATAATTATAATATAAAAATAAGATGCAAAAAAGCTTTTTTTCATTAATCCTCAAGGCGAGAACAAAATAAAGGATTTATATCTTTCCTACTATCTTTCCTCTATATTGTATTGGAAAACACTATTCTATCCACTCTATAGTTAGTCCAGAATCAAGAAGCAGGCCTCTGCCCGGTATTACCTTAAACACCTTTTCTTTAAGATAATGTTCAGACAAGTTGAAATTATTGTTATTTTTATCCCGCATAATCTGCTGAAAACTATTTCTCAGTTTTGCCAGATGATACCAGAGACGATGATAGGTAGCATCCTCATCAGAAGGCCAAAGAGTATCTATAATCTGCTCATAAGAGAGTACCTTCCCTTTATTTCTGGCTAGGAGGCAAATTAATTGAAAACCTATTTTGTTTACTGTTATCTCCTGGGACAGGAAGATGATTCGATCAGGACGATGTAAATTAATGGTAAATACCGTTGGTAGTCCTTTTTTTGTTAATTTCTGGTAATGTTCATTAATAGATTGCCGCTTTGAATCATCACTATCCTGACTAGAAAAAAGCGGGCTGAATTTACTTAGCTTGCCATATAATTCTGACCCTGGTAGATAGGAATCTGAATGTAGGTATTCCTCTATCTTTTTGACTAACAAATCAGGCAACAGCTCTTGTAATTGATTCTTAGATAATTCTCTAAGGCAATCTTTATTATTATATCCCTCCTGAACTAATCTTTGAATATAGCCCCTGGTCAATCCTGGTATCTGCAGTTTAGCTAAATCTAATTCTTCTGGCTTGACCCCGCTTATTAGTCTTGCTGAAAGTTGTCTGATTTTTTTCAAATCCTCTAGCCGCTCTTCTTGCCAGCCCTTCTTCTCAGCAAGAGCAGCCAGACTATCTACCAGCCAGGAAAAACCTTCTCCCATCCTCTGGATAACTCCGCCCAATACACCATATTCCTCTTCCATATCTTTCAATTCTTTATTATTAATCCAATCATACATTATGAGCAAATTATTTATAGTGAGATAATTATTTATTTCACATTTCCCACGTTGTCTATTGTTATGATCAGAAAGGTTAGAATCAAGAAGATTGATATTTAAATGATTCTGGAAGATTACCTTACCTTCTTCCTGCTGTTCAAAAATAAGATTTAATATACGCAGGTGTAAATATTCTCTTCTTTTAAGTAGTAGCGACTTTTTATGCTGGACTTCGGTAAAATACAAGGTTGCCTCATAGCTGGTGGCAATCAGAAAGAGAATCTCCAGCTCACTGATATTTCCTTTCTGACTTTCTTCAATCCATGTTAAAAAATGAGTATAGGTCTGAAAAGAGATGCCCCAGGAGGTTATCAATTGTCCCAGTTCGGTAATTTGGATATCTTTGGCATTGGGCATATCAATTAATTTATATGTTGCCAATTGTTGTAAATAAGCCCTGAGCTCTGATTCGCTGTACTTGCGGGGAAATTGATAACACCAGAAGGTCTGAACCTTGTTCTGCTTACCAGTGTTAAATAGCTGGTAGATATCTTCTGGAGATTGACCATCTAAAGTAATTTTATACAGCAGAAAGGTAAGTATATCCTGTTGCCATATAACTGGATTACTTTTTATGATTTCCGGGAAAAAAGGATTAACCGAAGTAATATTAGCAATATCATTTTCTGCCGGAGAGGTATTATTACTAATAAAGTTTTCCTGAACTTGACTGACTACCAAAGATTGTCCCTGATTACTTATTTGCTGAATAGCTGGATAATAAGAAAGTGAGGGCAGAGAAAAATCATCAGCATATCTCTGAAAATAAAGCTTCTGGTAACTAGTAAACTCAATAAGGGAAGGAGCCAGAAAAATAATACGACCAAATAAATTACCAGTTTTTAATCTACCTGCTCTACCTCCCATATTTTCCACTTCAGAAAAAGTTAAGTTTTTTCTGTAATAATGAAGAAGGCCGTCTTTGTTTTCTTGCTTAGAGGTAATCTTTTGTCCGGTCAATATGACATTATTGACCGGCAAGTTGACCCCCATAGCCAGGGTACCAGTAGCACATACAATTTTTAGTTCACCACTGCGCACCGCCTCTTCAATAGCATGACGTTCCAGCCAGGAGAGATCAGCACAATGATAGCTTATTCCCTTCTGAAAAAGAGTAATCAACTCTTCCTTTGAGGTAGAATCTTCCAGGGCTTCAAGCTGGGTTATAGCAGATCGGGCAGGAAGTAAAGAAAACTGAGTGGCCAGCCATCTGCTCCATAAACGGACTTCCCTTCTGGTAGAAAAAAAGATCAGGCTTGATTCCTGCCGATTAATCAGAAAGTGCAGAGTAGCTTTTAGATAACTGGCTAAATCATATTCCGCTACTTCTTCCGGGGGAAAGAAAACTTCTTCTCCTATTATTTTGCTATTATGTTCTATATATTTATAGATGCCTTTTCGAACGATGCCCTTACGCAGTTCTACCGGTCGATAGGAAGAAAAGAGTAATTCGGCATCAAGCCAAGCCGCTAAAGGAAAAAGATATTCCGTAAAGGAAGAAAGGGCAATAATTCGAATGTTAGGGTAGTTCTTTTTAAAATAGTTAAAACTGCTCTCCAGTCTTGGCCCTCGCTCAGGATCATTAATCAACTGAATTTCATCAGCAATTATTAAAGAAACATTATTGATACATTCCGGGTATTGCATTAGTAGATAATAAAACTTTTCATAGACCAAAATAGCAATATGGAAATTACCCTGAATAATATCCCGGTCATGGAAACGATGGTCTCGCGAGGAAAGTTTTATATTCAATCCGATGGAGGAATAAAGCTGAAGAAAGTGTCGATATTTTTCTTCAGCAAGAATACGCAGGGGAACTAAAAATAGCACTCTTTTCTGGAGAGATATCTCCTGGATGGCAGCCATCTCACCAAGCAAAGTTTTGCCTGAAGAGCTGGGGGAAATAATCAACAGATTTTTAGGCCTTTGGCAATACGGAACATGCTCTTGATATAAAGAGTGGTTCCCAGCAGTCAAAAGATGATACTGGCGTACTGCCTTTTCCTGCACCGGGAGTAAATAGTGGGAATAATGTTCTTGCCATATTTTTATAAGGTAAGGGGGGACACCAAAATATTCCAGTTGAGCCATCTTCATATTTTCCTGCATAGTTACTACCTCGACATATTAAAACAATAATATTTTATTACTTTATTAAGCGAACAAATGTTCGCTTTAATATTATAAAAGATTTTTAGAAAAAAATCAAAAAATTTTTTTATTCCTGTTGACAACAAAAATTTTCATGTTACAATAGAGGAAGTTTGAAAAGTGAAAAAGCAAACCAACCAACCAACAAATAACTTTTTCATTTTTAGACCTCCTAACTAAAGAAAGTGCCACCCCACCAGGGTGGCTTTTCTTTTAGTAAAAATATTTGCTTTTTATATTATTGTATGTTAGAATTTGACAGAGATAATTTTACCGCTGATAAAAAAACTAACGCCCCAGCTGATTGTTTGTCCAGATAAGGGGTCAGGTTTATAAAAAATGCCGGTAAAAATATCTTAAATCATAATATTAAAAAAAGAGGCAATTTTATAGAGAAAAGAGACTTGAGTTGAAAAAGGCAAACTATCCGGAAGGATAGCACGCAAAGTCAGGGGTCCAGATTATACCAAACTTCTTATTAGGATTGCCAAGACTACCGGCTTTCTGTCTGCAAGAACTTAGTATCTAATGCACCACAATTACAGTAAAATTAAAACAACAACAGTTCACAAAAAACCATTTTTACTTAAATATATCACTAAATATGTTTTACCAAAATGTAATAGTAATTCCTATGTAGTAACAAAGCAACTGGGTATTGAAAGAAATAACTTTTTAAAATGATAACCAGATGAAGAAAAATTATGGCAATTATATAGTATTAAAGTAATATATACAGAACACTAACTCTGTAAAAATTCAGGAGGTGATGCCGTGCATCAAAAAAGGTTGATAAAGGCAAACCATCCGAAAGGATGAGACGCAAAGTCATGGATCTAACATATTGTATGTTTTCAGGGAAGAAACTTTCTTTAGCATTGTGCACATAGTTTCTCTGTTAGTGCCAACGCGTTTTCTGACACTATGTCATTGCAAACATCTTTGCTTTTTCCCGGTCATTGCAAGCACTATCTAATATTCATTGTGGAACGTGTTTCTCTCCCTGTAATTGCGAATACTATTTAATGGTTATAGCTAATTGTTCTCTTTACCGGTTATTGCTAGTATTATTGATAGTTTTCGTGGATTGCTTTTTCTTTACCTTGCATTGTGAGCCCTATTTCTTGTTCTTGGTCATTGTGAGCTCTTTTTTTAGTCATTGCGAGGAGCAAAGCGACGAAGCAATCTCAGTTAACATACAATAATATGACCGCCAGACTTCCGACTTTTTAATATTAAAAAATTACTAAAAATAATTTTCGGGTCAAGTATTTTAATATTTAAAAGAAAGGAAGTTTTTTTATTATGAAAAATTTATGGTATTTGATTATTGTGACTTTGATTTTAGGCCTGATTTTTGCTGGTTGTAGCAATATTTCCAAAATAACTGTACCAGAAAATAGTGAACCACTGGCAAAGGGTGAACCATGGGATGGAAGTATTGTATGGAACCAAATACAGGGAGTAGATTCTCAAAATTGCGGAAAGCTTGGTGATACCGAATTTCGTACTCCAGGCGGTTGGATTCACTGGATTCTTACCCAATCCAGCAGTGTGACTGATGCTAAAATCGAGCTCGGAGGTTCGGGAAGCGAATCATACGAGCGCTACCAGCTTTCGGGGGGAGCATCACATTTCTTTACTCCTTACTATGATGTAGATACTCTGTCTGCAATTGTGTATTATGATGGAACATTGGGACCCAATGCAAATCTTGTTATCTCCGATTATTGCCCCGGCGATTTCTTTATTGAGGAAACTGTTGTGGTAGTAAAAAGTGCCAATACCTCCTACACTCGCACACATCTCTGGGACATTGACAAGAAAGTGGAAACTGAAAATGAATATTTTGAAGATGATTTACCCAAGATCTGGCTCTACATTAACGGCAGTTTAGATGAAGAGGCAACCTGGACCGTGGATGTAACCTACAAGGGATTTGAAGACAGTAATTGGCAAGTATCCGGCAACATTACGATCTTAAATAATACATTATCCGCAATTACCATCAATTATGCGGATATTGTGGATGAACTTTGGATTGATGGAGAAACTGAAAGCAGATCGATTACAATCGACTGTTCCCCAGCATCATTCCCTGTAGTTCTGCAACCCGGTGAATCTTTAACCTGCACCTACACGGAGAGTCTGGAAGCTGCCTTAGAAGGTTATAATGAAGTAACCGTTACCGTTGGTGATAAAGATTACGGTGATGTAGCTGAGCTGGTCTGGGGTGATCCCAGCGAGGTAGTAAACGAATGCATCACAGTCACTGATACTAATCCTGAATTTGTTGCCGAGTATGGAGATGTGGAACTCTGTGCAGAAGATTATGAGGTTGATGATGTGGAGACATTCACTTACAGCAGAGAATTCACCTGGGCAGACTATGGAAAGGATAATTGTGGCCACCATGAAAAAGATAACACTGCTACAATTGTAGAAACAGGACAGACTGCAGAAGCTACTTTGCTGGTCAATGTCCAGTGCTACATCTACGAGACGGCCTATGCCAAGGCTGATTCTGGTTCGGAATGCTTTATCCCAACTTTTAATAATTGGGGCTGGACCAACTATGTTCCGACAGCCGAAACTGGACCATGGGACATATATGCTGGCGCCGGTCAGTGTGACACCAGCAAGGGTACCTTAGTTGGAACAGTAGAGTTAGATGGATGTGATGTATTATATAATGTAGATTCGCCATACACTCTAGGGGAGACCCATTTCTATATCGGTTGTACCCCCTTCCCAACGGTAAAACAGGGTAAG
>CAZGKY010000076.1:0-9753 GCA_964525625.1 uncultured Atribacterota bacterium | reverse complement strand
CCACCCCCACCCTCTCCTACACTCTTTCCCTACACGACGCTCTTCCGATCTGCTTGTCAATTCCTGGCAAAGGTATATGACTTCCTAACCTTACTACTATTAACATAGCCAAAGTAAATAATAGTCGGCTTTTGAGATCAGGTATCTTAAATAAACTGCGTAGCTGTTCTAGCACTTAAATCACCTCTACTTTCCCACCTGCTGATTCAATTTTGGTAATAGCTTTTTTACTGAATTTATGAGCCCTGATCGTTATTTTTTTATTTAGATCACCTTCACCTAAAATTTTAATACCATTCATTACTTTTTTAACCATACCATCCTGGATTAATCTTTCCGGTGTAACAACTTCACCATCATTAAATTTATTTAATTGTGCAATATTAATAATATTATATTTTTTTTGGAAAACGTTTCGAAAACCACGTTTTGGTACTCTTCTGCTCAACGGCATTTGACCGCCTTCAAAGTATGATCTTACTTTTGAACCGGAACGGCTACTCTGACCTTTTGTTCCTCTACCAGCAGTAGTACCATGACCAGATGAATTACCTCTACCTACTCTTTTTCTTGATTTAGCTGATCCAGCATTTGGTTTTAATTCATGTAATTGCATTGTATATCTCCTTACAGTCATAACTAACTAAATATTTTTTCTATCGGAACTCCTCTTAACTTAGCTACTTCCCGGGCACTTTTTAAACTTAATAAAGCTTTCATAGTAGCTTTAACTACATTTAAATTGTTATCACTTCCTAAAGATTTAGTAAGAATATCCTGTATTCCTGAAGCCTCAATTATTGCTCTTATCGCACCGCCAGCAATGACACCGGTTCCAGGAGATGCCGGACGTAAAAAGACTTTTGCTCCACCATGAACACCAATTACTGCATGAGGTATTGTACCATTCCTTATTTTTATCTTATGCATGTTATTTTTAGCTTTGGTGACAGCTTTTCTGATAGCATCAGAAACGTCTTTAGCTTTTCCATAACCAATACCAACATTTCCTTTACCATCACCAACGCTAACCATGGCACTAAAGCCAAATCTTCTTCCTCCTTTTACTACTTTGCTTACTCTATTAACAAAAATTACGCTTTCTTTGAATTCTTGTTCCTCAGTATGCACTTTTTGCACAGATTCATCTCCTCTCCCTTTCATTTTTTATATAACAAACCATTATCTATCCTTCTAAAACCAATTTAAACTAATACTTTAAGTTTTTATCATATGGCTTAATAACTTCAATTACAAATGAGTTAATTATTCAACATGGTAATTATTTCCTTAATTACAGCTTAATTTGATCAGCTAAAGCCTTTACTCTACCATGAAACAAATAACCATTACGATCAAAGACAATTTTTTTAATTCCTTTTTCTTTTAATTTTTGATTAAAAATTTTGCCAGTTATTTCTGCAGCTTTAATATTCCCACCATAACTAACATCTTTTTTCACTTCCTTGTTTAAAGTAGAAAGTGTAGCTATGGTTTCACCTGCTTCATCATCAATAGCTTGAATATAAATGTGTTTGGCACTACGAAAAACTGATAATCTAGGTTTTTCAGCAGTACCGTAAATATTTTTCCTAATACCCTTTTTTCTTCTTAAGCGAGAAACTACTTTTTTATTTTTCATAAAGATGTACCTCGTTTTTGCCTTTAATATATTACCTGACTATGTTACTTCTTACTACCAACAGCTGCGCCAGCTTTTCCAACTTTTCTGCGAATATGTTCATCAAGATACTTAATACCTTTACCTTTATATGGTTCTGGCTTTTTTAAGCATCTTATTTCAGCAGCAATTTTTCCAACTAACTGTTTGTCTGCACCTTTTACCTTTATAATTTTTTGCTTGTCAACAGAAAATTCTATCCCTGAAGGAGCAATTACTCTTACAGGATGTGAATAGCCAATATTTAACTCTAAGTCTTTACCTTTTAAATCTGCCTTATAACCCACACCATTTATTTCTAATACTTTTTCAAATCCTTCATTAACACCTTTTACCATATTATAAATAATTTTTCTCGTTAATCCATGAAGAGAACGATGAACATTTGAATCACTAATTCGCTCTACTATTATTTTACCGTTCTCAACCTTTATCCTAATTCCTAAAGGCAATTGATGCGATAATTCCTTATTTTCTTTCTTAATCTTTATAACACTGTTGTTTACTTCTACAGAAATGCCTTCTGGAATGACAACAGGTAATTTACCAATTCTTGACATAAATTCCCCCTTAATAATCCAGTTTAACATCTCATAAATAATTAAAGCCAACCTTGAAACACAAACAATATGTTTCGAAAATAATAAATCAATATGCTAAATGTGTGAACATAGTTAACCTTTTACCAAATATAGCATAAGACTTCTCCACCAAAATGACGTTTTTTGGCCTCTTTACCAGTCATAATTCCTTTTGATGTCGATAAAATACTAATTCCTAATCCTCCTAAAACATCTGGAATATCGTCCTTATTAACATAAACCCTTAAGCCAGGTTTGCTTATTCTTTTTAGATTAGTAATGATTCTTTGTTTTCCGGAATATTTTAATAAGATAACAATAACCCCTTGTTTATTATCTTCTTTATAAAAATAATCTAAGATATAACCTTCTTCTTTTAATATTCTAGCAATTTCAAGTTTAATCTTAGAAGAAGGTATTTCAATTTTTTCTATTTTGGCTCTATTAGCATTTCTAATTCTAGTAATCATATCAGCAATCGGATCTGTGACTACACCCATAATCTTTTCCTCCTTCCTAGCTATCAATCTTATCAAACTGATAAATCATAAAAGATTTTTAAAAAATACTATCACTATCTTTACCAACTCGATTTAATGATACCAGGTAATTCACCATTCAAGGCCATTTTTCTAAAACAAATACGACATATGCCAAATTTTCTAAAATAACCTCTTGGTCTGCCACAAATATTACAACGATGATATTCCCTTACCTTGTATTTTTGTTCTTTATTTGCTTTCACTATTAAAGATTTCTTGGCCACATTTTACCCCCTCTTTCCTGCTTATTCATCTTTTCTAAAAGGCATACCAATTAAACTTAATAATTCCTTTGCTTCTTCATCACTTTTTGCGCTGGTTACTATAGTTATATTCATTCCTAAAGTGTTTTTTACCTTATCAAAGTCTATCTCTGGAAATATCAATTGTTCCTTGATGCCTAAAGTATAACTTCCCCTACCATCAAACGAATTAGGTGAAGTACCTTGAAAATCACGAATTCTAGCTAAAGCAACATTTAATAGTCTATCTAAAAATTCATACATCCTACTTTTACGTAAAGTTACTTTACAACCTACTGGCATTCCTTTTCTGATGGAAAAATTGGAAATTGATTTACTTGACTTAGTTATTATAGGTTTTTGGCCAGTAATTGCGGAAATAATTTCTGTTGCTTCTTCAATAATTTTTGCATCATTTCTAGCTTTTCCAAGTCCCATATTAATAACAATCTTTTCAATTTTTGGTACTGCCATTTTATTCTTATAATTAAATTTTTTCATCATTGCTGGAATAACTTCTTGTTCATATTTTTCTTTCAGTCTAAGTACCACTATGTTTACCCTCCTAGACTTTATCAATAATTTCTCCACACTTTTTACAAACTCGAACTTTTTTCCCTTCTTTTGTCAAGCCATATTTAGTGTTGGTAGGTTTATTACACTTATTACATATTAAAAGGATATTCGATAGGTCTATAGGCCCTTCCTGTCTTATTATTCCACCCTGCGGTGATTTCTGGGTAGGTTTCATATGTTTTTTTAAAAAATTTATCCCTTCAACAATTACTCTATTTTTATGTGGAAATATTTCAATAATCTTACCATTTTTCCCTTTATCTTCACCACAGATAACTAAAACATTATCTCCCTTCTTCAACTTTGCTGTCCCTTTTGACATGCTTACTCTCCTTTCTTAAATGCTACAAAACTTCGGGAGCAAGAGAAATAATTTTCATAAATTTTTTTTCTCTTAATTCTTTTGCTACAGGACCAAATATTCTGGTCCCAATTGGCTCGTTTTGATTATTGATAATTACAGCAGCATTATCATCAAATCTAATATATGAACCATCTGTTCGACGAACTTCCTTTTTAGTTCGAACAATAACAGCCTTTACTACGTCTCCTTTTTTAGCAGCCCCTCCTACATTTGCCTCTTTTACCGAAGCCACAATTACTTCACCAATTCTAGCATATCTTTTTTTTGTTCCACCAAGAACCTTTATACATTGTATTTTTTTCGCACCAGAATTATCCGCTACTATAAGTTTTGATTGCATTTGTATCACTTTTGCCACTCTCCCTTATAAATCATGTTAAAAAAACTATTTTTTCTTTTGTATAATCTCTACCACTTCCCAACGTTTTCTTTTACTTAATGGCCTTGTAGAGACTATTTTTACTTGGTCACCAACTTCACACATATTTTTTTCATCGTGTGCCATAAATTTTGAGCTTCTTCTAATTCTCTTCTTATAAAGCGGGTGAGAAACTAGGTAGCTCACTTGAACAACAACAGATTTATCCATTGCATTGCTTACTACCATACCTATTTTACTTTTACTTTCAGATGGAATAGTCATGGAACATCACCTTAATTTTCAATTTTTTAAGAAATATTTTTATAATTTAGGTTATTTTTAGTTGATATTAATTCTCTTTCTCTTAAAATAGTCTTAATTCTCGCAATATCATGCTTAACTTCTTTAATTTTCATATAATTACTCAATTGTCCAGTTACTGATTGAAAACGTAAACTAAATAATTCATCTCTTAAATCAGATAGTTTTTTATCTAATTCCTCATTTGATAAATCTCTTAACGAATTTGCTTTCAATTTATCCCACCACCTGTTCTTCTCGTGTAATAAATCTAGTTTTAATTGGTAATTTATGAGATGCTAGTCTCATTGCCTCTCTAGCTATTTCCTCTTCAACACCGCCAAGTTCAAATAAAACGGTACCAGGTTTTACTGTAGCCACCCAAAACTCTGGTGAACCCTTTCCTTTGCCCATTCTTGTTTCAGCAGGTTTTTTAGTAACAGATTTATGAGGAAATATTCTAATCCAGACCTTACCTCCTCTTTTAACAGCATGTGTTACTGCAATCCTGGCGGCTTCTATTTGGGCACTAGTAATCCAAGAAGGTTGTAATGCTTGTAAGCCGTATTCTCCAAAAGAAATCAAATGCCCCTTATGAGCATTGCCATGTATTTTACCCCGTTGCATTTTTCGATATTTAGTTCTAGTTGGTTGAAGCATTTTTATCCCCCCTTAGACTTTTTTCATATTTTGATTCATCTATTAAATTTTGTTCAGATTTATCACTGATAATTTCACCAGATTGTTCAAGTAAATTTTCAGTATTAATTTCCTTTGGTAAAACTTCTCCCTTAAATATCCATACTTTTATACCAATTTTCCCATAAGTAGTGTTTGCTTCAGCAAATCCGTAATCAATATCAGCCCTTAAAGTATGAAGAGGTAGCCTCCCTTCCATATGCCATTCTGTTCTAGCAATTTCCGCGCCACCTATCCTTCCTGAAACCATTATTTTTATTCCTGCTGCCTTCATCTTGATAGCTCGGGCAGCGGCTTGCTTCATAACTCTTCTTACTGCAGCTCTACGTAAAATTTGGTTAGCAATATCTTCAGCAACTAATTGGGCATCAATTTCTGGAATTTTTATTTCTTTGATATTTATCTGAATCTCTCCATTAACTATCTTTGATAAATTATCTTTTAATTTATTAACTTCAGTACCTTTTCTTCCAATAATGATTCCTGGTCTGGCACAATTTATGGTGATTCTAATTCTATTAGCAATTCTTTCAATATTAACAACAGAAACACCAGCATGTGCCAGAGTATCTTTTATATATTTTCTAATATTGTAATCTTCATAAACAAGCTGACTATATTTTTTCTGGCTAAACCACTTAATATCCCAATCTTTAATTATTCCCAGACGTAAACCTTTTGGGTGAACTTTTTGTCCCAATTATACTTCAACCCCTTTCTCTTCCACTTCAATGGTAATATGACTAGTCCTTTTATTAATTCTTGCGGCTCTACCCATTGCTCTTGCCATAAATCTTTTTAATGTTGGTCCTTCGTCAACAAATGCCTTATGAATATATAGCTCATCAACATTCTTATTGTGATTATTTTCAGCATTAGCAATAGCCGATTTAAGAACTTTATATATAATTTTTGCCGTTCTCTTTGGTGAAAACTGTAAAATCAATAAAGCTTTACTAGCATCTTTCCCCTTAATCATTTCTATCATTCGGCGACATTTTCTGGGTGATATTGGGAGATATCTTCCTACTGATTTTACACCCATAATATTCCTCCTCTTTCTATGCCATTGTAAAATTATTTTATTTAATTGCAGTAGACCTTTCAGTATGGGCACCATGCCCTTTAAATTTTCTGGTCGGAGCAAATTCACCCAATTTATGTCCTACCATATTTTCAGTGATATATACTGGAACATGTTTTTTCCCATCATGAACTGCAATAGTATGTCCAACCATTAGAGGGAAAATAGTTGAATCTCTAGACCATGTTTTAATAGGTTCCTTCTTTCTTTTTCTATTCAGTTCCCGGATTTTCTTTAACAATTTTTCATCAATATATGGCCCTTTTTTAATTGATCTCGACATATTTCCATTACCCCCCTTAATCTAATTTGTCCTTCTTTTTACAATAAACCTATCAGTATTCTTTTTTTTCTTTCTGGTACGATACCCCTTTGCTAGTAATCCAGTGGGGGAAGAAGGATGTCTACCACCTGAGGTTTTGCCTTCCCCTCCGCCCAGGGGATGATCAACAGGATTCATTGCTACTCCTCTAACTTTTGGTCTTCTGCCTTTCCATCTGCTTTTTCCAGCTTTACCCAAATTAATATTAGCATGGTTTAGATTTCCTACCTGACCAATTGTAGCATAACAATCTAAGGCAATAAGCCTTACTTCACCAGATGGCAGTTTAACGTGAGCATATTTTCCTTCTTTGGCTAATATTTGAGCACTCACCCCAGCTGATCGCACTAAAACTGCACCCTGACCCTTTTTTAACTCAATATTATGAATAAAAGTTCCTTCAGGAATATCTTTTAGTGCTTTAGTATTACCTATTTTTATCTCGGCATTAGGTCCCGCTATAACAGTATCACCAACTTTTAAATTATCGGGACAGATAATATATCTTTTTTCCCCATCTTGATAATTGAGCAATGCAATTCTAGCTGATCTATTGGGATCATACTCAATCTCTGCCACTTTAGCAGGTATTCCCTCCTTCTCTCTAAGGAAATCTATAAATCTATATTTTCTTTTTCTACCTCCACCTCTTCTTCTTACCATGATACTACCAGTATTATTTCTACCAGCTTTTTTAGTTCTTCCTTTAGTTAATCCTTTTTCTGGTTTGTCACGAGTTACATCTTCAAAGGTAGAAACAGTCATAAATCTTATTCCTGCTGATGTTGGTTTATACTTTTTTATATCAACCACTTTAATCTACACCTTTCTTTATATAATACTTGTATTAAATATTATCTAGTTCTTTGATTGATTGTCCTGCTTTTACAGTAATAATCACTTTTTTCCATTTTGAAGTCTTTCCAATATACTTTCCCATTCTTCTCGTTTTTGCAGGTACATTTATAGTATTTACTTTATCAACTTTTACCTTAAATTTATCTTCAATAGCCTTTTTTATTTCCGATTTGTTAGAGTTAATATTAACTTTAAAAAGATATTTATTAAATTCCTTATCTTTAACACTTTTTTCTGAAATAATAGGGTGAATTAATACCATCTTGGTAGAGGTCATTATTCAAATACCTCCTCAATAATTTTCAAGGCATCTTTAGTTATTAATACTTTTTTATGGTTAAGAAGGTCATAGGTATTAATTTTATTGGCTGTAATGACCATAGCATCTTCTAAATTACGAACAGCTCTTTTTAATAATTCATCTTCTTTATCTATTACAATAAGCACTTTATCGCTATCTAAATGTAAATTATTAAATAAGTTGGTAATATCTTTGGTTTTCCCATTTTTCAGCTCTAATTTATCTAAAATAATAATTTCCTTATTTTTCACTTTATCAGTCAAAACAGATTTTAGGGCAACCAAACGCATTTTTTGTGGTATCGAATAACCATAGTCTCTATTTTCTGGACCAAAAACAACTCCTCCACCAACCCAAAGCGGAGAACGTATGGAACCTGCCCTAGCCCGACCAGTTCCTTTTTGGCGCCATGGTTTTTTCCCTCCGCCACTTACTTCGCTTCTATTTTTTGTAGAGGCGGTACCTCTTCTCCTTTCAGCAAGATATCTTTTTACAATTTGATAAACGATATGTTTGTTTATTTTTGCATTAAACAAATTATCGTTTAGTTTTATTTCACCAACTTTTTCCCCATCTATGGTATGTACATTCATTTCCACCATAGTACTTTTCTCCTTCCTGTGTAGAATCAGAATATCGTAATTAGGACACTTTTTCAATTGCTACTAGACTATTATTGGGGCCAGGTATTGCTCCTTTTAATAAAAGTAAATTTCTATTAGAATCAATTTTAACAATCTCTATATTCTTTATTTTTACTTTATTATTCCCCATTCTTCCCGGCAGTTTCTTGCCTTTAAAAACACGAGCAGCATCTGTGGCACCAATAGAACCAGGAGCCCGATAATACTCTTTTTGACCATGAGTCTTAGGGCCTCCAGAAAAATTATGTCTTTTAATTGAACCAGCAAAACCACGGCCTTTGGTCATCCCAATAACATTTACCTTTTCTCCCTCTTTAAATATATCAACTTTTATTTCATTACCAATTTCATATTTTCCTATTTCATTAAATCTAAATTCTTTAATATATTTATAAGGTGATACATTCTGCTTTTTAAAATAACCACTTAATGGTTTGTTTATGCTATTTTTTTTATTTATGTTTATATATCCAAGCTGTAGAGCTTCATAGTTATCTCTATCTTTTTCTCTTTTATTTACAACAATACAGGGGCCAGCTTGTAGCACCGTAACCCCTATTGAATCTCCATTTTCTAAAAAGATACTAGTCATACCGATTTTTTTACCTAACAATCCGGTTTTCACTATCCTGCACCTCCCAGCAATTTTTCAGATATTTGCAGAATATTGTTTTAAACAATATTCTGCCAAAATCAATATCTTTTTGATTGATCATTATTATTAATTATTTCTTAATTAGAACTTTTTGTAATATTTTGATATCTTGTAATTTATAACAGTAATTATCTAGACCCAATTAGTCCAAAGTTTTTATTTCAATGTCTACACCAGAAGGTAAATCCAAATGCATTAAGGCCTCAACAGATTTTGCTGATGGATCGATAATATCTATCATTCTTTTATGTGTTCTCATTTCAAACTGTTCTCTCGATTTTTTATCTACATGAGGCGATCTTAATACACAATATTTATTTATTTCAGTTGGTAAAGGTATTGGACCAGAATATTTACCTCCAGTTTTTTTAATAGCATCAATTATTTTTAAAGCTGAATTATCAAGTATTCTATGATCATATGCCCTTAGCCTTATCCTTATTTTTTGCATGTAATATCTTCTACCTCCTCCAATACTTAGGCTTATCTATTCAATAATCTCAGTAACTACACCTGCGGCAATAGTTCTACCGCCTTCTCGAA
>CAZGKY010000075.1:0-9852 GCA_964525625.1 uncultured Atribacterota bacterium | reverse complement strand
GTGTTGTCTTTGGTTCTTTGACTATCTCTGCCTTTTTGATTACATCTCTGGATACTGCCACACGTTTAGCTCGATACTGTTTTGAAGAATTGACTGCAGAAAAGATGCCCTCTATTTCAAATCGTTATGTGGGGACTATTGTTACTGTGATATGTGGTGGAGCATTGGCACTTACTGGACAATGGTCGGCTATCTGGCCCATGTTTGGTTCTTCCAATCAATTATTAGCCGGGTTAGCTTTATTAGGAGCAACTGCCTGGTTGGCACATTTAGGTAAGAATTTCAAAGCAACATATTATCCTATGTTATTTATGCTTACTGTTACTATCGTTGCCTTGATTAACTTAGTTTTTACTAATTTTGGTAAGGGTAATTATTTATTGGGTACCATTGCAGTTTTACTATTAATCCTGGCTAGTTTTGTTATTTACGAAGGTTACCAAGCTATGGGTAGATTTAAGGAAAAAGTAGCATCTGCCAATGCTGGTACCAAATAGTTTTAGTTTCTAAAAAATAGGGGAATGATCTCTATTTAAATTAAATTGAATACCCCGACAATGAATGGAAAATAAACAGGCTGTCTAAAATCAGCCTGATTTGCCCTTATTAATTGGAATTGTTAATCTTATATTAAAGAATCTGAATTTCTGATCATTCCCAATCTAAAAATATTCTTAGGACTATCTGTCTAAGCATTTTACCACTACTTAGTTACCAAAAGAGAGGTTTGGTAAATGTATAGCTTTCGGAATAAATATATTGTGGTAGAAGGAGCCATTGGTGCGGGGAAAACAAGTTTAGTACTAAAATTGAGTAAAAGATATAATGCCCGGGCTATCCTGGAGGTGGTAGAAGAAAATCCCTTTTTGCCTCGTTTTTATGAAGATATCAAAAGCTATGCTTTTCGAACCCAGATTTTCTTTTTATTGAGTCGATATGACCAGCAGGTAAAGGCCTCTCAACAGGACCTTTTTCAGCAATTATCATTTGCGGATTATATGTTTGCTAAAGACCGGATATTTGCTCATCTTACTCTTTCCGGAAATGAGCTAGCTATGTATGAGCATCTCTATCAAATAATGAGCCGGGATATTCCAGCACCCGATATGATTGTTTATCTAAGAGCCACCACTAATTTGTTAATGAAAAGGATAACCTTCAGAGATCGTCCCTTTGAACGAAAAATTTCTGTTCAATATATGGAAAGACTGAATAGTGCCTATGAAGATTATTTTGCTAATTCACAAAATTTTGCCCAAACCAAGCTGGTCATTATCAATGCTGATGAATTAGACTTTGTAGGCAGTAGTAGCGATTTTGAGTTTGTCTGCCAGAAGATACAAGAAAAAGACCAAGAATGAGAAAGAGTTAACTGGTTATGAAAAAGTTTATTATTATCTCTGGAAATATCGGAAGTGGAAAATCGAGTTTGACAAAGCTTCTGAGTAAGCGCTTGGGGTGGAAGGCTTTTTATGAAGTTGTAGAAGATAATCCTTATCTGGCAGATTTCTATTATGATATGAAAAAGTGGAGTTTCCATCTACAGATTTTTTTCCTCTCGAAACGTTTTCAACATCACCAGACCATTGTTCGAGACCCTTCTTCTGTGGTACAAGATCGTAGTATTTATGAGGATGTTGATATATTTGCCAAAAACTTATATGAACAGGGATTTATGGATTCCCGGGACTATCATAATTACCGAGAGCTATTTAGTATTATGGTCGATTTTCTATCCCCACCCAATCTTATTATTTACCTGCAAGCCTCTGTTAATACCTTAAAGAAGAGAATTGCCCTACGGGGTAGAGATTATGAAAAGAAGATTTCTAGAGACTATTTAGAACAACTTAATGCCTTGTATGAGAAATGGGTAGAAGAGTTTACTCTTTGCCCCATCTTAACTGTACCAACTGATGACCTCGATTTTGTAGAGAGACCGGAACATCTTCAATTAATCACGGAAAAAATTTTGACCAAATTACAGGGAGTGGAAAAGGTCTCTTTTGAAAGAACAGATTTCCAGGATTAGATATAAAATGGATTGACATGAATTTAAAAAGTATTTCTGTACCGGTATTGTCTTATCTCTCTGAAGAACATTTTATAACTATAGAAGAGCTATGTCACCAACTATCGCTTTCCCGGATAGTCATTGAAAAACAGATTAAACAATTACAGAAATTAGGTTATGAACTGGCCCTTGATGATCAGAAAGGTTATCGCATTATTTCCCGTCCCGATATTTTATTACCCTTTGAGATTCAGAATAGGCTAACTACCTGCTATATAGGACATACAATTTATTATTTCCCTGAATTAAGTTCTACCAATATTGTAGCCCGGCAGAAGTTAATAGAAAAAAAAGATAAAATGCCAGAAGGAACAATTATTGTTGCGGAAAAACAAAGCGGGGGAAAAGGTAGGTTGGGGAAAAGATGGTATTCCCCTCAAGGTGGGATATGGCTTTCTACAATATTCTATCCCGAAATAGCTCTTTCTCATATCTCACTCATTACCCCAATGACAGCTGTAGCTGTAGCCCGAACCATTCACAAATTGTTTCCTCACATTGGAGTAGAGATTAAATGGCCTAATGATCTGTTAATAGATAATAGAAAAGTATGTGGCATATTAACAGAGGTAAGCACAGAAGCCCAGAAAATGAAATGGATAATTGTAGGAATTGGTATAAATGCTAATAATGATTCAACTAAGTTACCGGAAGATATTAGAAAGTATTCCATTTCCTTAACTGAAAGTACAGGACAATTGATACCTCGGGCAACCTTTGTGTGTTATCTTTGTTCCGAATTGGAAAACTGGTATGAAAAGTTGAAAAAAAAAGAATTTCTTCCCATTCTAAAAGAATGGAAGCTATATAATAATATTATAGGAAAAAAGGTAATAGTAGATACTGGAGGTAAAATTATTACTGGAGAAGCCCTTAATCTTAATGAAAGAGGGGCTTTAATTTTAAAAACAGATAAGGGAGAAACAAGGGAGATAATTTCTGGCACTATTTTAAAAGAAAAAAGTATATGGGAGGATTATCAATAAGGTAAAATGTCAATAAGTCAAAAAGAAACGCAAAAAGATTCCAGGCTAGTAATAATAGATAAAAACCTTTCTAAAGAACAAAAATGGCTCCTGGAAATTTCCTCTAATTATTTTGGAATAAATCAGAGAATAATAAATTTTTTGTCAGAAATACATTCTTTTCCTCTTAGACCAGAATTAGTCCACGAAAAACTCAGAGAAATAGCCCTAAATGATATATGGTTTTATAGGACTCATTCAGCTTCATGTAGGGCTTTCCGAGCCATTTTAACATTATTTTGTGATTTATTACATAAAGAACTTAATATTCGAGATAAACAGCGAGTATTTGATACTTTATTTGAGTTTATTCAGGAGTTATTCAAAAATTATGGTAGTAAAATGGAACTATATGTGCTTTTAGAAAAAATAACATTTCTTCTGGAAAATGCTTTAATTAGTGATCAAGAAATGAACATATATGCATCAAGTTTATTGAAAAGATTACCCTATCACCTTATAAAGAATAGAGATTATGCCCAGAGGATAGAGAATTTACTAAGGATATCTCTAAAGGAGAATATCCAGGTATGGCAAAATCAACTGGATTTCCAGCAATGGTGTGAAAAGCAGGATAAAAATTTTTGTAAAAAATATAATATTGAAATTGTAAAAATTTATAAAAGAGAAAAACAATTTTTTTCCGAAATGCGGGAAAAATTGTCTCGAGCCCATAACTGGGAGGAACTGAACAGTATCCCTGGTTTTAAAGAATGTATAACTATATTAAAAGGTTTCCTGGAAAAAGATGTTCCTGTTTTAGTAAAAATATATTTTTTGTATTATCTTCTGGCTATTCCCATAGTCCTGACAGCAAGAGAGGCATTATTGGTGGAATTAACCCAACTCTACAAAAATTTTACTTCTAAGGATATTACAGAATTATCTCTAAATAGTTTTTTGACTGTTACTTTTTCTCTCTTTCATAACTTAAAGACAGAAAATATAGAAAAGGTCCTGGAATGCTTGTTAAGATTAGGGCAAAGTATTTATCAAACAGAAGAACAGACCCATATAGATATTTTGATTGAGCATCTAATCAAATTTGGCTTCATTTATCCCGGTAAAATTAAGATTAACGATGATTGGCAAACCCAGGCCGCAAGCAATCATATCAAAATGGTAAGATTATGGCTGGAATTAATCAAGTATTCAATTCGGCATAGTAGCAAGCTTATAGCTGCTTTGATTGTCCATTTAAAGCTGGGAGGAGTCCTAATTCGTGATGACGATCTTTTTCAAAGAGATATTAGCCAATTACTTAATAGTGATATCAAATCAAACTATATTTTAATAAAACAATTACTTAGTCTTTTTCCGGTGTATTTTAGCACAGTTGGAGCAGAAGGCAAAATCAGGGAATTATCTACAGATATAGATAAACTTTCTGGTAGTGAGGATAGACTAATCCATTTTTTAAGAAAGCAAATACATGTAGAGAGCAATAATTCACAGATAGAACTGATAAGAAGAATTTTTTGTTTCTGGCATGATGGGAATCATTGCCCACTATTAGAATATCTTCCTATTGATGTTCAAAAAACATTATCTGCATCAGGAAGGTGGTTTGATCCAGTTCATAATATTACTGATAAGCTTTGTAAAGCAATGAAAGCAAGACCCGAAGCAATACTGGAGCAGGATATTGATGAAGTGAAAAAGGCTTTGGAAAAAATAAATCACCATCACTTTAGTGACTGTGATGGTAAGCGAGTTATTTATCTGATTGAGCTTTATCAACTCTTAAAACATAAATATACTCTGGATTATAAATTTATCTGTCTGGATTTGCAGCATTCTAATTTGTTTACTAGTAGGGATATAGCAAAATTAGAAAGAAATATCAAAAAGAATAGATGTGATAGTGCAGTAAAAAATATTTATAATATGATAACCCGATTAAAGAAAATTATTCTGGAATCTCCCCAGACCGAAGCCCAGGAAAGCATATATTATAAACGGCACATTGCCTCTGGAATACCTTCTATGTATGGACAATATTATGAACAAAAATTTGTAGCTATGGGATTGATTCTGCGCCTGGAGAAATTAGCGGATTATCTTATCAGCAAATTTATCAGCCAGAGAAATCTGGATTATATGACTATAGATGGTTTCCATAATGCAGCCAAAATATTAGCATTATTCAAAAAAGGATTAAGTCTCAATGGCATTTCCAATGAGAATTTTAACTCGCACTTAGAAATGCTTAATTATAGTTTTAGGACTACCACCTTTTCTATGGCCCAATTTGTAAATATTTTCTATTTTATTACCCTCAATATTAAAGAAATCATTGATAATTATTATATACTGCCCTTTAGTTCTTCCCTCAAAACGATTATTCAGCAAAATATAGAGGGAGCTGATGCTCTTGATAAAACCAGTATAGCACACATTCTCTACCGGAAATCAGAGGAGTTTTACCGCAATATCATTGTATCTGCTTTTTTAGTACAGAGTTTAGATAATTATGTCTCCAAAATATTGAGCACCTTAAGAAATATGATGGCAAGATTAGAACCGGAAGTGATTCATATGTTACTCAATTATAATCCCAAATTGTTATGCACTTCCTTGCAAAAACCTAATCCCAAAGTGGATAACCAGATATTTTTAGGTGCCAAAGCCTATTATCTCAAGAAATTATATTCTTATAATTTTCCTATTCCACCAGGTTTTGTGCTTACCACAGAATGGTTTAGAGATAGAAAAGCTATTATGCAGTTTCCAGAGATGTACCAGGCATTATTGGAAATGATTAGAGAGAAACTAATGGAATTAGAAAGAATAACCAGGAAAAAATTTGGAGATCCTAAAAACCCTCTCTTACTGGCAGTCCGTTCCGGGACAGTCATTCCCATGCCTGGAGCTATGGACTCTATTTTGAACGTAGGTATGAATGATGAGATTGCCGATCATTTAAGTAAGATACCGCAATATGGATGGGCAGTTTGGGATTCTTACCGAAGGTTATTACAAAATTGGGGTATGGCTAAGGGAATAGAACGAGATGCATTTGACAAACTTATCTTAGAATTTAAAAAAACCTATGGAGTAGAAGAAAAGAGAGAATTTAGCAAAGAACAGATGAAAGCCATTGCCTTTTCTTATAAAACTTTATTACTGGATTATGGTATAAAATTGGAAGAAGATCCATTCGAACAGTTGATCCAGGCTATAATTTTTGTGTTTCAATCCTGGTACAATGATAGAGCGGAAATATTTCGTAAGAAACTTCAGATTGCTGAAGAATGGGGAACAGCAGTTATAGTCCAGGAAATGATTTTTGGTAATATTAATACTGAGTCTGGAAGCGGTGTCTTTTTCACTAAGATACCATTTGAAAAAAGTTCAGAGGTTACCTTATATGGTGATTTTACCAGTTGCAGTCAAGGTGAAGATATTGTATCTGGACTGGTATATACTCTACCCATTTCTGAATTTCAAACTCAAAAATTTCCCCAGTTTAAAGGTGAATCTCTGGAAAAACAATTTCCGGAAATCTATCAAGAATTACTCCGGCTAGCAAAGGAGTTAATCTATCAAAAGGGGTATGAGCATCAAGAGATAGAATTTACTTTTAAATCAAAACAAAAGCAAGATTTATATATCTTGCAAACCAGACCATATGCCCTGGAGGATAAAGAAAAAACTCCAATTTTTACCAGTCCTGATATTCTTAACCATCTGGCTGGATCGGGTATTGGGGTAGGTAAAGGGGCTATAAATGGTCGTGCAGCCTTTAACCTGGAAGATATAAAATTGCTGGCTGAAAAATACCCTCAAGAACACAAAATTTTAATTCGGCCTGATACAGTACCGGATGATATAGAAATGATATTTGAATGCGATGGATTAATTACGGCACGTGGTGGAGTAACCTCTCATGCTGCAGTAACCGCTGCCCAATTAGGTAAAATTTGTGTGGTGAATTGTAAACACCTAATAGTACTTGAGGGAGAAAAGAAATGTTTTATTAACAATACAGAATTCAAAACTGGTGATAAGATTGCCATAGATGCCAACCTTGGTAGTATCTATAAAGGCAATCATACTATTAGTTTAGAACAGATATCTTATATAAAATAGTATATGCAGAATATGTATTATCATTAAGTTAAGTAATGTCTTATTTAAACAGGTTCTTGATAATGAAGAAGATAACGATTTATCAGATGATGTTAATCTCTTTATTTGCTGCACTAACTGCTGTTGGTGCCTTTATTTCTATTCCTATTGGTTTAGTTCCTATTAGTTTACAAAATCTATTTACTTTTTTAGCCGGAATGGTATTAGGAAGTAAGTTAGGTGCATTTAGCCAGCTTATCTATATCTTGCTGGGGATAGTGGGTTTACCAATTTTTTCAGGATTTAGAGGGGGAGTAGGAGTTTTATTAGGACCAACCGGTGGCTTTCTGATAGGTTTTGTTATCTCTGCTTATGTAGTTGGTAAATCCATTGAAAAATTAAAAGAAGTTACAATGTGGCCTTATTGTGTTGCAGGATTACTGGGAGTGGTTATCATATATATTACCGGAGTAGCCCAATTACTATTGGTAACCGGCATAGGGATAAAAGAGGCTATTATGGTAGGGGTAGTCCCTTTTCTACCGGGTGATTGTTTAAAAGTTCTTACTGCTTCTTTTCTGGCTATCAGAATTAAGTCGGTGGTTTCCTTACCTGAGGTATGATATAATTTATTTTGTAATTTGTAACTATACGGGGCGTAGCGCAGCTTGGTTAGCGCGCTTGGTTCGGGACCAAGAGGTCGGAGGTTCAAATCCTCTCGCCCCGACCAGACGAAACTTGACGGATTTTGCGGGCAGTTTGTTGGCTCGTTCGCCCCGCCTGCGGCGGGGCTTCGCTCGCATTTTTCCGTATATTTCGGCACAAAATCAAATGGGCGGACAAAATCAAAAAGCAGTTTTCTGTCCAGCAGACGGCGGTTCGTTCCAATTTTTTCCGCAAACGATTTGATTTCATCAAATTCGTTTGACGAAGCCAGTTTTTCAGCGTGGTGAGCGGATAAAATCCACTCTTTCAATGGTTCAATCCAATTGTTTCCCTTTCGCCCAAAATCAGACTTTTTAGCCAAAAGGTCTATTTTTGTTTTGATGAGTTCGTCCTTTTTGACAAGATAGGTTTCTTTTTCAATACTTCCGTCCAAAAAGGCGTTGACGAGCTTGTCCAATTTCTGCTCGGTTTCCTTAATTTTATTTTCCAGATTTTGGGCGAAAGATTGCGAAGACTGGATATTTTCTTTTTCCCATAATTCTACTTTAGCAAGCATTTTTTCTTTCCAGTCTTCGCAAAGAGCGACTTTTGAGATTTTGTCTTTCAGCTGTTCAACTAGCAAATCCTCTCTCAAATATCTTTGCGAACACGGGCCAAGCCGCTTGGTGCAACGATAATAGCGGTGAGTTCCGCCGTTGCCGTGCGCCCATTGAGCCGTAATTGCCGCTCCGCATTCGCCGTAGATTAAAAGTCCGGTGAAAGGAAAATAATGTCGCTTTTTGGAATGACGCGGCTTGGCTCGGTTCTTTAGCACTTCTTGCACTTTTTCAAAAGTCGCTCTGGAAACAATTGCCGGAAAACCGCCCTCGTAAGTTTCGCTGTTATGAACGATTAAGCCGAGATATACTTTGTTCGTCAGCATTCTTTGTAAAGTTGCCTTACAAAGCGGTTTTCCGGTTCCGCTCACCACGCCCCAAAAACTCAGGCGTTGGCCCAAAGATTCCAAAGTGTGCCGACCTTGCGCAAATTCCTCAAATGCTTTGGTAACGCACCTTGATTTTGTCGGCTCGGGTTCAATGTTTCTTGTTTTCGGATTATTCACATAGCCGAAAGGAGCAAGTGTCGGCCATTCACCCCGCCTGAGTTTTTGTCTAATCCCGCGCTTAACATTTTCCGACAAATTGTCGGAATAATATTTTGATTGGCCAAAGGCGACTTGAAGCATGAAAAGTCCTTGCGGAGTTGGCTCAAACCAAAATGTGGGAAAGCGCAAAGAAACGATCTTGCCGATGTCTATCAAATAAATCACTTGTCCGCCGTCAACGCTGTTTCTCGCTAACCTGTCGGGGTGCCATGCTAAGATTCCGACTGGCTTTTTGCTGGCGTAGATTTTCTGTATCATCTCGTTAAAAATTTCCCGGCCCGACTTCTTTGCGCTTTTACTTTCAATAAAGCGCTCGGCAATATCAAAGTTTTCTCTTTTGGCAAAGTCCGCCAACTCCGCAAGTTGCGCTTCAATAGACATGACTTGTCTTTCTTCGTCTTCCGTTGATTTGCGAGCGTAAAGAAAATATTTTGTCTTCATAGTGTTTTACTCCTTAATTTTAATAAGTCGCTTTTGGACGTTCCGCCTTCGGCGGAAAAAGCACGGGATTAAAAAACTGGCCTCGTAGTGCTGCCTTGTGGAACGCGGAAAAAATTGGAAAGCAAAAACATTTCAATAATTCTTTTAATGGTATGTTTTTGCTCTGGCGGCTTTGCCGCCCCGAAGCACCGCCTGCTGGAAATCCGAGAGCGTTTTTTCGGACGGCGGCGGGACTGAAAGAGAAAAACAAAGAGAGGTCGCCCTTGCCCCAACCCTCCCGTGCGCGGGCGACAACAAGGAACTCCCTTGATGATTTCTACGCTGCCTCAACTAGAAATGTACTCGAAACTACTCTGAGCTTTCTTACTTATCTGCACCTCTTGACTCACTTTTTGTTTTAAAACATTCAGCCTGAGCAACTCATTCTGTAA
>CAZGKY010000074.1:0-9972 GCA_964525625.1 uncultured Atribacterota bacterium | reverse complement strand
AAAAACAAGCAAAAGACCTTGTTAGCTTTTAAAATAGCCATAAAAGGATTCCTAAAAACGGCTCCAAGTTTGTTAATAATACTGGGGATTGTCGGTTTAATCTTAGGAACTTTTACACCAGAAATGATAAAAAGGCTAATCGGAAAGGAAGCAGGTTTATTAGCTACAGGTATAGCAGCAATCCTTGGTGCAATAACTTTAATCCCGTCATTAGTTGCCTTTCCCCTTGCTGGTTCTTTACTACGTTCAGGAGCAACGATTATGACTATTGCTGCCTTTATTACTGCCCTGGTCATGGTCGGCGTGGTAACTGCTCCTATGGAGATTAAGTTTTTAGGAAAAAAATTTACCTTGTTACGTAACAGCCTGAGTTTTCTGGGAGCTTTAGTAATTGCCGTTATTATGGGGGTAATCTTACCATGAATATCATAAAAAAATTAAAAGCTCCTCTTACTATGACCTTCATATATCTTGGTATAGCTTTTTGGCTTCCTGATACAGCTGGAAAATCTATTTCAGTTGTGATCGATTATGCTCAAGAAATGATCTTTATTATCCCTCCCGTATTTATTCTTATGGGGTTATTAGAAGTATGGATCCCAAAAGATAAAATTCAGCAGTGGTTAGGATCCAATTCCGGCTTAAAGGGCATATTAATTTCTTTTTTCATGGGGACTCTCCCCACTGGACCTTTATATGTTGCCTTTCCTTTAACTGCCTCCTTACTAAAAAAAGGAGCAAGTATCACCAATATGGTTATCTTTCTTGGTTCCTGGGCTGCTCTGAAAATACCTCAACTGTTGGTAGAAATGAAATTTCTAGGAGGACTTTTTACCCTACTACGCTTTATATTAACTTTGATAGTAATCATTATCATTGGGCTGATAATGGAATTATTTTTAAAAAGAATACCAGATGTTACCGAGTGAAACGATGTATTTAATATTGTTGTGACCTAGAACCTTATTTTAGAGATTCTCCTGTTATATCAATACCAGAGAGAAGGTATGTAATTTAAAATTAAAAAAATATACCTAAATAAAGAAGAAAAATATCAAACAGGCACGAGGGTATATTATTTTTCAGGGGTCAGAAAATCTTTAGTTGTAGCCATAGTCATTGCTGGAAAATTGAGAGAAACACAGAAACATATAATAGAAGTATTGTTCTTAATATCAGCCTCTATCTATTTGATTTATAGTCAATACTGTTAATCAACCCACTTATCCCAAGGAATAACCATTTCCTTTTTTGATAACTATATTTCTACTTACCAATTAGTAAATTAGCAGAAATTTTACAGTGGCTTTTGGTAATATTTTAATTAGGGTTTTATACTAAGTGTTAAAAAAAAGGAATAATACTAGGATTAGAAGTTCGTTTATTTCATTGACCGCACCAATTACATCACCGCAAATACCCTTTATTTTTCTATTAGAATAAACTATCAGACAACCGGTCATACCTGCTGTTATAATAAAACACAAACCAGTTAAATAAAGGAATGGGAAAGATAATATTGAAAAACTAACCATAAAAGTGAACAGGGTTGATATTAATAATTCCTTTCTTCCTAGATATTGGGTAAAAATCTGTGTTAAAGTATTAGAAGGAGAGGCTGGTTGCCCCAGGTATCCTGTTAAAACCATAGTCCATCTTCCCATCATAGGAGCCAGCAGTAGTGATATACCTTTAACTGGCTTAGCTAAGCTGAGTAAGAGAAGATATTTTAATAGGATCAATATAATTAAAGCAATAGCTCCCTTTGCTCCGATAGACCCATCTTTCATAATACGAATAATATCTTCCTTGTTTTCCCCACCAGAAAATCCGTCTACCATATCAGCCAACCCTTCCAGATGTAAGCCACCGCTTAAGATAATCCATACTGCCAGAATAAATCCAGCCTCCAATATGCTGGGTAAATTAAAAAAAATAAATAATTTATAACAGGCTAACAGAATACCTCCCATCAGTAAGCCCACCAGAGGGAAAAAGATAGAAGCTCGTGAGAACTCTATATTAATACTCTCTTTATCCTCTTTATTCTCTTTATTCTCTTTACCTTTACTGAAAAAATCTAAAGAAAAAGGCAGGACGGTTAAAAAGGAGAAAGCCAATAAAAATCTTCTTATTGTTTTACCCATCTCTAGTCCCCTTTATTAACAATGGAATACCCGCTACCATCAGGTATACTTGCTGAGCATGCAGAGCAACAGTCTGATTAGCCTGACCCAATATATCGCGATAAAAACGACCCATAGCAGTAGTAGGAACCAATCCCATTCCCACCTCGTTAGATACTATAATTACTGTGGCCTGACCTTTGAATATTTCCTCCACAATAAACTCTATTTTCTCTTTTATTTTAATGAAGATTTCCGGCTTTGAGGTTATTTCTTGAAAATAAGACATAAGATTAGAAATCAGTAACGTTAGGCAATCAATAATGATCACATCAGTTTGAAAGCAAATCTCTCGAATAATCCTCTCCACCTGATAAGGTTCTTCGTATGTTTTCCAGTTGTGCGGTCTTCTTTTGCGGTGTTCAATAATTCTTTCTGTCATCTCTTCATCCAGAGCCTGAGCAGTAGCAATATAGGCAATTTTTTGGCCAATTTTCTCTGCTAACAATTCAGCAAAAGAACTCTTCCCACTGCGTACCCCGCCGGTAATTAGAATTAATGTTGGTTTATTCTGATTCATCTTTTAATTCCAGATTATCTTTTGTACAAAGGTGGTTGTATTCTTTCTTGTTCCATATTTCCCTGTCCAATTCTCCTTAAATCATCAAAAGTAGCCATCTCGTTTAATAGTTTAAAACCTGCTTCTATAAAATTCATACCAAATATTGCCCCAGTTCCTTCCCCCAGATGCATTTCCAGATCAAAGATAGGAAGCATATTCAGATAGTTAAGGGAAATTTTATGTCCTTTTTCTCGCGAACAGTGACTAGCAAAGAGATAATTCTTTATTTGAGGATTTAATTTTACAGCCAGTAATGCACATGCCCCTGAAATGAGACCATCCAGAACTATAGGAACTCTTCTTCTGGCAGCAGCAAAGATACACCCCACCAGACCGCCAATTTCAAAACCACCTACTTTAGCCAGGACATCTACCGGATCAGCTGGATTGGGTTGATTTAAGGAAATTGCCTTGTTAATTACTGCTATCTTATGGTGAACTGCTTCAGGTGAAAGTCCAGCACCACGGTCCACCACTTCCTCTATTTTAGCACCAGTTAATAGACTAACAATAATACTACTGGCTGTGGTGTTACCAATTCCCATTTCTCCTAATCCTATAATATCTATCTTCTTATGATTGAAGGCTTCTTCAAAGACTTCAAAACCAATTTCTATCGACCTTTCTGCTCTTTCTCTAGTCATGGCTGGTTCTTGAGCCATATTATTAGTTCCATAGGCAATCTTCTTTTGCAAAAGGCCAGCATATCCTGATAGCTCCCCTTTTACCCCCAGATCGGTTATTATTACCTCTGCCCCAAAATGACGAGCCAGGACATTGATAGCAGCACCACCCTGTAAAAAATTTAACACCATCTGGCGAGTAATCTCAGAGGGATAAGCACTAACCTGTTCTGCAGTAACACCATGGTCCGCGGCCATTAAAAAAATTACTCTTCTTTCTATAATAGGATTTAGACAGCCATAAACACCTGCTGCCCGGGCAATCAGATCTTCCAATCTCCCCAAACTTTTAAGCGGTTTGGTTAATTGATCAAAACTTTCTAAGGCCTGGTGCTGAACAGTACGATCAATAGGTTCTATATCGTTAATAATTTGTACAATCCTATTATCTTTCATCTTATCAAACCCAATCTTTTACCTTAAGATGACCAATATCGTTAATAGCCTCCACGAAGTAGATATTATGCTTCTGATAATCAATTATATTTAAAGCAGTAGAATATTGTTTAATATACCAGATTTTAGAGAGAGGAATATCCAGAGCAATGCTGATTATGATTCTAGCTACCCCTCCATGACAGACCAGCGCAACAGTATTACACTGGTTCTCATAATCATGCTCAGTAATGATCTTTTTCAGACCACAGAGAACCCTTTTTTTAACCTCTAAAACACTCTCTCCTCCAGGAAGAGGTCGAGAAGGCTCACTCCACCAATAATGGTGATGGTTACCATTGCTGTCACTATCAATTTCCTCAAAACGTAAACCCTCCCATTCTCCAAAACAAATTTCCCTGAATAAAGGTTCCCTGTTTATATTTAGCTGATGTCTCTTGTTAATAATAACAGCAGTATCAATCGCTCTTTTTAAATCACTGCTATAAATTGCTTTAATGGGATAATCTGCCAGGCGCTCTGCTAACTGTTCTGCCTGCCAGATTCCCTTTTCGGTAAGTTCAACATCCTGATGACCGGAAAAGCGTCTTTCCGCATTACTAAAAGTTTCTCCATGTCTGATAATTAAAATTTTCAACATATTTCTTTATCCTGATAATTATTATTAATTTTAGTTTTTATTTTTTAGCTAAATTTAATATCATATAGTTTGATTCCTTTTCTTATTTCAAAAAAGAGAATAAATAATGAGTAACAAATTATTAATTTTTTGTTGCTACTGATATTGATTTTGCATAGATAGGGGGGAAATTGTAACGGCCGGATATCCAATCTGCCTCATTACCTAAAGCCACAATATCTTTTAAGATTTCCAAGGCATTACCAGCTATCATTACATTTTTAACCCGCCCAGTAATTTTTCCCTTCACTATCTTGTACCCCAACTGAACATTATTTGAAAAAGCACCACTGAGAATATTGCCTTGCCCTAATCCCAGTACCTGGTCAATGAGAATACCATTTTCAATATCCTTTATCATATCAGCAAGAGAAGTATCCCCTGTTGTAACAATTAAATTGCTAATACCAGGGGAGGGAGAGGTGTGAAAACTATTTCTTATACCATTACCTGTTGGCTCTACTCCTGCCTCAGCAGCATTTTGCAAATCATAATAATAATTCTTCAAGATACCTTTTTCAATGAGGGGTAATTTCCGCATGATTATCCCTTCATCATCATAGGGAGCACTCCCTTCGGCATAATCAATTGTTCCATCACTATACATAGAAAGTAGTGGACTGAATAAAAGCTGCCCTTGCTTTCCTAGTAAGGGAGATATTTTTTTATTGATCATTCTTCCATTTAATCCTACTATGAGAGGAAGAAGTAAGACCAGTAAGGCTTTAGGAGTAAAAATTACTGGCTGATAACCATTATCTACTCCTACAATTTTTTTACCCCATGCTATCTTTCTTTCTATATTATCCCAGAGAGAATCCAGAGAAAAATTATCCTGTCCCCATTGCCGGGACTCCATTAAAATCATCATATCATTGTCCTGAGTATCCTGAATCATAATGGAATTAGCAAAAATTGTTTTTTGATAAGCAAATGATACACCATAGGTATTTATATACTGTACTTTCCCCTCTTGCTTGGTAATTCCAACATCACAACGCAATTCAGAATTTAGAGAGTTGACTCTATGGATAATTTTATTTCCCAGGTCTATCATCTCAGCAATAGTTTTTTCCGCTACCGAATGGTCATACAGTTTCAGTTCTTCTTTTTGGTCAGTAGTAATCTGGGTTGGAAAATCGAACAGGGCAGTCTGCCCAAATTGAGCAACTGCTATTGCCTTATCAACCATTGTCTCAAACTGACTTTCTGAGGTAGAAGAAGAGAATCCTACCTTGCCATCACAAATAACCCTTAAAGCCCATCCTTCTGTCTCCTCAACATTGATGGACTTTAATTGATTCATCTCATAATCAACAGGAGTTGATTTATAATTTACCCTATAAAGCTCACCGGAATTGACTTTCTTAGTTAATTTAGCCATCAACTGTTGCATTAGATCTACCTCCCTCCTACCACAACATTTCTAATACGGATATGTGGGCTGCCGAAAGTTACCGGCAAGGGTTGTTGTCCACCCTTACCACAACCTCCTCCAGATTCAATAATTTTCAGGTCATCACCAATACCATCAATATGATACAGTGTTTCAAATAAATTACCAGTCAAGGTTATATCCCTAAGCGGTTGGGTAATTCTACCATTTTCAATCAGATAACCCTCACCAGCACTAAAAGTAAATAGTTCAAAGGTAGTATTGCCTCCGTAAAAGTGACGAGCATAAATTCCTTTTTTGATATCAGCAAACAATTCCGAGAAGGGTGTTTTTCCCTTCTCGATATAGGTATTAGTCATTCGGACAATGGGTTTAAAATGATAGTTCAAAGCCCGAGCATTACCGGTGACTTGTTCTCCCATTTTAGCGGCAGTTTCCCGAGAATGAAGTCTCCCGATCAATACCCCTTCCCTTATGAGATAATTTTTTCTGGTAGGTACTCCTTCATCATCATATTTAGAAGACCCCAGTAAGCCTGGTAAAGAACCATCATCCACTACATTCAGTTCTTCTGAACCCACCTTCTTACCTAATTTCATTAACTTTTGCATTCGTAGATCTTCATATAAAAAATCTGCCTCACTTAAATGACCAAAGGCTTCATGAATGAAGACTCCCGCTAAAATTGGATCAAGGATCACTGTGTATTGACCAGCGGGAACAGGCTTGGCCTGTAATAAATTGACTGCACGTTGTGCTGCCTTCTGTGCCAAAGATGAAAGGCTTTCTGCCTTTTCATAACCTCTAATACTACCAATACTTTCATTAGCCATCTGAACATCATCGCCATCACGAGCAATGGCAGTAAAGTGGATACTTAAATAAGGTCGTTCCTGTCTGATGTAGGTACCTTCAGAATTAGCAAAATATATAGTAGTATAGCGGTCAGTATAATCTACAATTGATGATTGTATTTTAGGACTAAAATTAACTATAATGTTGCTATAATTTTCTATTAAAGACGCCTTTTCTTCCAGGCTAACTTGTCTAAAATCATTATTACATTGGGCCTTTAAATCTTCTTCTACCGGTTCTACCGGAGCCCATTTACTCTGTTTCTGACCAATAAGAGAGGCAATAGCAATGGCTTGTTTGACTTTTTCAGTGACATCTTCCCATCGATTAAAGGTAACAAATCCCCATTTACCTTTAACCAGTGCCCGGACATTTCCTCCTCTCTCCTGAGAGCTACTAATCTTTTCCATCTCCTTACCCTGAAAACGAATATTGGTTGATTCATATTCCTCCAGTCTAATTTCCAGGTAATCCGCATTTTGTCTGGAAAGAGCCTCTGTTAACTTTTCACGCATAATCTTCCTCCTGCTCAATATTTGGTAGTTATTTCCAAATTCTGAATGATTAAGTTTTTTTATTCTTCAAAATCTTTTATACTTTCTTCCATGATATTCTGCTCAGCCAGGTAAATAGACCTTTCTAACCACCAGACCCACTCACTCCACTTCTTATCAATATTCTTATTCTGTTCTTTTAATCCAATTAATCCATTTATTTTGGCATCAGTATCATCAGCATAAAAAAGGGCAATGGCTGGCAGAATACTGGGAAGTTTTGGTGAACCAAATTCAAATTTGCCATGATGGCTTAAGATGGTATGTTTGATCATAACTGCTAAGTCTTCAGGAAAATTTTTGATCTTTTTAATCCTTTCCTCAACCATTTCCGTACCTATAACAATATGCCCTATCAATTTTCCCTTATCAGTATATTCAATAACCCCATTCAACTGGTATTCTTCCACCTTTCCTATATCATGAAGAAGTGCAGCAGTGATGAGAAAATCTCTATTTACTTGAGGATAAATTTGACATATAGTTTCACATATTTGGGCTACATTAAAGGTATGTTCGGCTAAGCCTCCTTTGTAGGCTTGGTGTAATTTTTTGGCAGCTGGTGTTATTTTAAATTTTTCTCTTACAATCGGCTCATCAAAAAAGGAGAGTAGAAGTGCTTTTAATTGCTGATGTTTGATAGATGCTATCTTATCATCAATTTCCCTCATCAATTCTTCAATATCCCGAGGGGTAGATGGTATAAAATCCTCTAAAGAGGATTCTGGGGCTTGCTCTAAAGACTTTATGCTCATCTGCATCTGTCCATCACTTTTCTTTTTGATTATTTGGCCTTCAATTTGAGCAAAGTGCATCTTTTCAATCTGGGATAATTTCTGATCAGAGATATCCCAATAAATAGCTTCTATCTCTCCACTACTATCCGCAATTTTTAAAAAACCATCTACAACTCTACCATCTCTTCGCAATCTAAATTCTGCTTCCTTTATATAAAAGACCTGTTTAACAGTATCTCCCAAACCTAATTCTATAATTCTTTTTTTATTCTTCAAAACAAATTCTCCTTTATTAAATTATATTTTCTGTTACATTATTATGCCTTAAATAATTTAAACTATTCACATATGTGCACATAATTCTCCTTGACAAGCTACCTAATTTTCTCTATGCTAATAGTGGTTAGAAGAACCATCCTGCTAATAGTTTCAGGAATTTGCTATTGACTGTCTACTTGTTGCCGAAGTGGCGGAATTGGCAGACGCGCTACGTTCAGGGCGTAGTAGGTTTTACACCTGTGGGGGTTCAAATCCCCCCTTCGGCACCAGCAAATAAGAAGATTTAACTTATAAGCCCCTATCAATCTGAGTCCAGTCAGCCTCTTCGCTAAAGAATTCTTCTCTTTCTTTTTCCGTAGTTGGAAGTAAATCAAATTCGCATTGTTTATCTTTTCCTTCCAGCATACATTTTGTATGTACTAGTTTAAAATAGGGATTATAATACATAGATTTAGCCAGATCAACATAGCAATATAATCTACCTAATTCCTCTTCATTATATTCCTGCCACAACTTCCCTAGAACACAACCAAAACTTCTCCTTCTTTTTCTTCCCTTTGTCTTGAATATCTCTTTTCCTTCATGCATACCGTACCTGGGTAAATCTCTTGCCTCTCCTCTACCATAATTTTCCGGAGTTGTCTCTAAACCTTGATCCAGTATATTCTTCATCATCTTTTCTCCTATCAATTTACCATAGTACTTGATAGCCTGTAAAATTATTCTTTTACCTTTTTCATCTCCAAATTCTCTAACCAATGTTTTAGCATAAGCAAGATGCAGTAAAGCAATCCTTTTACTAACCAATTCCACTTCCTGGGCTGCTTCTTTTTTTGATACCGTTTCTATACTATCAGAATCTCTCAAAATGAATTTACTCCTTTATTCTAATTATTTTATTAAAATGAATAGATAAAATAATTTTTCTCAGTCCCAATCGTTAAAGGTCTCCTTTTCCCAATCATAATGTGCTACCAATTCCTGAAAGGTGATTTTGCCAGATCGGATCTTCTCTATGTATTTTTTGCTCTGATAAAAAAAGATATCTAAAGGATTTAGTTCTTCTTCCTCCAGAATTTTTATTATTATCTGGGCATAGAGTCTATCATACAGTATAGTAATAATCTTTTCATTCTTTTTTATGCTTTCTTTAATATTCTCTACTCGTTCTAACCAGTGAGATAAATCAACCAGATCAGGTTGTTCCCTGTAATTTGATTCAGCAATAAATTTGATATTTTTCTGGTGAGGTCTTAGCTCTTCCAATTCCTTTATATGATAGCCAAGCATATGTTCCAGAGCATAAATAGACTTTTGCTCTGCCCTGATCTGTTGTAAAATTTCTATATTGTCTTTCATTTTTGTTCTTACGCCAAAATAATTCATAAATATCTTCCTACCTACTGTCGAGTATATTTCATAATAACATAACAGGATTGTCAAGGGGAATACTTCCCCTTGAAAACCCCTTTTTTAGTATATAGTCGTCAGTATTGAGTATTACGTAATTTGCTATAGTTGATAGAAAAAATATTTTCATTTTGTATCTTAGGAACCTGAGGAATCATATGCTTGGGTAGACACAGTCCTCAGGATTGTCAAGGGGAATACTTCCCCTTGAAAACCCCTTTTTTAGTATATAGTC
>CAZGKY010000073.1:0-10088 GCA_964525625.1 uncultured Atribacterota bacterium | reverse complement strand
CGCCAAATTGTACTTGAAGTAGGTTATACAAAGTAAATATCCTCCCCCGGAAAGACTGGTCCATCTTTACAGGTCAACTTATTACCCTCCCTGGTCTGGCAGGTACAGGATAAACAAGCACCTAAACCACATCCCATTCTTCTCTCTAAAGAGATAAAGATATTGGTCTTTTCTGACTTTTTCTGTTTTACAATTGCCTGTAACATCTCTTCTGGTCCACAGGCAAAAACATAATCATAATTATCAATAATTACCTTCTGTGAAATTAATCCACCAACATCAATAATCAGTTTATGGGAGACCTTTTTAAAATAATCCACTAAAATTGCCTTTTCTTTAAAACCTAAATAAATATGAATACTCTCCACTGAATTATTTTTTATCAATTCCTGGGCTGCAAAATATAAGGGGGCTAATCCCATACCCCCTCCAATTAAGACTACCTTGCCTTTAGCCTGGGGAAATCCCCTACCATATGGACCAAATAGTCTAATATCATCATTTTCTTTTAATTTACTAAGGAGATGGGTACCCTCTCCAATTACCTTATATAAAAAACTGATTGATTGACTGGTAAGATTAAAAATACTAAAAGGTCTGCCCAGAATGGGATGATAGGAATCCCATCCTCTTAACATATAAAATTGCCCCATAGAACCTTTATATTTTCCAGCAATTTTTATGTGGTAAATATGGTTATCTATCTGTTGATTAAAAATCACTCTTGCCATATTAGGATATCTTCTTTCATGATTTGCACTTTTTCTCTAGCACACTCAGCAAAATCCTGTCTTTCATTAATTCCTTTATGCGCACCAATAATATCCCGAGAAGAATTAATAATGAACCTCTTTTTTTTCTGGAGCAGGGGACTAAGATTAATAGATTTTCCTCCTTGCTGACCATAACCAGGAATCAAAAAAAAGGCCTTGGGACAAGCTTCCCAAATCTTTATCATATCTTCGGGAAAAGTAAGACCAGCCACACCACCAATAAGGCTAAGACCGCTAGAGCCGATAAAGGATTCCCCCCATTCATTCACCTTTCGAGCTACTTTCATATAGAGAGGTTCACCATCTACCAGTAATTCCTGAAAATCACGTGAGCTATCATTGGAGGTATGAATCAGGATAAAAATACCTTTTTCTCCTCTTTCCAGATATGGAAAATAGGGGCTAACACTATCTAGACCTAAATAAGGATTCATGGTTACAAAATCTACTTCAAAATCTCCCGAAAAATGAGCCTTAGCATAAAATTCTGCTGTAATTTGAATATCACCTCTTTTTACATCTCCAATAACTATCTTACCATTCTCTCTTATGTATCGTACAGTACGACTATAGGCTTTTAACCCTTCAATACCTAAAGCCTCATAACAGGCTATCTGTAATTTATAGCAGGCCACCAAGTCTTTCGTGGCATCTACAATATGCCGATTAAAAGTGAATATTTTTTCTTCCAGATTTAATGAAGATTGTAAGAGATACTCAGGCAATAAATGATATCGGAAATCTAATCCTACACAAACTGGGCTGTTTAAAGCTTCTGCATAAAGTTTATCAATAATCATTATGATAACCTTTCCTTTTCCTTAAATAGTAGTCAAATATAAAAAAATCTTCCCCAAAAAATGGGGAAGATATAGAAAATTGGTTTTTCTTATTCTTCTTTATGGGGTCTAAAAATATTAGTAAAATAGGCACAGTTTTTATTTACCTTTCTAGCCTCTCCGGACTAAATTAAAGATACTTTTCATATGGATATTATCATTAATAATATTCTATGTCAAGAAAAAATATCAGTAAACTTAGAAGAGAATATAATAATATTTTTTGGCAAATTAATTTTTTTATGGAAAAATTTCCTGTACCCAGCACTATTCTTCTTTTTTTATTTCTGCTCCAGAGCAAAGAGAAGTTCTGCCCTAACAGCAATCTTACCTTCCACGGTAGCAATTCCTCTACCTAGACCAAAAAGTCCTTTTCTCTTTATTATTTCCACTTCCAACCTCAAGCAATCACCAGGAATTACTTTTCTTTTGAATACTGCTTTATTAATCCCTCCAAAATAAACTAATTTCCCTTCCTGCTCTGGCTGAGCTAAAATTGCTACTGCTCCTACCTGAGCAAGGGATTCAATCACCAATACTCCAGGCATAATCATTTCTTGGGGAAAATGCCCTTGAAAAAAGGGTTCATTTGCTGAAACATTTTTATATCCTACTGCTCTTTCTCCTGGAATAATATGTTCAATACGATCTACTAAAAGAAAGGGATAACGATGGGGAATAATTTTTTTTATATTATCAATATTTAACAATTTAACTTACTCCTTACCAGGCTTACCAAGATGACCTTTTTTAAACAAAAGACTAACATTATGACCTCCAAAACCAAAAGAATTGGAAAGGGAATAGATCAATTCTTTTTCTCTTCCCCGATGAGGAACATAATCCAGATCACATTCTGGATCAGGCTCTTCCAGTCCTATGGTAGGAGGTATAAAACTATCTTGCATAGCCTTAATACAAATAATTGCTTCTACTGCACCAGCTGCCCCTAACATATGAGCAGTCATAGACTTAGTGGAACTGATTGGTATGGCATAAGCACTATCGGCAAAAACTCTCTTGATAGCCTTTGTCTCACAAAGGTCATTATAAGGGGTACTGGTACCATGGGCGTTGATATAGGAAACCTCCTTAGGTATTATATTTCCTTCTTTTATCGCTTGGTACATAGCTAATGCCCCTCCCTCCCCTTCTGGATCAGGAGCAGTAATATGATAGGCATCACAGGTAACTCCGCAACCGATTAATTCAGCATATATCTTAGCTCCTCTTTGTTGAGCATTTTCTAAAGTCTCCATTACTAAAATGCCCGCACCTTCTCCCATTACAAATCCACTCCTTTGAGCATCAAATGGGATGGAGGCTCGTTCAGGATTGTTATGGCTACATAAGGCACCCATAGAAGTGAATCCAGCCAAAGCCAGAGGGGTAATAGCAGCCTCTGTCCCTCCACTGATAATAACCGGAGCTATACCCTGTTGTAATAAACGATAAGCATAATGAATAGCAGAAGCACCAGAAGCACAGGCACTTACTACACTTTCACATATTCCTCGTAATCTATATTTGATGGCTATACTAGCAGAGGCAATATTAGAAATTACCATAGGAATAAAAAGTGGAGATACCTTTTTAGGTCCCATCTTAATAATCTTTGCATTTTCCTTCTCCAGGGTAGAAAAACCACCTATACCAGTTCCAACAATAACTCCCCAATTATTTTCCAGATGATTATTAGTATTTAAACCAGCATCTCTTATTGCCTCATGGGTGGCTATCATAGCCATCTGGGTATAACGATCCATTCTTTTAGCTTCTTTATAATCCAAGATGTTCTGCTCTTCTAATCCTTTTACCTCAGCAGCTATCTTAACTTTAAAATCAGATGTATCGAAGGACTTAATAAAATCAATACCACAAATACCTTTCTTAATATTATTCCAGAAAGTCTGTACATCATTTCCAATTGGTGTTACCACACCCATTCCAGTAATTACTACTCTGTGTCTCATTTTTTTCACCACCCTTATATCTCCATACCCCCATCAACCCGAATGACCTGACCAGTTATATAGCTTGCTTCATCAGATGCTAAAAAGTGCACTATACCAGCTACTTCCTCCGGTAATCCCAATCGACCCATAGGTATCCGAGATAATATCATTCCTTTCTGCTCTGGAGAAAGTTGCTCAGTCATATCGGTCTTAATAAAACCAGGGGCGATAGCATTAACAGTAATATTTCTAGTAGCCAACTCTTTAGCTACCGATTTAGTAAATCCAATGATTCCTGCTTTAGAAGCCGCATAATTAGCCTGACCAATATTCCCCCCTATTCCTACCACAGAAGATATATTTACAATTCTACCCCATCGAGCTTTTATCATGATCTTGCTGGCATATTTAGTACAATAAAAGGTTCCCAGAAGATTAACCGCTATAACCTCATTAAATTCCTCTTCCTTCATTCTTATAACCAGATTATCTCTGACAATTCCTGCATTATTTATCAAAATATCTAAACTTGAAAAATGTTCTAAAGAAGAATAAATGATTTTCTGCGCATGAGCAGGATAGCTAACATCTCCTTGTATGACAATACATCTACTGCCCAAAGAATTTATCTCTTGAGCTAAAGATTGTGCTGCTTCTTTATTCTGGTTATAGTTTACAATTAAATTAACACCAGAGTGCGCTAATCTTAAGGCAATAGCCCTTCCCATCCCTCTTGTCCCACCTGTGATAACTGCTGTCTTGCCTCTTAGACTTTTTGACATACTCTACTCTCCAGTATTGTTAGGGTATTATGAAGAGATTTTAAGTCTTCTACATTGCTAATTACTAAATCTTCCTTGACCTTTTTTAAGAATCCACTCAATACCTTTCCAGGACCAATTTCAATGAAGGTATCTACGCCTTCCTGCAACATCTTAAAAATACATTTGCTCCAGTGAATAGGATACATTACCTGTTTTGCTAATAATTGCCTGGCCATCTCTTTTTCCTCAATATAGTCAGCTATAACATTACTGATTACAGGAATTTGTATATCCCCCATTTCCACTCTGTCCAGTTCTTGAGCCAATCTTTCTGATGCTGGACGAAGAAGAGAAGTATGAAAAGGGGCACTAACGGACAAAGGAATAACTCTTTGGGCTCCCTCTTTTCGAGCCATTTCTCCCGCCAGATCAACAGCCTTATTTTCACCACCTATCACAACCTGTCCTGGATAATTGTAATTGGCTGGCTCTACAATCCCAGCTGAGCTTGCTTCCAGACATATTCTTTCCACCGTTTCATCAGATAGACCTAAAATAGCCAGCATCTTACCTGCCCCTAAAGGAACCGCCTCCTGCATAAATTTGCCTCTTTTTCTAACCAGCTGTACTGCACGGGCAAAATCAAAAACCTCTGCACATACTAAAGCAGAATATTCACCCAAACTTAGACCAGCAGTTACATCTGGCTGAAAGCCTCTTTCTTGTAGTATATTCCAAGCAGCAATGCTGGTTGTTAAAATTGCCGGTTGGGTATTTTCAGTCTTATTTAATTCTGTTATAGGACCTTCAAAACAGAGCTTTTCGATATTCAAATTAAGGGCTTCTTGGGCAATTTTATATATTTTTCGACAGGAAGAAAAATTAGCAAAAAGTTCTTTTCCCATACCAATATATTGGGCCCCCTGACCGGAAAATAAAAAGGCTATCTTTCCCATTTTTCACTACTCCTCTCTACCAAATTTTTGATTCTATTTAAATCAAGACACTTCTCTTTAATTATCTGCTCAGCCTGTTGAAAAATCTCAACAATGATTTCCCGACAACTCTGCTCTTTTTGTACTAATCCAGCAATCTGACCAGCCATAATAGAACCCGTTTCCATATCGCCTTCCCGTACCGCTCTGTACAGTGACCCTTGGCCCAGTTGTTCATATTCTTCTGGTGCGGCATTTATCCTTTCCAATCTTTGAAATTCTCGTGCCAATCTATTTTTTATTACTCTTACCGGGTGGCCAGTAGGCCTACCAGTTACCATAGTACTGGTGTCCTTAGCCTGCAAAATCTTTTCTTTATATGCTCTGGAAATATCACATTCCTGTGCTACTAAAAAACGAGTTCCCATCTGCACACCGACTGCCCCCAGCATTAGTGCAGCAGCCAAACCTCGTCCGTCACCTATGCCGCCAGCAGCAATCACTGGAATATCAACTGCATCCACCACCTGAGGAACAAGGGCCATAGTAGTTAACTCACCGATGTGTCCCCCTGCTTCCATTCCTTCTGCTATTACTGCATCTGCACCCATTTTCTCCATTCTGCGGGCTATAGATACCGAAGGAATTACTGGGATTACCTTTATTCCAGAATTTTTCCAATCAGCGATATATTTTCCGGGACTACCAGCCCCAGTAATAATAACTTCCACCCCTTCTTCCATAGCTACTCTTCCTACCATTTCAGCCTCAGGATTTAAAAGCATAATATTTAAGGCAAAGGGTTTTTTTGTTAATGATTTGGCTTTCCTAATTTCTTTTCTTATCCAGTCTTCTGAGGCATAACCAGCTGCTATTACCCCTAATCCGCCAGCATTGGAAACCGCAGCAGCTAAGCCTGCATCAGCAATCCAGGCCATACCACCCTGTATTATAGGATAATCAATATTTAGAAGTCCGTTAATAACCGTACTTATCATTTTTGGTTCTCCTTATCTAGTCCAATCGAATAAAATTGATCCCCAGGTTAATCCACCACCAAAGCCGACCATAATGATACGATTACCCTTCTGAATCATTTTTTTAGCTATCATCTCATCTAAAGCCAAAGGGATACTTGCTGCAGATGTATTGCCAAAATGGTCTATATTCTTATAGAACTTGTCTGGGGAAACTTTTAGCTTTTTAGCTACATAATCGATAATTCGACAATTGGCCTGATGGGGAATAATATAATCAATTTCATTAATTGATATTTTATTTTCTATTAATACCTTCTCAATACTTTTTGACATAATATCAGTAGCAAATTTGAATATCTCTTTACCGTTCATATAAATATGGGAATTATTTTCCGAAATTGAATCATCCAGAAAAAAGGGATTTTTTAATGATATAGCAGGTACTGTTAATAATCCCTCTAAATCACCACGTGAACCCGTATAGGTACATATGATCCCCTTTTTGGTACTCCTTTTTAAGATAACCGCTCCAGCTCCATCTCCAAAAAGGACACAGGTATTTCGATCATGCCAATCTAATACTTTAGATAATATTTCCGCACCTATTACCAGGGCACAACGGCACTGTCCAGATTTAATAAATTGATCAGCAATTTGAATTCCATAAATAAATCCAGTGCATCCAGCAGAAATATCAAAACTGGTAATTTCTTTCAACTTCAACTCCCCTTGCACAAGATTGGCAGTAGAGGGAGTAAAAAAATCAGGGGTAATAGTAGCCAGTACTACCAGATCAATTTCACTAATTTTAATACGGGCATGGGTAATAGCTTTGTAAGCTGCTTTTACCGCTATATGAGAGGTTTTTTCACCGGTAGATATCCTTCGTTCTACAATTCCGGTCCTGGTAGTAATCCATTGATCAGTGGTGTCTACAATACTTTCTAAATCAATATTGCTGACAATCTTTTCCGGCACATAACTTCCCACTCCCACAATTTCACTGTAATACATATCTTTACCTCTTTATATTCTACAAATCAATAAGCTTATAAGAAAGAATATATCTTAATGATCTACTAATGGGCATACTTGGTACTCAAACCATTACCAAAAAACAATATATTTATTAACTGCGATTATTAGCTACTATTAAAAGTATATACTAAAACCAAGTATATAATTACTTCTTTTTTCTGTCAATATCAATAGAAAATTTTCTTGATAAAGTATTTTACTAAAGGTAAAAATTCACTTATAATTAATTAGTAGATTTTCTTCAAATATTTTTTAGCTATTTTATCAAATTGCATCAGGAGGTATTTTATTTTGAGCAATATTAAATTATCCGGTATCTTTCCACCAATTGTTACCCCTTTTTACCAGGAAGAGGTAGCTTATCATTATTTAAATGAAAATATAGAAAAATTAAATAATAGTGGTATTAAAGGTGTTGTAGTGCTGGGTTCTAATGGTGAAAATGTATTTCTTTCCCAGGAAGAAAAGATTGAAGTAGTGAAAACTGTAATTAAAAGTATAGCTAAGGACATGATGGTCATAGTGGGGTCTGGTTGTGAATCAGCACGGGAAACTATTTACCTCACCAATAAATTAGCTGAATTTGGGGCACACGCTGCTTTAGTTGTTACACCCTTTTATTATGGTGATAAAATGAATGATAAGGCACTAATAAACTACTATGGCACTGTTGCCGAGCATTCGGAAATACCTATCCTGTTATACAATGTGCCAAAATTTACCGGTGTAAATTTAAGTGTAGAAGCCTTAGCCACGCTTGCCCAACATTCCAATATTATTGGTATTAAAGATAGTAGTGGAAATGTCAATCAGCTGGGTCAATATCTAAATAGAGTGGATAATGATTTTAGTATCTTAGTTGGAACCGCTGGTTCATTACTGGGAGCACTGGTTCTGGGATGTCAAGGAGGTATTCTCGCTCTGGCTAATATTGCTCCGGAAAAGTGCGTAGAAATTTATCAATTAGTACAGCAGGGTAAGATAATGGAAGCAAAAGAACTTCAACTACGTATGATTCCAGTAAATCATGCCACTACTACGCAATATGGTATAAGTGGTCTTAAATATGCTATGGATTTACTAGGTTATAAAGGCGGGGAGACCAGATTACCGCTTTTACCATTGAATAAAGAGGAAAGGGAGAAGATCAGAAATATCCTATTACACGCTGGCCTGAAAATAATTACTGACCAATAAATTAATATAGGGCATTTTAGGAATAGCATATATGTCAAGCAAATAGCCTCTTTCCTGATGGAGGGAAGGAATATAAAAAACTATTTACGTTTTTGTTAATATTTAAGCCTGTTTAAGTTACGCTATGCCTTAAATCAAAAAATACTCCTAGTAAAAGCAGGGAGGATGAAGGCTGCTTTATGTAGATCAGCATGATAATACTTTAAATCTGGCAATTCTGTTACTCTTTCTGGTTTAAAGTCTAAAATGGGATGATACTTCTTGGAACAAAAACTAAATCCAATCATACCACTAGGATAGGTAGGCACCATAGTGTAGTAATATGAGGTGAAAGGAAATATCTTTTTAATAAAGAGAAAATTTTTCTGAATAAATCCACTATGCCAAAAAATCGATTCCATCTGACTTACTGCAATGCCATCTTCTTTGAGAGCATAAAATATAGATTGGTAGAATTGATCAGTAAATAGAGTAGTACCTGGTCCAATAGGATCGGAAGAGTCAACTATAATAACATCATACTGATTCTTTTTAGTAGTCAAAAATTGAGCCCCATCCTGAAAAAAGAGATGTACTTTATTATGATCAAAACTTGATGCCAGGCTAGGAAAATGTCTTCGACAGATTTCAATAACTTGTTCATCAATTTCACAGACATCTACTCTATCAATTTGAGCGTGTTTTATAATCTCACGAACAGTTCCCCCATCTCCTCCACCTATCACCAACACTCTTTCTGGTTTGGGATGAGTACAGAGAGGTACATGGGCAATCATCTCATGATAGCCAGCTTCATCTGCTTCAGTAAGCATTACAATACCATCATTAATAAGAACTTTCCCAAAAGCAGGTGAGTTTACCACACAAATTTCCTGAAAAGGTGACATTACTCTTTCCAGGACGTTATCCACTTTTATTTGTAGATAACGTCCATTTTCTCTTTCGTATTGATCTCCAAACCATAATTCCATCTGACTCAAGATAATTACTTCCTTAAAACATAGTGAATTTTCATTTCTTTAGCTTGAAAGTACTTCTGGGTAAAATCTGCAGCCACTTGTGGATCATAATATTTACAACTAAAAATATCAATATAGGCAGCATTGGTCAGGTTGGCAAAATGACCTGAAATTAATGATGTTTCAATAAGCTGAGTCATAGAAAAACCTGCTACCCTTTCATCTTCTCCAAAGTCTACTACAAGAGTATCTCCAAATTTCTTCATCTCAATTAGCTGGCATAATTCATCTACATAGCGCTTTATTGCCTCTGCATCCCGAATCAGTTCAGGATTGCAATAATGTAAATCAATACTGGTCAATAGACCCCACACATTTTCTTTTATAAATTTTTCTTGTAAATTATTGATTCTTTCCATAATTAACATACACCTGCCTTAGAGGAAGTCTTTTTATCAATCTTTAATGGAAAATGAATGTTACCTCTTTTTATTTCTGTTACCGATAAAGTTTTAACATCCAGCTCTTTCTCAATATAATCTAACGCCTTCTGGCTATCTATTCTTTCCCCACAGGTAAATATATCCAGTGCTGCATAACCATATTCAGGCCAGGTATGAATCGTAAAATGAGATTCAGCTATAATAA
>CAZGKY010000072.1:0-10489 GCA_964525625.1 uncultured Atribacterota bacterium | reverse complement strand
GGCAATCCTTCTGGGCCCATGAGTCGGATAATCGATGATGTAATTGTAAATGATCGTCTCATACTCCGGCTTGATCCGATTGGGCATCCTGGGTTTGGCTTTCTCTTTATCCCTTAATCCCAGATAACCATACTGATTAAACCGGCTTAACCACTCATAGTAGGTGGTTCTGGTTAGGTTAAATGCTTTACAGGTACTGGTCATGTTCTTGTGTTTACGTTCATGTTGCAGTACACTATACTTAAAGTTTGCAATGCGCTCATCTGTAGTCATGTGTGCTGTACTCCTTCCTATATTCATATTTTTGGTTAGTAATATCTATAGGAAAGACAACATGCATGACCAGTTTTTTTAACTTAATTCAATGCTAAACTGTTAACACGACTCGAAATTAGTACACATTACATCTTAAAATCATTACTAGTAATTAAATTTAATGAACTTTATTTTCCCCTTATCCTATTCAAGTCAAAAACCTAAAAAAAGGTATTCAAATATCTTTTATTTAATAAAAATGTAAAAATAAGAATATTATTTATATAAAACTAAACAATGTAATGTGAAGGCAATCAAAAAAGTTTCTAGGAATTTTGCTATGAAAATATAGCAAAAAAGGACTTTCTTTTTTCCCCTCTTTTAATTTAAAGTCAGTGTAATTATTATAAACATATACTAATTTTCATTTTTTACTTTTTCTTCAATTTCTTCCTTAAGTAGTGGAATTAAACCTCCAACTGAAATAATCTTTAGTAGGTATGGGTAAATAGGTGAGGTAGAAATAGACCTATTGTTATTTAAGTTTTTTATTTCACCAGTCCTAATATTAATCTTGGCAATTTCACCTTCATTAAAAAAATTTTTTATTCCTTTACATTCTAGTATTGGAAAACCTAGATTAATTGAATTTCTAAAAAAAAGTGCCGAATAAGACTCCACTACTGCACAACTTATACCCAAATCTATAAGGTTTGAAGTTGCTGGACGACTGCTTCCGCACCCAAAATTTTTCCCAGCAACGATAATATCACCTATCTTCACCATTCGTGACCAATTTGGCCTATTAGCAATCAAACAATAATATTTCATTTCTTCTTTTGGAACTTTTCCAAATTGCGACATACCAGGTCTGAGAAGATCAGTACTAATATTATCACCAAATACCCAGACTCTTCCTGTAAAAACATATTTCATACTTATTTCTTCTCCTTTAAATTAAATTAGATATAAGCTCTTGGATCAGCTAGTTTTCCCTCAATACAAGATGCAGCTAAAGTTGCTGGGGAAACAAGGTACACTTCAGATTCAGGACTTCCCATTCTTCCCTTAAAATTTCTATTGGTAGTTGAAAGGCATCTTTCTCCTGATGCGAGCACTCCTTGACTCCCTCCCGCACAAGGGCCACAAGAAGCATTAATAACTAAAGCTCCTGAATTTATAAAAATATCTATCAAGCCTTTTTCTAAAGCTTCTTTATAAATAGCTTGTGATCCTGGGCTAACGATCATTCTAATATTAGGGTTGATTTCGCGGTTTTTTAATATTTTAGCAGCTAATTCTAAATCACCTATTCGTCCATTACTACAGGACCCTAAAAAAGCTTGATCGAAATTTAAACCAACTAACTCTTTTACTGGCACAACATTACTTAAATCATGAGGGCAAGAAACTAGTGGTTCAATTGATGATACGTTAATTTCATATTCATTTTCTACTTGTGCATCAGAATCTGTAAAAACCGGCTCAAATGGTTCGGTTGTTCTGGAAGATACATAATCAATAGTCTTTGAGTCTGCTTCAAAAAGTGCAAATTTAGCACCAATCTCTACACCCATATTAGCAATAGTCTGCCTTTCTTCAAGGCTCATTTTATTCACTGTTTCTCCTAAAAATTCTATTGATTTATATAAACCAACGTCTGTTCCATATTTGCCTGCAATATACAAAATTACATCTTTTGCAGTAACCATTTCAGAGGTTTCACCTGTCAAATAAAACCTAATTGTCTGGGGTACTTTGAACCAAAGATATCCTTTAACTAATAAATATACCATTTCTGTAGCTCCTACCCCCCTTGCTATACAATTTAAAGCTCCATACGTACAAGCATGGGAATCGCCCGCTATTACAAACTCACCCGGTTTAACAAATCCTTTTTCAACATATGTTACATGACAGACCCCAGAGTTACCTATTTCATAAAATTGCTTAATATTATATTTTTTTACAAATTTTCTCACTGCCTTATGTGCTTCTGCTTGGATGATATTACTTGGTGGAATGTTATGTTCAATAGCAGCTATGACTTTTAACGGATTATATAATGTCCTTATATTAATTTCTTCCAAAATATTTAATATGTCAATCATTGAAGTTTCTATAATTGCTATTTTATCCACATAAGCGTTGACAATCTCGCCAGGTGTAACTGTTTTTTTACCGGATTTTTTAGCTAGCACTTTTTCTGCAATAGTCATACCCATTTTTATCACCTCATACTGATGAGTTTTATAATTTTTTTATTTATGACCTATCCTTAATATAAGAATATGTAACACTTATTACTGTTAATATAATCATGAATAAGCTAATTGGACGAGTAAAAAATTGAGACCAATCATTACCAAAGCGCATAAAAAATCTTACAAGCTGTGTTTCGGCAATAGGACCCAAAATTACTCCTAAAATCAGAGCCATAACAGGATAATCTGCTTTTCGCAAAAAATATGCTAATATACCAAAGATACACATAATAAATGAGTCAAAAACATAACACCTTGGTGCAAAAGATCCCATTATGCAAAATATTGCAATAATAGGAACTAAGACATTTATAGGGATCTCAATTATTTTCGAAATATAAAAACTAGCGAGTATTCCAAAAAAAAGCATAAAAATTAAAGCAATAAAGAGGGAAATTATAATTCCATATACCATAGGCATTTGCTCAATAAAAAGACCAGGGCCAGGTCTCAGACCATGAAGCATTAAAGCACCTAACATCACAGCAGTAGTAGAGGTTCCGGGAACTCCTAGGGCAAACATCGTGATAAGAGCTCCTCCAGCACAAGCATTATTTGAAGATTCTGAAGCTACAAGGCCTTCAGTAGATCCTTTCCCAAATTCTGTACTATTTCTAGAAGCACGCTTAGCTTCATTATAGGCAATAAATGTTGCTATGGACCCACCTGCAGCAGGGATAGCCCCTACAAATGCACCAATTAACGAAGAACGTAAAAGATTCAAAGGTTGTAAAAAAGGCATAATAATCCCTTTGAATAATTCTTTTAAATTTCCCCCCCCATCTTTTTTCTCTTCAATAATAAATTGTCTTTCCACCATATAAAAAAGCTCAGAAAATGCAAACATACCAATTAATATTGATACTACAGGAAATCCATCATACAAAAGACTATAATGATATGTACCCCTTAGGCTTCCAGTTGGACCTACGCCAACCGTGCCTAATAATAGACCAAATAAACCTAATAAAAAACCTTTTGAGAAATCTTTCCCCGAAACTGAAGCAATTATACTCAAACCAAAAACAGCTAACATAAACATTTCAGTAGGTCCAAAGCTTAATGCAAATACAGCAAGAGGATACATAACAAACAACAAAAGTAAATAACTTATTAAACCACCTAATATAGAAGATCCAAGAGATATTCCTAAACCTAAACTAGACTTACCTTTTTTAGTCAATGGATATCCATCTAAACATGTTACTATTGAAGAAGGAGTACCAGGTGCATTCATTAAAACAGCAGGAATACTTCCACCATATATAGCACCTGCATAAATTGCAGCTAAAAAGGAAATTCCGATGAGTGGAGACATTATATATGTTAAAGGAACTAATATTCCTACAGCCATTGTTGCTGAAAAACCTGGTATAGCACCAGCAATAATTCCTAGGAACATCCCAAGTATTAGATTTAAGATTACATTTATATTTAGTACACTAATTCCTCCTTGAATTAACGACTCTAAATCAATCAAAATAATTCCTCCTTAGTTTTATATTTCAGTATTAAAAATAAAAAAGGTATCTCCATTTTTCAAATATTCCCATGGGAAGGCGAACTCCTAAAATAATTTGAAAAATAATAAACAATCCTATAGACATAAGAGGTGAAAGAATAAATACAAGTTTTTTATTTCTTACTCCCAACAACCACATACTAATAGCTAACATGGCTACAGTAGACAGTACAAATCCAAATAGGTTAATGACCAATAAATATATAAAAGAAACTAAACCTAAAATAATTTTTTTATTATTTCTTAAAAATGATATTTTAATATTTTCTTTTTCTGTTTTAATTTCTTTTTTAAAATATTTCTTAATTTCAGTATATATAATAAATAGAGCAAGAATATTAATTAAATAAGTAAGCGGTGTGATAAGTAAATAAGTCTTTTCAGAATCTATTATAGGACCCTTTGTTCCTAAATGATAACTTATTGTATAAATTATTATTATTAACGGTATTAAAATGTGAGGAAACAAGTCAATCAAATTATTTTTTTTCATAATTAACACTTCCATCTATATGTGTAATATGTGTAATAAATCTTTATGGATTAGAATGAAAAATTCTTTCATTTCCCAAAAGCTTTTATTGTATTTGGTAAAATACCTTGCATTTTTTATTCTTTCAATATTAATTTAAAATTGAGAGACGAATAAATTAGTTACAGATTTTCTTATCAATAACCTTAAATTATTAGTAATATAGTGTGAGAAAATTTTTATTATTTCTTCATACAAACAAAAAAGGGTATGTTTCCCTAGAGTTATTCAGGTTATACAAGAAAAAATGCAGCCATCCGTTATTCATTAACGGATGGAACGGATGGCTTATAAACCTTATTTTAATTTCTTTTTACTCAGTCCTTTAATAGTTTTTCCATTTGATATCTTTTGTTTTATTATCATTTATTATCTTAGTAATTGTGCTTAAATATTTGACCAGTCATTAATAAAAATAAATGTTTTAAATTATTATTCCCTGAGTTTAACCTTTTAATAAATTAATATAAGGTGTTATAGTTTGGTATAAGTCTTCAAATGCTTTCTGTGCTTCATCTGGAGAAATAAATTGCATTATTGGTAACTGGTCAGTCTTTTCACACTCTTTTAAATGTTCTTCGTTGAAATAAGCTTTTTCGTAAGCATTAAAAAATTTATCAAATCTTTCTGGGTATTTTTCTTTGAACTCTTTAGGAAAAGCAAATCCCCGAAGCGATGGTAATCTGGGAGCTTTATAATTATAGATTGAAAGCAACTGTTCATCAAAAGTATTAGCTTCTGGCCACAAAACATGACTCTCGTCCCCACCTACTCCTATAGACCGAGCCTGATCCCGTATAGACATATTAGACATAACATTTGCGATATAACCATCAATATGCTTTCCCAATAAGGCAACTCTTCCTTCAGATCCACCGGCGTAGGTAACAATTTTAAAATCTAATTGTAATTTGGTTTTTAGGTCTGTAAGAAATATCAAACCTGCGCTAGTTGAAGTTGCGCCAAGCGCTATTTTGCCTGGATTTTCTTTGATACTCTCAATTAGACTGACGAAATCTTCATAGGGACTATCATTTAATACAACAACACAGGTCGGATCATTATGCTGTGAACAGAAAACATCAAAATCTTGAACCTTATATGGAGCATCCTGCAACAAAATTGAAACAACTAGATTAATTGCATTAACTTGCATAAAAGTATAACCATCAGGTTCAGCCCTCAATCCTTCCATCAAGCCTAACTGACCACCAGCACCTGCCCTATTTTCAATCACAATAGGTACTCCCAATTCTTTTTCCACATAAGGCATTGTTACTCTTGCCATGATGTCAGAAGAACCACCAGCCGAGAAAGGAACTATACAAGTAATTGGTCTATTAGGATAATCTTCTGATATTGCCATTGCAAAATTGCTTAAAAAAATAATCCCAATAATTATTAACAAAAATCTAATATTGAAACCTTTAATTTTATTCATTTTTATTATTTTTTCTCCTTATTTTTTAATTTTATTTTGCTAAATCTAACCAGTACATTATAAAAACTATGTATCCCCCCTTTGCAAAAAAATATTTTTCTTCAAAGGTTTGTTCTCAATTGTCATAATTTAGTATAATATTTTAAAAAATTAATTATTTTTTTCATTTTTACTTTAATTATTTGATAATTTTTTTGCTGTTTCTACAACAATTGGTGAATAATATTTTTCAACTTCCTGAATAGAAAAATCGGAGGCATTTGTCACTATACTAATTGCTGCTAAAGTATTATCCTTTTTAAACAAAATTGGGGCACCAGTTGATCGAGAATTCAATGAAAACTCTTGATTTTGTAAAGAATATTTTCTTTTTCTTGTTTCTTCTAATTCTTGCAAAAGTTTTTCCTTATCTGTTATTGTATATTTTGTGAATTTCTCAAAACTAATTTTATTTAAGATTTTTTCAATTTTATCAGTTGGTAAGAAAGACAGAATAGCTTTACCACTCGAAGTACAATGTATTGGTAATAACGAACCAACCCTTAATTCATAATTTACTACTCTCTTAAACTCAAAACGTTCTATTAGAGCTATTTGACTATCTAATAACATAGATAAATTTACTGTTTGACAAATATTTTTTGACAAATTTTCTAGATAGATTGAACACTGTTCTCGAAAGCTAATATTGTTAATTACTTCAAAACCCAATTTAAGAACTTTTAAAGTAGGCCGATAGGCTTTTTTGTTTGTAATTTCTAGATACCCAAGATGAGATAGAGTATAAAGATAGCGTTGAACTGTTGCTTTGTGAAGTCCAGTGATTTTTGATATTTCAGTTAATGTTAAAGATTTTCTTTGATTCGAAAAGCAATTTAAAATAAATAATCCCTTTTCTAAAGATGTAATAGATTTTTTAGATTTCATAATATCACTCAGTGATACTTATTATCGTAATTGCGTATTTAATACAATGATAAGATTTTTATTAATATCTGTCAACAATTATTCTAATTTTTTGTGTGATTATTTTGTGATAATGTCACCTATTAATTATCCTATTAATTATCTTGATAAAATGTCACAATGAATAAAGAGGGCCATTATCCGATATCTCTAAAACAACTGGGTAGCTATTAACCATTTCTAAGCTAATTGAGGGGTAGATTACCACAGAAGAAGCAGCACATTCTCTTGGTCTTTCTACCCGACAGATCTTTTATCTAAAGAAATAGGTGAGAGAATCTGGAGCAAAGGCACCGATTCACAAAAATAGCGGCAGAAAATCACACCATGTCATTGATAATAACCTAAGAGAGAAGATCCTTGCCTTGAAAAGCTCCCCTCCCTACTCTCAAGCTAATTTTCAGCATTTTTAGGAATTGCTGGCCAAATATGAAAAAATCAAAATCAGCTATTCGGCTTTATATACAATACTAAATAAAATCGAAATAAAAAGTCCCAAGAGGCGCCGGCGCTTTACGCCCATCGCAGAAGAAAGCTTAAAGAGCTAGAGGGATTATTGATCTAGCTGGATGCCTCCCCGGGTAGGATTCGAACTATTAATAGATTATTTGTCTAGCTGATTTTGTTTATTTCTTTATAGATTAAAAAATGCAAGAAGAAAAAGCCTGGCTAAATATCTTTAGAATTTTATTAAGTCCTTTTCAATTTTCTGGATAAAGATTATCAATTTATTTTTGGATTTCGATGGTTTTCTGTAATGCAGTGATGATGCGGCAGTAATGTGGTGCGTCTTCTCATATTCTTCCTTTACGATCTTTTAAATATTTCGGTAATACCTGGTATCCACCAATATGATAGTTCCAGACTTCGGGGGAGATACCTTCAAAATATTTTTCGTTATTGATATAGATTCGTTCTTCGCTTTCCTAATAATCAATTGTATCGATATGGTCATTGTCACAGGAATCCTTGTAGCGGGTATCTCCACGCATTTGTAATTGGTATCTGAGTAATGCTTTAAAAGTTAGAGCATACCTAAAATATTCACCTCAAGTATTTCCTGGTTATGAGTCTAAAAACTATAAACGAAAAACAATGAACTAGTTTTCATAATATTCCCGGATAAAGCGCTCAACATCTTCTCTTTTTCCCGTAAAGGGTCGTGGTTTTGAAAGTTTTATGGAGGTCAACGCAACAGCAAAGAGCAGAGATTTGTCAATATCCTTGCTCAATCTCTGGGAGAGGTAAGCAGAAAAACAGGTGTCACCACGACCGGTTCTTCCTGATAAATTATCGGGTTTTAAAGGATAGCAGTAGAAGGTTGAACCGTCATAAACCAGGACATGGGAATGGTGGGTAATCATAATCTCCCTGGCACCCCAGCGGTGAAGTATCTGGGCAGCTTTCTGAAGATTACTTTCCCCGGTCAGGAATTCTGCTTCTGCCGCATCGGTCTTTAGATAATCAATATGAGGCAGATCAAGATCCTTTCTCTTCCAATCTTTATAAACCAGCCTTCCGTCTTCTCCCGCATTCCGTAAAAATCCCTGCACATCTACTGCAACTTTTCCTCTCCCGGTAAGCTGCGGTATGAAATCTTCCTGATATTCCCCATAAATGAGACTGGCCAGGTGAAACACGTGCGCCGTAATATCAGCAGGAAGATCGGTAATTTGAAATGCATCGGCAATCGCCAGTGCGGTACTGATTCTTCTCTCCCGACTTTCGTCCAGATATTCATTCCGGATAGATGTTGTCTTTGCAGACGGTAATAAATAGATATATTTTTCAGGAACATTCAAATATTGCGTGAAGTGGTAGTCCGATTGGTTCAACTTGGTCAGTACAGCGACCCTTTTTCCTAAAGACGCGTAAACAGACGAGGAGTAGAGAATTGCACCACCGATGCTCTCTTCCTTCTTCTGAAGATCAATATTTTCATCCAGCGAGATATGGCCTATCACAAAGAAATCGTATTTTTCCATTCCTTTACACCTATGGATTACCTATTCTATTCCGGTTTGAGTAAGACTTTAAATCCTTCTTTTTTATCAATCAATTCAAATCCTTTTTCCCAATCTTTCATAGATAGCTTGTGAGATATTAAATCTTTTGGTCTCATGGATTGTTCGGCTAAAAGGTGCATGGTTTTTTGCCATGCTGTCCAGGTATGAGAAAATGAACCGGTAAATTCAATTTCTTTATATACCATTTCATCAACCGGGAAGTGTATTATTTTCCCAGCCAATCCTATTTGGGTATATTTGCCACCTTTTCTAATCAAAGAAACACCCAGATTGATTCCTCCTTCTGAACCTGAACATTCTAAAATGATATCAAAATGAAGGGTATTTTTCTTTTCTTGAGAGTCTTCTAATTGTTCATGAAAAATCAGCTCATCAGCTCCGAATTTTTTCGCTAATAACAATCTTTCTTTATCCTGTTTGGTACCCATTATGGTGACATGTGCACCGGATATTTTTGCTAACCGTGTAGCAATAAGTCCAATCGATCCCGGACCAATAACCAGAACCTTTTCTCCGGGTATAATACATGTTCTTTCTAAAACGGCATGAACACAACAGGCAATCGGTTCAGATAATGCGCCTTCCTGGTAATCAATATGGTCAGGAAGGATAAAAACATTTTTCTCCGGAACAATGACATACTTTGCAAATGCACCATTCACACCACTACCAATTGATTGCCTGTCCAGGCAAAGATTGTCTCCTCCCTGATGACAATAGATGCAATGCCCGCAGGTTATCATAAAAGTCCTGGCACTGACCCTGTCTCCCGGTTTACAGGTACTGACATTCTTACCACAATCTACGACTTCCCCGGAAAATTCATGTCCCAGTATAACAGGAGGATTATAAGGGTACTCATCTCGATAGATATGAATATCTGTTCCGCATATACCTGCCCATTTTACCAGAACCTTTACCTGTCCCTCTTCCGGATCAGGATCCGGAACATCCATCAGTTCAACATTGCCAACACCTTTTTTTACTTTTACTAAAGCCTGCACGTAATCCCTCCTTCTTATATGATTAGATACAAAGGTATTCTTGAAAAAATTATCAAACCATCTTATAACCATTGTTTCTAAATGCATAAGATGGTTCTATTTTTTATAACCTATAAAACAAGCAATCGTCCTTCCGGATTAAAGCGCTGATATAGGCCTTTTCTGATGTCCTGTTTTTCCTGATAAGCGAAGATATGATTATAGTCCGTTTCTTCCCAGGGAGGTGTTGTTAATAGCACCTGTTTGAATTCCTGCAAAAGTTTATCTTCATATTCCCCGCGATAATTTCCCTGGATAAAATGTTCGAGAGCTTCAGAAAAACGATTCCATGACTCCTGTTCATACCCGGGCGATATGGGATAAAAGAGCCCGTTATTGGTCTTAACAGCCTTCAGGTCACCCTCTCCGTCTCCCAGCATCAACACCTGGTCATCCTGATAGTGTCCGGCTTTTTTAGCTACCTCGATATGATGCCCTT
>CAZGKY010000071.1:0-10562 GCA_964525625.1 uncultured Atribacterota bacterium | reverse complement strand
CTTTTATCTTTTTTACTAATTCCATTAATTTTACTGTTTCATAAGGATTCATCCCTGCTGCTGGCTCATCCAATAATAGAAGATTAGGTTGAGTAGCTAAAGCCCGAGCTATTTCTAATTTTCTTTGTTCGCCATAAGGTAGTCCCCCAGCTAGATAATCTCTATAAGAATGTAAATCAAACAAACGCAACAATTCCATAGCCTGCTTTCTATTTTTTCGCTCTTCCAAATGATAACCTTCATTGCGAACAAAGCTATCCCAAATACTATATTTAGTACGAAAGTGATAGGCAATTAAAATATTATCCAAAACAGTTAGCCCAGAGAAAAGACGGATATTCTGAAAAGTACGAGCAATACCCTTTTGGGTAATCATATAAGAGAGAAGTCCGGCAATATTTTCTCCTTGAAAAAAAATTTCTCCATAATTGGGAGGGTATATTCCAGTAAGCACATTAAATACTGTAGTTTTACCTGCACCATTTGGTCCAATAAGTCCCACTAATTCATTTTTGTTAATCTGGGCATTAAATTTCTCCACTGCTTTTAGTCCACCAAAATAACAACAAAGATCCTTAATATCTAAAATTAACATTACTCCACCTCTTCTCTTTTGGGGACTAAAAAACTGATTTCACGATTACCCAACAAACCATCTGGTCTCCTTAGCATTAAGACAATAAGAATTAAAGGATAAACCACCATTCTCCATTGTTGAAAATTGATAACTCGTAGAAATTCCGGAAGAATAGTAAGGCTGGTTGCCGCCAATATTGAGCCAGAGATGCTACCCATACCACCAGCATATAGATAAATTAGATAATCGATAGATTTGATAAAACTAAAATTATCAGGATGGATAAATCGTAATACGTGAGCAAAAAGTCCTCCTCCTACTCCAGCAAAAAAAGCACTCAGGCTAAAAGCAATAATTTTGTATTTAGTAGTATTGACACCCATTGTTTCAGAAGCTAATTCATTTTCACGGATAGAAAGGCAGGCTCTGCCATGCGTAGAATATATAAAATTACGCATAATAAGAACTGAAACAATAGTAATTAGGTAAACTAGCCAAAATTTGGAGAGGGCAGGAATAGCAGACAAACCTCTTGGCCCACTTATTTTACTAATAGTTTCTGCAAATCTAACCAATCCAATATTTTTCAGCAAAACAGCTATCTCATCAGAAGCTCTAATTATAGAGCGTACTATTTCACCAAAGGCTAAGGTTACAATGGCTAAATAATCTCCTTTAAGTTTTAAAGTAGGAAGTCCTATACAATATCCAGCCAGTGCAGCAATTGCGCCCCCTAAAATAAGTGAAAAAAGAAATAGTAATAATTGGGGGAAATAGCTCATATGTGCTGCTTTAAATAAAATAGTAGTAAAATAAGCCGAAGTATAAGCACCAATACACATAAAGCCGGCATGTCCAATAGAAAATTGACCGGTAAATCCATTAATTAGATTTAAACTAACCGTCATAATAATATTAATCATAGCAAACATAAGAATTTGCATATAATAGCGTGTAAGAATCCGGGGTAAAATGGGAATGGTGCCATTCAATATCTCAATTAGTAGATAAAATACTATGATAAAGAATAAAAATTTATAATATTTCCTGATGAAAGAAATGATGTTATTTATCATTCTAAATTAACCCCTACACCTTCTCTTTGATAAATCTACCCAACAAGCCAGCTGGTTTAAATATTAGGACCACAATCAGAATCACAAAAGCTATACCATATCCAAAAGTAGAATTGATTGAAGTAGCAAAGGTTTCTGAAATTCCCATCACATAACTGCCTAACATAGCTCCAGGGATATTACCTATTCCGCCAAGTACAGCAGCAATAAAAGCTTTCAGACCAGGCCAAATTCCTAAATAAGGTGATTGTAATTGACCATAAGTAAGCGCAAACATAGTACCAGCTGCTGCAGCTAGAGAAGTACCAATTCCAAAAGTAATGGATATAATCTTATTAATATTAATACCCATCATTAAACAAGCATCTTTATTAAAAGCAACCGCTCTCATTGCTTTTCCTACCATAGTCTTCTTAACAATAAATTGCAAAGCCAATACCAGAATAATAGTTACCACTATATCCAAAATCTTTATATTACTTATAGATACTCCACCAAAACTATATATCTTGCTGGTTATTAAGGGAGGAAAAGGAATAAAATCCGGCCCAAATACAATTTTGTTTAAGGGAAATGGTACATTTTTGGGCGAAAGAGCAAAAAAATTCTCCAAAAAAAGCGAAACACCCAAAGCAGTAATCAATGCTGCTAATCTGGGTTTAAATCTTAGTGGTTTATAGGCAATTTTTTCAATAGTCATTCCCAACAAGGCGGTAACAGTCATAGAAAAAAATAAAACGATAATAAAGGCAAAACGAAAGTTCCTTGCTAATAAATAATTACCCATAAAACAGGAGATATAAGCCCCGAACATAAAAAGATCACCATGAGCAAAGTTTATCAACCTAATAATACCATAAACCATGGTGTATCCCAAGGCAATCAGGGCATAGATACTGCCTAACTGAATTCCATTAATTAGTTGTTGCAAGAAGGCTGTTAGTCCAAAAGAAGATATATATATGATTATAAAAAAGATTGGAACAGAAAAAACAACAATATATTTTTTCCAATTGGGCATTTTCTGATAATTGACCATACCAGCAGTTAGAGTTTTATTGATCTGCTCTTTAACCATTTTATCACCTATATGGGCAAGATGTTTTACTTTTATCATAATATATCTGGGTATTGATTAATTCAATACCCAGATATAAATAGGTATTTTTCATAACCTCTCTGCTCAGATGCCACCTAAAAATTTTTGTTAGGGTTGAACAAATTTAACAAAGACAAATTGTCCATTTTCTATCTTGTTGATAGCTGCTTTTTTAATGGGATCACCATTTTCATCAAAAGAAATCTGTCCAGATACACATTCTAAATTGGTAGCAGCCATAGCATCTCTAATTTTCGCTCTATCTAATGATCCTGCTCTTTGTAAAGAGTCAATTACAATCAAAGCAGCGTCATAAGCTAAAGTTGCTAAGGCATCTGGAGTTTCTCCATATTTAGCACTATATTCCTTTACAAAATTCTGAACTATCGGACGAGGATCCTGTGGTGAGTAATGATTGCAATGATGACCACCTTCTACTGCCTCTCCACCTAATATCGGAAATTGGGCAGAATCCCAACCATCAGCACCTACAAAAGGAGCGGTAATACCCAAAGCTCGAGCCTGTTTAGCCATTAAAGCAGCTGCAGAATAATAGGCATCTAAGAAGATAACATCAGGATTGGCCGCCTTGATATTAGTTAGTTGAGCAGAAAAGTCAGTAGTTTTATCTTCATCGGTAAAAGACTCATAAGCCACTACCTTACCACCTAATTTTTCAAAACTATCACGGAAGGCTTCTGCTAAACCCTTGGTATAATCATTCGCATTATCAAAAATAACTGCACCAGTTCTAGCACCTAAGTCATGATAACTGAAAGAGGCTACTACCGCTCCCTGGAAAGGATCTAAGAAACAAGCTCGGAAAATGTAATCTCCAGTAAGGGTAACCTGAACAGCAGTAGATGTTGGACTGATAGTTGGAACACCTGCCTCCTGAGCAATCGGTGCACCAGCTAAAGTACATTTGCTCATGACTGAACCAACAATGACTAATACCTCATCCTGATCAATCAACTTACGAAAGGCATTGGCTGCTATTTCAGGGGAACCCTGGTCATCTTCAAAAATATATTTAATGGTATATTTGGTTCCCCCAATATCTAATCCTCCGGCAGCATTTACTGCGTCAAAAGCCATAATACATCCGTTTCTGGTAGAGGCACCAAAAGTTGCTGCACCACCAGTTAATGGGGCTACACCACCAATCTTAATTTCAGCAGCAAAGATATTTGTAGTAAATAACAAAAGTAATACCATGGTAAGGAAAAAGAATAACTTCTTATTCATTTTAATTTTATATCCTCCTTTTAAATAATATCTTTAATAAAAAAATTAATGTAGGTATAATCTTTAAAAAAATGAATTTTTGATAATTTTAATAACACACCTCCTCTTTTTTACATTTTTTTTTAACTTATGCTTAAAAATAATATGTATTTTTATGGATATATCATAAATAGTTATTGTTTGTCAATATTATTCTTTTTGTTTTTAACCAATAAGCTATAAAAAAAGCCAAAGCATGTCCTCCAACTTATTGTATCTGAAGTTTTCTTTCTTTTCCCGAATCTTATCACCAAATAAATACCTTATTTGTCAAAGTATTTACAATATTGATTATTGAAAGTTCAAAAAAGTAGAAAACCATAGTTAGCCTAAATCAACCAGACCAAAGCTTAGTAATTACTTCTTATTTGATATTATTAAGCAATTATACCCCTAAATTGAAATGCTGTCTTAAATATTATTGTTTTATATTATGAAGTTATTTTTTGTATTTTTTAAATGACTAAAAACATAATACTGGATTCTCCCCTGGAGAATAAGTAAAAATGTCAAGGGTAAGTTATGAAAATAATCCAACCTTAAACCTGAAAAACTATTAGCAGTAATAATTATAATATTTATGATACAAAGATTTATCTATCAATTGTAGAAAATAACTATACATTAATAAATAGCATATTACAATAAAATGTTTATTTACTCATAAAGAATTAAAAAATAGGCAGAACTGCTCTTCAGTTCTGCCTATATAATAAACATTAATTTAATATAACGAAAATTAATCAGCTAACACCAAAGCTAACAGGGCAATATGACGTGCAGTATTAACCATTACTGGTATAGAGGCAAATTCTTCCGGAGTAGCTCTCCCTCCACCTCTTTCACCGCCTATTCCAATGGCAAGAGTACCTCCTCCTATAGCAACATTCATATTAGAAGAACTGGCATTGGATAGCCTGGGTTCAATACCATGATAACGTGCAATAGCAATTGAACTCTGGACCAAAGAAGATTCAAGTGCTCCTGGAATTTGCCCTCCTGGAATAGCCATTTCAGTTTCAATCTTCAATTTAATATCTGTTTCTCTACTTACCTCATCCAGTATCTTTTTTACCTCTTCTAAAATAGCATCAGTAATTTCACTTTTAAGAGACCTAATATCAAGAGAAAACCAACCTGTACCAGGTTTACGGTTAAATACACTTCCACTTTGTAGAATAGCTATATTAATAAAGGTTTGATCTTCAGCATAGCGCGAAGGATAGTCAAGAGAAAGAATTCGATCAACAGCTCTGCCAATTGCCTGGTTAATATTAGGTCCTGTGCTCCGAGTATGACCTTCTGGACCTTCAGCAAAAATTTTATACCAGTAAACTCCCATAGAACCATAGCTAATACTTGTACCGTCTCCCAAAATATCTACAAAAGCAAAAGCTGAGTCTTTGTATTTTTCATAAAGACTATACATGCCTTTCAATCCAGTTTCTTCTTGGGAAACAGCTGCAAATAATAAGGTGTAAAAAGGCTCTGCATTAGCCTTAATCAGTGCTTCAGCTGCAGCTAACATTGAGGCAGTAGTTAAAGAAGTATTGGTGCCTGGTCCAATAACCCTGTCACCTTCTATATAGGGAGGTCTGCCTGCTGCCTTCTGATGTTCAGCAACTGGAGCCAAATCATCCAAAGTAGAAATAAAGACTAACATTTTTTCAGTTTTTCCAGGAATAAAACCCATAACATTAGGATTTTCATCAATTTCTACATTTTGAAGACCAATATCTCTCATTCTTTGGGCTACAGCTTGAGCTCGTTCGTGTTCTTGTCCAGAAGGAGAAATAATCCCACCAATTTCTACCAAAAATTCAGCAGTTTTAAGAGTTTGTTCATCAATAATCTGAAGTACCTGTTTTACAGTCTCATTCTCTGCAATAAACTTCTCAATATCTACTGTAGCACTGGCAAAAATACTACTCTGTAATGCTAAAAAACAAAAAGATATTAATAAAATCATTAAAATTTTTTTCATTGTTTATTTCACTCCTTTTCTTATTTTATTTATTCCAAATTTATACTGTATTATATATTTTATCTGATATTCTTTACCTCCTTTCCCCTACTTATTATCTTCATTGACACATTGCTGAATATACTTTACCATTTTAAATAAAAAATTATTATTCAAGCTATTTTGTTTGAACGAACTAATTCTTATTAAATTATCAAATTATCCATCGTATTCATACCAATATCATAATTGTTATATATGATAAAATAAAATAATATAAAGTCAAGAAATATATTTTACCAATCCATTATTATTTATTTTGAAATATTGAGCTAAATGAAATATTTATCTGTTATCATTACTGTAATTCTTATAGGATTATTATTCTCACTTCTGGGTTTTTTCTATTTCTGGATATTCCAGAATCTAAATTTACCTTGCTTTTTTAAGCTATTTATCTTGATCTTAATATCGGGGATAATTGGCGCACTTATTTATGTAGCAATTGAGAGAATCAAGGAAATCAAAAAGGAGGAAAAAGATGATCTTAGTAAATACTGATTATATTACCGGTAAGAATCTGCAGACTTTACAGATGGTAAAAGGAAGTACCATTCAAGCAAAGAATATTGGTAGAGACATTCTAAGTTTTCTTAAATTACTGGTAGGTGGGGAGCTAAAAGATTATAATCAAATGATGAACGAAGCCCGTGCCCTTGCTACCAAAAGGATGGTTGAGGAAGCTGCTTCTTTAGGAGCGGATGCAGTAATAAATATTCGTTATGCTTCGGCTTCGGTTATTGGCGGTGCTGCTGAGGTGCTATGCTGGGGAACCGCAGTAAAATTTTTAGAGTAATACAGGAAACTGTTTTATCCTTGATCGAAAAAATGAATGGGTGAAGAAATGTTCAGCAAAATAAAGGAAGGTAATATTGCCCTTGGTAATGGTCAAATGCAATATGTTGTCTTTGGACAAGGAACCAGACCGCTAGTAATCATACCTGGTCTTTCAGATGGAATAAGAACGGTGAAGGGTACCGGGCATTTATTAAAATATTTTTACCATAAGTTTACCAAGGAATTTCAAGTATGGGTTTTTAGTAGAAAAAATGAATTAACCCCAAATATGACCACCAGGGAAATGGCTCAGGACCAGGCATTAGCTATGAATGAGCTGAATTTAAAGAATGCTTGTATTATGGGAATATCTCAAGGCGGCATGATTGCTCAATGGTTGGCTATTGATCATCCTCAAAAAGTGGATAAGTTAGTTCTTGTGGTAACCCTCTCCCGTCAAAACAGCACTATACAAAAAGTAGTTGGTCACTGGATTAGATTGGCAGAACAAGAAAATTATGGGGAGTTAACTATTGACACCCTCCAGAAAAACTATAGTGAAAATAAAATAAAAAAGTGGCGTTATTTTTTTTGGTTAGTCAAAAGGACAGGTAAACCGGTTTCAAAAGAACGCTTTCTTATCCAAGCTCACTCTTGTATTAATCATGACGCTTATCAAGAGTTAAATAAGATAAAATGTCCCACTCTGATAATTGGAGGAGAAAAGGATAAAATTATTGGAGATTCTAAAATACAACAAGAAATGGCTGATGCCATTCCTAATAGCAAACTAATTATCTATCCAGAGTTAGGACACGATGCATATACAGAAAAAGACTTTTTTACTAACGTACTGGATTTTTTAAAAGATGATAGCAAAGATCCTTCCCAAAATCCAATGAAAACCAATACATCATCTCAATGACCTTCTTTATGATATTGTAGTAAATTGGGCAATGTAAACAAATATAAAAATAAGGGGTGGGTGATTTATGAAAAGACCATTAAATGATTCATTTTTTAAGGAAATCACTCAGAACATGCTGAAGAATAAGAATATTTTCGGTGCTGTTCTTTGTGTTGAGAATGGAGACTCCTCAATTTCTTGGTTAGGAGGAGTCGGGAACATTAAAGCCGAAGATAGATATTTTATTGCTAGTGTTACCAAGTTATATATTACCGCAATTATGTTGATGCTAAAGAAAGAGAATCGTTTGGCTTTTAGTGATAAAATCTACACTTATTTTCCTGAAGAACTGATTGACAATATTCATATTTTAAATGGAGTTGACTATTCAAAAGAAATCACTATTGCTCATCTATTAAGCAATACATCTGGTATACCTGATTATTTTTATTATGACAAACCCAAAGGAGAAGCAGCTAATAGCTTAATACAAGGCAATGATCAACCATGGCCTTTAGAAAAAGCAATACAAAGAGCTAAAAAACTAAAACCCAGATTTAAACCGGGTCAGAAGGGTAAGGTTCACTATTCTGATACAAATTATCAATTATTGGGAGCTATTATTGAAAAAGTAACCGGCAAATGGATTGGGGACGTTTTTAAAGAATATCTTTTTCAACCACTTCACCTCAAAGATACCTATGCTTATCATGACATAAACGATAGGACTCCAGTACCTATATATTATAAATCCCAGGTAGTACATGCCCCAAAATATATGGCATCAATTACTGCAGAAGGTGGAATTGTATCTACCGCTAAAGAAACCATGATTTTTTTAAAAGCTTTTTTTAATGGTTTCTTTTTCCCTAAGGAAATATTTGATGAACTAAAGAAAAATTGGAATATGATTTACTTTCCAGGACAATTTTACTTTGGGTTGGGTATTGAAAAATTATGGACACCCAGGTTGTTTTCTCCATTTAAACCTATTGGGGAAGTGCTGGGTTTCTGGGGTCAAACAGGAGCTTTTGCTTTTTATAATCCAGAGACCGATCTGAATTTTACCGGAACGATAAACCAGGCAAGTGGTTTCGGACATAGCACTGCTTACCATACAATCATAAAAATAATTAAATCAGCATAAATATTTTCCTTTACATAGTACTTACTATCAGTTGCTCAATTTTTTGGATAATTCTTAATAATCAAGAAGTTAAATACTACTAAGAAAAACTCAAATTCATCATGAAGTATAGTATTAAAAGATTCCTGGAAAAAGAAGAGACTCAATCAATAACTATATTTAGCCAATTTCATTTGATTTATTAATGAATCCCATCTATTGCTTGATACTCTTCTTTTTTGTTTCTAATACTAAACTTCTTTTTGACTCCCCTGATACTTTTTTCTAGCTTCCTGGGCTATTTTTGCTCTCTCTTCAAATATTGGTCTGGATTTTCTATCCCAGTTGGTAGAAAGTTCGTCTAAGAATTTACCAATAGAGCCATATAAGACAGTTTCTGCTCCCTCATGAGTAGGATAAGCTCCTGATTCTCTAACAATATCTCTAAGTTGTTGAGGATGATCAATAATGGGACAGGGTGCCATCAAATTATCAGTAAAAGGCTGCCGTTTCTGGTAAGCCTTGAATAGAGGATTTTGCAGTACTTCTTTCAAACTCTTTTCCTTGATGTTATCTACCGCAAAGTGAACAAAGGCACAGGGTTCCACCTCGCCTTTGGCATTAATATGGAAGTACCTTCTGCCACCAGCGATACAACCACCAGAAAAGGTGCCATCATTCCAGAAATCTGCCAGGAAGATAGGTTTTTTCACCCGTAATTCAGGAATGCGATAAGCCAGCATGGCTCTCTGCTCTGGAGTTATCATCATATCCAGGTTAGTATCTTTTCCAATAGGAATATAATGGAAAGACCAACCAAAGATAGCACCCTTTTCTATCATATGATCAATAAAATCATCAGTAGCAAACAGTTCATCGGCATTCTGTCTGGTTATTGTAACGCTAATACCAAAGATGACTCCTCTTTCCCGAAGCCGATCCATAGCAGCCATAATCTTGTCATAGGTGCCTACTCCACGACGGGCATCGGTAGATTCCTTAAATCCTTCCAGACTTATTGCCGGGCTAATATTACCCACCTCCACCATCTTATCTGCCATTTCATCATCAATCAAGGTACCATTGGTATACATCATAAAACCAACATCAGGATGTTTTTTAAAAATGTCGAAAAGATGTGGGTATAAGGTAGGTTCTCCACCAGAAAAAACAATAAAATATATTCCCATTTCCTTAGCTTCGCTAATAATTCGATTAATAGTATTTACCTCCAGTGTATCACTCTTTTTATATTTTCCAGCCCAGCAGCCAACACAGTTTAAATTACAGGCGCTGGTAGGATCAATCAATATAGTCCAGGGAACACCTACTCCTAACTCTTTCATCACTTCATCCTGTCTAGGAATACCCATCAATCCTGCGTTGACAAAGAAGTTCATAATCATCCCATTCTTATAACTGGGTGCAATTTGGGTCAACTTTTGAACAAATTGCTGAAGAGCAGGATTATTCTGATAGGCATTTTTGATTCCAGCAATTTCTTCATGGTGTCTTTCCGTTCGAGCTACTTTATCGGCCAGGTTAAGTACCTTGATTAAGTTCTTTTCAGGATCTTTCTCTAAATAATTTATAGCCTGTTTGATAATCTGCTCAGCAGCAAATTTCTTGGCAAAGTTAAAGTTAGATCGGAAGAGCGTCGTGTAGGGAAAGAGTGTAGGATAGGGTGGTG
>CAZGKY010000070.1:0-10579 GCA_964525625.1 uncultured Atribacterota bacterium | reverse complement strand
CCTCAATACGGGTATTGAGTCCTGCCTCCCCGGTATGTTCATCAAAAACAAATTCAGTATAAGCCACTTCTGGGTACTGATAACTCTGGTGATGAATTAACTCACCTACCATAGAATCCTCTCCGCACTCAAAGGAAGTTAAATGAATAATGCCTTCCACACGATTTTCAAAATAATAGTAAGCAGCTCCCACCACCTGTTGGGAGAGACTCCAAAAGATTGGTTTAAAAAGTCTCTTTAATTGTTTCCTTATGATATTCGGGTGAACCATTTCCGGTGTTAGGACATTGACCTTCATATTCTTCAATTTTTCTATCAAATTTAAATTGATATAGGAATCATTAATTAAATATTTATGACCCACTACGGCAATATTTATCAGTGCTTCGGCTAATTGCTCCTTAGCCCTATTATTACAGTTTAATAGTCCTGGTCTAAGTGTCTGGGGATCTAAGAGATGTGCTACATAATTTCTTTGAAATTTTTCCCAAGAGGCAGAAAAAGCCCTACTGATAGCTAAAGAATTTTCAGTTAATATTTGTCCAACTTGAAATAGACTATTTTTCCAGTTACCGTAAGATTTTCTAATATCGACAAGGGGATTTAGTATGGGACACAAAGAGCCAAGAGATGTTTTAACCATATCCGGTAGCCCAATAATTTTAGGGCAAAAAAAAGTGCCCTTTTCAACACATACCATTCTAGGAATTAGAATATAATCTACCTGATTAACTAAACTAATTACATGTCCATAAAATACTTTTACCGGCAGACATACCTCACTCAAGGAAGAACGTATCCCTAAATCAAGAATCTCCTTATTAGTAGGCTTAGAAATAATTATCTCAGCTCCCAGACGAGTTAAAAACTCTTTCCAGAGAGGGAAATATTCATAAAAATATAGTGCATAAGGTATCCCAATCTTTTTCTTCTTCATTATTACCGCTTCCTTCAAACTAAAATTAAAAAAAGAACAAAATCTAACAAGTCTAATCAATTCGCCTAAGCATAGGTACAAAACGAACGCCAGTAATCCCTTCTGAAACTCTTTGGCCTTCTCTGGTATAAATTTTCATTAAGGTTTGAATCATCCACACACTACCGACTGGAATGACCATCCGCCCATGTTGAGTATGCAATTGTTCTAATAAGGGTGGAGGCACATGATCGGGAGCACAAGTAACTATAATGGCATCAAAGGGAGCTTCCTCCTCCCAGCCATAATAGCCATCTCCAATCCTAAATTTAATATTATTATAACCTAATTCGTTTAATAGATCTTGTGCCTTTAAGGACAATGATTCATAAATTTCTACAGTATAAACTTCCTTTACTATTTCAGCTAAAATAGCTGCTTGATAACCTGAACCGGTACCTATTTCCAGGACTTTTTCTTCTCCTGTTAGTTCCAGTAATTGAGTCATTAAAGCTACAATATAGGGTTGAGAAATGGTCTGACCTTCCCCAATACCTAAAGGATAATCATTATATGCTTCATCCTTAACCCTATCATCTACAAATTCATGTCGGGGAATTTTCCTCATAGCAGACAAGACCAATGGATCAGTTATATCTCTAGCCATCAATTGACTGATAACCATATTTTCTCGACGTTGTCTATAGATAGATTCTTCCTGGTCTTGTGAGAAGATCAATACCTTAAACTCCAAAAAGAAAAGAATGAATACCACTAAAAAATATATTATCTTAAATCTTTTTACTGTGAACATCTAATTAACCCAGATAATAACAATAATTTGAAATGACCCAGCCCTATCAGGAATTCACTATTTATCTAATAATCAACCTGTAGTAATTAATGTTACCCTTTTCTCTCATTTTTTGCAAGTTTACTTTACAATAAGTTCAACTGGCATTTAATTTTTGTTTTTTATTATCTCCTTATTCTTATCTCTTTATCATTAATCTATGCCTATCCTATTAAATCTGTTTTTTAAATCATGTTATGAACATTTGAGTAAAATTTTAGTGAAAATTTCATCTTTTTTTATAGATTATGGACTACAGAATAGTCCTCTCTATCCTATATATAAAGCAGAACTATTTATAAACAAATTAAAAAATATCACAAGAGAAAAGTAATTAAATTAAAACTGTTTCAGGAGGTAGTTAGATTTTCACTATGGAAACGAGGAATAAGTTAATACAAAAAGCTAAAGCAGGAGATAAAGAGGCTATGATGCAGTTAATTGAGCAATTCAATCCTCTTTTAAAAAGAAAGGCAAGTCTTTATCGACAGATGGGATTGGAATATGAAGATGCCTATCAACAGGCTGTTTTATATTTTATCATCGGTGTTTACCAATACCAGCCCTTGCCACCGGTTACTTTTGCCGGATATATGAAGAAAAGAATTAAATGGGGGCTGTGGATGTATTGGAGAAAGCAACTTCAGACTCGGGATATGAATATACAGGAAAGTAGGCAGTGAGTAGTCGTTGGTATTTGGTATATAGTACTTGGTATTTGGTATTTGGTTAATTCGCTTGAAAAGACCTTAATCTTCAATAGGAATAATATAATATTAATTTTAAGCTTTTAAAAGATTAGTCTTCTTCTAAAATGCTAATGACCAGCAATCAAAGACTAAAACTACTATACACTTGATAAAAAAGAGACAATTTTTTAATTGTGGGAGATTATAGAATGAATAGTTATGATTTAGAAAATTACTTATCAAAAATAGTCATAGAAGAATGTCTAAAGGAACTTACTGAACAGGAACGGGAAGTTCTTTTACTTTACTACTGGTGGGGGTACCGAGATGTAGAAATTGGAAAAATGCTGGGAGAATCACAACAAATAATTAATTATAGACGTAATAAGGCTTTAAAAAAGATTAGAAATACTCTTCTGGAAGATCTTTCCCCTTCCTGTAATTGTTTAAAATATTAAGAATTACTCAAAAAAATCATTAATCTAATAAGAGAAAGCTTTAAAAATTAAGGCTGTCTTGTTTTTTTTAAATATACCTGTAAATAGACCTAAAATAGCTTTGGGGTATAATGATTATTATTTTTTAGCATTAATTTGAAGGATTTCCTGATAGGCTAGGGCAATTTGAGCAGCTATAAGAGCATTGTGTTTTAATAGCTCTATGTTAGCTTTTAAACTTCTTCCCTCGCTAAGTTCTCTAACTTTATTTAGTAAATAAGGGGTAAGTTGTTTACCTTTAATATTATCCTGAAAAGCTAATTTCTTTGCTTGTTCTATCCAATAGTCAACTTTCTTTTTACTGAGTGCAAATTCAGTAGGCACCGGATTAGTTATTAATAAACCGGTCCCCAATTTTAAACGTAAGTGAGCCCAGACCACCTGAGCAGCTTCCCGGGTATCTTTTATAAAATAATCAACCTTTAAATGGCTGGATGGACTATAAAAAGCAGGTAATTCATTTGTTTGGTAACCTAAAACCGGGACACCCATAGTCTCCAGATATTCCAGAGTACGAGGAAGATCTAAAATAGTCTTAGCACCGGAACAGATTACTGCCACTGTAGTTCTGGAAAGCTCTGTTAAATCGGAAGAAATATCCATAGGATATTCTCCGCTATAATTACTGTGCACCCCTCCAATACCGCCAGTAGCAAAGAAAATTATCTGACAGTGATGAGCTATCCACATGGTTAAGGCAACAGTGGTACCAGCATTCATTTTTTTAGCAATAAGAGCAGAAAGATCTCTTTTACTCGCTTTAACTGTGTCTTTTAAATGAGCAAGTTGCTCAATTTCACTATGGCTTAAACCAACCTTGATCTTCCCCTTTATAATGGCAATGGTAGCCGGTATAGCCCCCTGGTCACGTATGTTTTTTTCCATTTGAAAAGCTGTATCAATATTCTCCGGAAAGGGTAAACCATGGGTAATAAGATTAGATTCCAAAGCCACAACTGGCTTCCCATCCTTACCTTGACCAATGGCTTCTCTAATTTCTTCTGATATTTCCAAAAAGTCACGCATTATAAAATCCTGAACATTCTTTCCATCTGTTTTTTTACTTCAGACTCATCAAGTTGAGCATATACTGTATCAGGAGAACGAACAGTTAACAGTGAGATAATAAGACCTATTTGAACTGCCTGATAAAGCCCATAATTATGATATAAACCATAAGCCATCCCCGCAACCAGGGCATCCCCCGCTCCAGTACAATCCACCATCTTTCTTCTTCTGGTATTTATAAACTCTCCTTCTGAAATTTGTTCAGAATAAATATAAACTCCCTGAGTACTATTGGTTAAGATAATATTTTTTACACCCTTTTTCCTAAGCTGCTCTACAGCTTTATGCTGATCAGTGATGTTTTTAATCACTGTGCCAGAAAGTGCACTAAGTTCGCTAATATTAGGGGTTAAAAAACTAATCTGGGGTAAAATACCTAATAATTTTCTACTTTTTACCACCGAAACCGGATCAACAATTAAAGGGATTTTTTCTCTGCTGCATAAATAAGCCAGGTAATGGATGGCTTGAGTAGTTAGATTGGTATCCATAATAACAAAATGATTTTTCATGATAATACCGGCTTTGGCAATAAGGTAGCGAGGGGTAACCCTTTTCATTATTACTGTGTCACTTACTGCAACCTGCATATCTCCCTTCTCATCTAATATTGCTACATACTTTCCGGTAGGATCCTTCTTAGATTGAATCACCTCTTTAACCTGGATATGGGCATTTCTCAGCTTTTCTAATATTTCCCGGCCTTCTTCATCATCACCTACTGCACTTAAAAAGGTTACCGGGATGTTGAGCAATCCTAAATAATGGGCAATGTTTCTGCCTACTCCACCATGGCTAACCCTTATAGTTCCAGGATTAGATGTTTCCCATTGCAGAACATTCTTAGATTTCCCTTTTATATCAATATTGGCACCACCAATAACTACAATGCCTTTTTTTTCCGAGATATTATCTACCACTGACCAAAATTTCCTTTTATTGTAAATTGGCTAACCTCAGCCTAGAATATGACATCAATAATCTTATATCTTACAAAGAACTTCATCCCTTGGGAAGCCATTTTCTCAATTTTCAAAATTATCTACTAAATTATAACATAATACATATGGATATTTTATAAAATGAACCATAAAAAAGAGTACAATAATGTAATTTAATTTTAGTTAAGTTATGTTACGTTAAGATATAATTCTCTTGCCCCATGTGAACTTCTAACCAGAGGTGCAGAGGCTACTCCTTTAAATCCCATCTGATAAGCTAGTTTTTTATAGAATTCAAACTGTTGGGGAGGGATATATTCCACAATAGGGTGATGCTGGTGGGAAGGTGCCAGATACTGTCCTATGGTTATCATATCACAATTAACAGCTCTTAAATCTTGTAAAACTTGAATTACTTCTTCTTCCTTTTCTCCCAGGCCAACCATTATTCCAGATTTGGTAATTACCTCTGGGGCTATCTCCTTACTATTTCGTAAAACAGTAAGAGACCGCTCATAATCGGCTTTTGGTCTTACTTCCTTATACAGGCGTGGAACTGTTTCCATATTATGATTCAAGACATCAGGAACAGCTTTAAGTACTCCAGCCAACGCCTCCTGATCCCCGGCAAAATCTGGAATCAGTACCTCAATTTTTAATTCTTCAGAAAACTGGTGTAATTTCTGGATAGATTGAACAAATTGAAATGCTCCACCATCTGCTAAATCATCACGAGTTACTGAGGTAATTACCACATACTTTAGACTAAGTTCTTTTACTGCTAGAACTAAATTATCTGGTTCATGAGGATCAACAGGTTCAGGTGATCCTTTCTCCACATTACAAAAAGTACAATTTCTGGTACAACGCTTACCTAAAATTAAAAAGGTTGCAGTTCTCCTGCTAAAACATTCCAGAAGATTGGGACACATAGCCTCCTGGCATACCGTATGGAGTGAAAGATGGTTGAGCAAGGAAATAACCTGGTCGGTCTGTTCATTTTTTCGATATTTTATCCTTAACCAATCTGGCTTTCTGGTATTCATGTTAATAACTCCATATTGTGAAGTAAAGTTCTTTTATCTTTCCAAGAAGGTTTTAAATGAAAAACCTCTCCAAAGCATTGTACTACCTGTTTTTTTACTATAGTAATATCCTGCTCCTTGCCAGTCAATTTTTTTATAGAGGTAACTCCCTTACCGGTAATGCCACAGGATAAAATCCATTGAAAAGCCTCCAAATCAGTATTAACATTAAAGGCAAAACCATGCATAGTAACTCCAGAGTGAATTGATAAACCGATAGCAGTAATTTTATCATTTCCCACCCAAACTCCAGGATATTCAGGAATAAGACCAGCAGTAATATGATAATACTCATTAAGTAATTTAATAAACACTTCCTCCAAAGCCAGTACCAATTCCTTAACTCCAGGAACATGATCCAGAAAGCGCATAATAGGATAACCTACAATCTGACCTGGACCGTGATAGGTAACATCTCCACCCCGACCAATGGAGCAAATTTTGACCCCTCGCTCTTTTAAAAACTCCTCAGATACTAAAATATGGCCCTGATTTCCTCTTTTCCCTATAGTAATCACCGGCTCATGTTCCAGAATGAGTAAAGTATCACCAATATGGTCTTCCTGTCTTAATTTTAATAATTTTTCCTGAATTGCCAATGCTTCATCATAATCAATTAATCCTAAATCAACAACCTTGATCTCTTTTTCCTCTTTTTCTTTTGAAACCTGATTCATATTAACTCACCCTTATTATTCTCTTGTTTACTCTAAATTATCTTTTCTAATTGCTAATTCCAGGAAAATAATCTTTCTTGATATTCTTCTTATCCACTTTAAGTTGTTGCAAGGCTTCTTCCACAGCCTTAACCATGACCATAGGCCCAGATACATAAAAAATACGATTTGGTATATCGGGGACCCTTTCTTTAATCAACTGCTCATCACAGCGTTGAGGTGGAAAAAGATAAACTAGTTCTAAGTTATGATATTGTTTGGAGAGTCGTTCCAGAGTATCTTTAAAAACAATATTATTTTCATCTCGGTTACTATAAATCAGAATAATATCTTTCTTTTCTTCCCTTTTTTCTAGCTCCAGGAGTATAGAATGATAGGGGGTTATACCAATTCCACCAGCAATAAAGACTAATTTTTTATCATCCTTATTTACGGTAAAACTCCCATCTATCTTAATAGCCTCTATCATATCTCCTGTACTTTTAGTAAAGAGAGCTTTTTTAAAAGAGCTGCTTTCTTCGTATAAATAACGAGTAGTAAGCATAATCTTGTTTTGAAAGGGAGGTGAAGAAATAGTAAAAATGCGGGATTCTCCCCGGTTATCTGGATTCTCATGAGGAAGCTTATAAAGAACATATTGCCCAGCTTGCCAGGAAACAGGCTCCTGCGGTTGGAAAATAAAACTGAAAACATCATCAATCTCTCTTCTTTTTTCTTCTATTCTTAATTTCATTTTTACCCCCTTTTGTGAAAAAGTTCAAAATAACCTTTTTGATTTGAATCGATTACAATTATAACATAATATCCCATACTAATACTATTGCAGTAATCCTCAGGGGACAAAATATTAGGAAGAAAACTAAAAGAGAGATAAATTATGTATACTTCATAAATATGTGATAAAGTTAAACCAATTTTTGAGCAGCTCAGTAGGCAGTTAACCCTCCATCAATGGGAAGAGAAACTCCGGTAAGAAACAATGCTTCATCACAGGCTAAAAAAAGGGCAGCATTTACTACATCATCAACATTGGCCAATCTGCCTAAGGGGATTTCATCAATTCTTTCTTTTAATCTTTCAGGATCGGATAACATCTTATTCACTAAATTAGTTCGAACTGTACTGGGATGAAGAGAATTTATCCTTATTCCATCTTTAGCATATCTAACCGCAGCAGACTTTGTTAAAAGAGTGACTGCTCCTTTGGAAGCAGTGTATGCTTCTGGTGTGAATTTATGCCCTACTAAACCACAAATAGAAGACATATTAATAATACTTCCACCTTTCTGTTTCCGCATAATTGGTAAGGTATGTTTGATTCCTAGAAAGACACTCCTGACATTCACCCGCATCATGGTATCCCATTCCTCTACTTCCATCTCCTCTATAGGTTTCCTTATATTAATTCCAGCATTATTAATCAAAATATCCAGTCGTTGATATGATTCTGTTATATAGGCTATTAGCCTCTTCCAATCCTGTTCTATGGTAACATCCATAGGGAAAAATTCAGCCTTTCCACCATCTTGAGTAATTTTTTTTACAAGATCTTTACCTGAGGTATTTGCTAAATCACATAGCAATACCATCGCTCCTTCCTGGGCAAATCGTAAAGAAAGAGCAGAACCAATACCTCCAGCCGCACCAGTAATAATAGCAATTTTTTGAGCCAATCTATTCATTTTTTATCACTTTCCTTCTGACATCGTTTCAATATTTAACTGAGCATGTTTTCTGGTATACTCAATTGTTCTACGGAAGCCACTGTAGGCAATCAACCCAATGGCAATCATTAAAACTATCCCCACCGGTCTTCCCAATAGAGGTATCAGGCTTCCACGGCTCTGCATCAGAGCCTGACGGAAACTAATATCAGCCAAAGGACCTAAAATAATTCCCAGAACCAGTGGTGCCATGGGATAATCTAATTTTCGTAGAATATAGCCTAGAATACCAAAGAAAAAAGTCACCTTTATATCAAATACTCTCACCCCTCCAGCATAAGCACCAATTACAGTAAGAGGTAGAATAAGGGGCATCAAAATTTCCCTTCTCAATTTTAACAATGAAGCAACAGGTTTGGCAATTATCAGTCCCCATATTAGCATAAAAAATGTGGCTATTAAAAGAGAAATAGCTACTTCAAAGAGAAATCCGGGATGTTCGATAGGTAACATCGGGCCAGGTTGAACACCATGCAACCAGATGGCGGCCAAAAACATGGCAGCGGGAGGGCTTCCTGGAACAGCCAAAGTTAATAAGGGAATCATAGCGCCTCCGATTACTGCATTATTGGCCGTTTCAGCAGCAGCAACTCCCTCCAGACATCCGGTTCCAAATTTTTCTCCTTGTTTGGAACTTCTCTTACCTACATCATATGCCACCCAAGCTCCCACGTCTTCTCCTGCTCCTGGTACTGCACCAATACCTACACCGATAATTCCTGAACGTATTGCGGTAGGAATTAGAGAACGTATGGTTTTCCAGCTGGGTATAACTTTAGTAACTTTACCCAGTATTTTATAAGGAACCTCCTGTTCCAAAACAATGAGAATTTCTGAAATACCAAAAACTCCAATCAATGCTGGGATCAGAGATATTCCCCCTTTTAATTGTAATAATCCAAAGGTAAATCTTGGGTAAGCATAGACTTTATCCAATCCAATCATTGCAGTAAAAAATCCCAAGAACCCTACTACCCACCCTTTTACTGGATCTTTACCAGTGGACAGATTACCACAAATCATTACACCAAATACCGCCAGTAAAAAATACTCCCATTGACCAAACTTTAAGGCTATTTTATATACAAAAGGTGTGAAAAAAATCAGACAGGCTATACTTACCAACATTCCAAAAAAAGAAGATATAACACCAGCTCCTATTGCTAATCCACCTTCTCCTTTCTTAGCCAAAATAAATCCGTCGATAGCAGTTGCAGCAGCCGCTGGTGTACCAGGAATATTTACCATAATCGCTGAATAACAGCCACCCATTATGGCTCCTACATAAACCCCCAGTAAAAAGGAAATAGCTAAATCAAATTGCATGCCATAACTCAAATTGATCAGCAAGGCTAAAGCCATAGTAGCTGTCAAGCCTGGGATTGCCCCAACAATAATGCCCATGAATGTAGCACCCGCTAAAACTAAAATATTAGTTAAGTATAGTTGAGCTGAAAAAGCATGAAAAAACATATCTGCCTGATGTAAAAATGAGTCAAGCATTAGTTTTAATTCTCCTCTTTTCCTATCATTAAATTTTATGGTAAAGGTATTCGAAAGAATCTAGTAAAAAAGGCAGTTATTAAGAATGCAGTAATAACAGAAATAAAAATAATTTTGACAAGACTTGCTGATTTCAAATAGTATAGCGTAAAGAAAAGATATAAAGCCGTTGCTAAGGTAAAATCAATTCTATCAATTAACACAAAAATATAAATAACCATTAGAAAAATTAAAGTCATTACTCTACGAAACTGGATATTCTGAAAAAGATGAGTAACATTGAATTTGTTAAGATTTGACATAATTTGCTGATAGCCTTTTCTACGAAAGGATGAAAAAGTCATTATACTACCTAAAAAAATAAAAATTATTCCCAGAATAAAAGGAAAAAATCCAGGTGCATCTAAAAATGTTTTGTAAACCTTCATGTTTAAAGAAGCCCGAATAGTAATTATACCAAATATGATGAGAAATATTCCCATTAAAAGATCGGCAGAAGCCATTTTATTTGTTTTTTCCATCTCACGTTTACCATATAATTATATTATTATTCTTGATTGTTATAGTATAGAAATTGTTGAGAAGGGAATATATCCCTTCTCAACAAAAAATAAATCATTTTATTA
>CAZGKY010000069.1:0-10657 GCA_964525625.1 uncultured Atribacterota bacterium | reverse complement strand
ACTATAGGTAAGGTGGTACCAGTAACATTGGAAGCATGGTTTAATATAATAAGCACAGTATTACTTTTTATAGTATGTTCAAGTTTTCCAGTATCCAAATAACCATCTGGAGAACAGGGAATAATTTGAACTTCTACTCCTTCTATTTCCAGCTGACGAAGAGGCCTCATAACAGCATTATGTTCCATACTGCTGGTAATTACCTGATTACCTGGTTTTAACAATCCTTTCAATACCAGATTTATTGACTCTGTAGCATTAGAAGTAAAAACAATTCTCAATGGGTCATCAATATGGAACAACTCAGCTATACTCTCCCGACATTGATAGAGTATACGCCCAGCTTCTATGGAGAGACGATGACCAGAGCGTCCTGGACTTGCTCCTACTTTTGCTAAAAAATTCAGTAAAGCCTTTCTCACCTCGGAAGGCTTAGAATAAGAAGTCGCTGCATTGTCAAAATAAATCATTATTCCTCTTTTTGATTTTCTTTTTTAGATATAATTATTAGGATTTCATCACCTTCTTGTTTAATTTCCACTTTCCAATTCATATTGTTAGCTATGCGAATAATATTATCTTTCGCTGTTCCTGTATCCACCAGTACTTCTAAAACTCCACCTTTTAACTCTATTAATTTATTCCTGACCTTCACTACTGGCAAGGGGCAAGAAAGTCCCCTTACGTCAATTTTATTGCTCATATGTTTTTATCTCCTTTTTTGGGAAGAAGTCGCTCTTACTGAATCCGATGACCAGACAGATAAACAAACCCATAATTACTGCAGCAGGCCCCCATAAACCTGGTCCACTAGCAGAACTGGCAATGGAAAAATTATGGGCAAAGCCTGCCCCGAAGATCATTCCAAGCACAAATAGTGATGCATCAGCATCTCCTTCTCCAGAAAGAAAAAGCTGACGGCCAGGACAGCCCCCAGCCAGGGTAAAGGCAAGACCAGCTAAGGTCATCCCTCCAAAGTTCCATAGCTGGTTAGTGTGTGCAATTGGTTGTCCCTGAAAACCAGGATGAAATTGTCCTAATACTAAATTACTTAACCAGGCCGCAAGTAAAAGACTAAATACACCAGTAAGTAAGTAGGTGTCTTTAATCAGAATGACATCTCTGGTGGTTGCTACTGTGCAAAACCTAGTTCTTTGAGCTAAAAATCCAATAGCCAAGGCTACCAATAAAGCAATTAAAATAGGAGCATGCTGGGAACCAGGTCCTTCACTACTGAAAAATACTGCTCCAGAGGGCAATTGTGGTTTAACAATCAGTAAAATTAATAAACCTACCATGATTAATGGTAAAATCCAACCCGCTAAAGGAGAGGTCCTCTGGTTACGTCCTAAATTATAACCTGATTTAATAAAAAATATACCAATTAAAATACCGGTAACTAATCCCAATATTCCAAACAGAGCATTCCCATCTCCACCTGCCAATCTAAGTAAAGCTCTCCAGGGGCATCCTAAAAAAACTAAAGAACCAATCATAGCCAGAAATCCTAGAATAAAACGTATTAAAGGTGCTGATCCACTACGCGGTTTGAATTCTTTAAAGATTATGGCTGCTAAGAGAGAACCCAATACAAAACCAATAATCTCTGGGCGAATATACTGCACCGTTGCTGCTCGGTGAAAACCTAATGCCCCAGCTATATCTCTTTCCATACAAGCCACACAGATGCCCATATTGGCTGGATTGCCAAGACTTTGCAAGACTGTTGCTGCTATACCAATGAATATGCCTGTAAATATGATTATCTTGCGAGAATCAAAATAATTTTTTAACATATAATATTTCCTCCCCTATTTTTGTTACCCAATCATTTTAAAACTAATCATCATCTAAAGAGCAGGTGTTATTCTGACAAGTGGGGCAACTGCCAGTATTATCTACATCTGAACCGGTACTGTGACAGAATCCAAACCCATCATATAGCCTTTTTGTATTTTTACTACCACACTTTTCACAGGGAAAATTGCCCTTCTCCATATCTTTAATTGAAGCAGTAACCTCAAATATATGATGGCAATCCTGACATTCATAATTATAATTCGGCATCTTCCTGGATTCTCCTTTCTATTTAGAAATAGATTTTTCGAATTTTTACTATCCATAAAGACAATATTTCAATTAAAATCAGGGAAATAGGAAAAATAAATATATAGCCATAGTAAGCAATAAATTAACCTAATTGTTTTATTTTTTTTCTTTATTTCTCTCCATATTGGTTACCTAAATATAATAATTCTATTTGGTTGAAAAACCTACTTTTGTTATCTTTGATAATTTTATGAAAATATAATTGTTTTAGGATATTAATCTATTATAGATTTCGGTAGTGGTGGGAATAGCAATTCTGTGCTCTTGAGCCATACGAATCAAGGTTCCGCCAAATAGGTCACTTTCATTCTTGTTATCCCCTTTTAAGTAATCCTTCTGAAAGGAAGTTTTAGTATCGTAGGGAAATCTTTCCGCTACTTGCATAGAAGTTTCAATTATATCTTGCCTTAAATTTATGCCATGTGCTCTGGCCACCAGAGTAATCTCCTTCATGATATTTTCAGTCATATTCTTCAATTTACTATCCTCTAAAACTCCGCCAATACTCCTCCCGGAATAGGCAGTGATTAAACTGAAAGCGGCGATAAAGACAAATTTTTCCCAGATAGCGGAATAAGGATTTTCAAACCAGGCTGCACTAATATCCATTTCCGAGAAGAATTCCTTAAGGTTCTGATAATCAAAATTCATGAATTGGGGATCTTGTCCATATACAATATGTCCTTCTGGACCTTTCTGTCTAACCATACCGGGTTGCTCAACACTGGAAGAAACATATACCGCAGCAGGTATAACTATCCCTTTCTGTAAAATAGCTTTAATTCTATCGTATATATCAACACCATTAAGTAGGGGTAGTATGATTGTATCACGAGATATATTTTTGGCAATTTCCTCTACCGCATTGGCTAAATCATACCCCTTGACACAAAGTAAATATAAATCTGGCGTCGGAATATGTCTTATACGGTCTGTAGCAATATGGGGATAGCAAAGTAGTTCCTCCTTATCAGTTATTACCTTTAATCCTTTTGCTTGTATAGTGGTTAGATGCTCACCTCGGGCGATAAAATAAACCTCTTTAGCTAATTTATTTTTATTTATTTTATAGGCAATCTTACCACCAAAATATCCTCCAACTCCACCTATACCAAATACACATATATTTTGGATTTTTCTGGACATCTTCTTCCTTTCTTTTTGAGTATTCCTGAAAAATTATATTAAAGAAATTTTATTTATTCAGTTTTTCAATCTCTTCTTCTACTTCCTTAGCTCCCTCAGCATAGAATTTTTCTTCCTCAGGGTCAAGTTCTGTTAAGAGTCGAAGAAATTCACCGGCATGGACTCGCTCTTCATCGGCAATATCTTTTAAAACCTCCTGTGCTAACTTATGGTCAGTTGATTCAGCAAGTTGCATATAAAGTTGAATAGCTTCATATTCTGCCGCAATCATAAATCTTATCGCCCGAATTAATTCTTCTTTGGTTAATTTCCTATCCTTTTTCAGACCAGAAAAAGAATTTCCAAAATTTGGCATATGATCATCATCCTCCTTTTCAAATATTTTCTTATTTACTTTATTAAATCCAATATAACCTGATAACTTAAATTTCATCTAACTTACCATAATACCACAAGAAATAGGAAACTAAAAGTTATAACTGATTTTTATTCTTATACTTTACTCTTATTTATACTCTTTATTACATTGTTGTTCCTATCTCTTTCTATTATTTTAATAATAGTTTTCTTTTGATAAATTCATTATCTGTAGTCGGAAATATTTGCCAAGAGCTATGTATCAATTATATAATGACATAAAAGAAACGAAAAAAGTCGGTAAAGAAAGTTCAATTTACATATTATATTAATTTTAAAAAATCAAAAAAAGTTATCATTAATATCAAAAATATTAAAATAAGGAAAAATAAATGCCCAGGAACAATAATAAAATTCGAGTGGCCTCCCTACAATTAAAGGCAAGGTCTTTTTCAGAACAAACAGAAAATAAAAAACATATTTTACAATTTATTAGTAAAGCTGCTCTTTTAAAACCCGATTTGATGGTTCTTCCAGAATGTGTCTACCCCTGTTATTTTTTATCCCCCAGAATTATTTCTGACTATAGAGCGCTGGCCACCCTTACCAGTCAATTTCTGGAGGATGTAAAAGAAAGTGCCCGAAAGTATCAGACCTTCATTGCCCTGGGCTTACCAGAATATATTCCTGAAAAAAATATACTTTATAACTCGGCTGTTCTAATTGATGAAAAAGGACAGGAGATTGGTTGGGTAAGAAAGTCCTTTCTCTGGCATTTTGACCATAACTGGTTTCAAAGTGATAATTATTATCCTGTTTTTGATACCAAAATTGGTAAAATTGGTTTATTTATCTGTGCGGATGGACGCTTGCCCGAAATCATTCGCTGTCTCTCCCTACAGGGAGCAGAGATTCTATTAGATCTTACTAACTGGGTTACTTCGGGTCTGGAAAGAAAATCCTGGTCTAATCCCCAAGCAGAATACATGATCCCTACCAGAGCCCTGGAAAATAGAGTCTGGATTGTAGCAGCAAATAAAATTGGTTATGAAGAAAAATCCATTCAATATTGTGGAAAGAGTGCTTTTTTCTCACCGGAGGGAAAAATAGTATCAATGGCCTCTTCCTATCAGGAAGAAATATTATTTAAAGAAATTGATTTATCATTGTCTCATCAAAAAAGTGTAGCTGGACATATTGATGTTTTACGCAGTAGAAGACCTGAACAATATAGTTATCTAACTTTGCCTACCAGCGAATTACCCATTTTAAAACACTTTAGAAAACCATCTAAAACAAAAAAAGCCAGTTTCTTCGCTGCAGTGATTCAAATCAGAACGGCCAAAGAAGAATGGTCAGATTACTTTGCCAGAATTAAATATTTTTTTCATACCTTATCAGAACAGGATGCTTACATTTTAGCATTTTCCCAGATTGATGATTTTCCTATCCAGAGTAGCGAGGCAATACTGAACCTATTAAAAGATTTGACCAAAAAAACTCCACAACTATGTTCTATTGTCTTAAAGGAAGAAGAAAATGCTCAAAAATTTAAAACCAGCTATTTAGTGCAATCAGGAAAGATAATAGGAAAATATAGGAAAACACATCTGGAATTGCCAGAAAAAGGTGAGATTACCCCTGGAGAAAATAATTTCCCGGTATGGGAAACACAATTTGGTACTATCGGTATGATGCTTGATTATGAAGGCTATTTCCCTGAAATTGCCCGGATATTGACTTTACAAGGTGCAGAAATAATCATCTGGGCAGGTAAATTTGGCCAAGATGAGCACATTAAAATCTGTCAGACCAGAAGTGCAGAAAATAAAATATTTATCCTCTGTCCCAATTCTATTCATCAAAAATATAACGGTCATAGTATAATAACAGCTCCATCCGGACAAATTATTACCGGCTGTCTAGAAAACAAAGAAATGGCAAGTATAGCACCAATTTCTCTCAGCCTGGCCTGGGATAAGATTATTGTGCCTCATACTCATGCTATCCTTGGTCGAATTCCCGAATCTTACCAAATATTAACCTTGTCAAAGTTCACGGAATAATATTGATAATGGTTAGATAGCTAGGTATAATTATCTTTATCGGGTTATTTAAGATACTATTTTGATATATTAATATAATAAAATTTTTCAGTGAGGGAATGATTTGTGAAAGCTGAACTTATTATTAATCATACTGCTGGCGGGGGGAAACCTAAAAAACATATCTCGGCAATCCTTAGTTTTTTTGATAGCATCGACTTAGAATACCACATCAGCTGGACTCCTTCTTCTGGAGGAGCTACTACATTAGCGCACCAAGCTGCCGAACAGGGGTTTGACTTAATAATTTCAGTGGGCGGTGATGGTACCATCAACGAAATCATCAATGGAATCATTCCAGCTTCCACTCAGCCTAAGTTAGGTATTATTCCTGCTGGTTGGGCTAATGACTTTATCAAGAGCACTTCTATACCTAAAGACATTTTATCAGCCTGCCAGATAATCCCCCAACAAAAGACTAAAATGATTGATGTAGGTCTCATTAATGAGCAAATCCATTTTGTCAATGTCTGTGGTATCGGTTTTGATGCTGATATTGCTGCCTTAGCCAATAAGATGAAAACTAACCATCCCAATTGGAAAACACTAAGCGCTTATGTTTATGTCTTTGCCACCATACAAAAACTACTTATTCCTTTACCTTCTTTTCAGGCCAAAATAACCATTGATGGTCAGGTAATAGAAGGAGAAATGTTACTTATTGCAATTGCCAATGGCAGAATTGAGGGTGGGAAATTTAATATTACCCCCGAAGCAGAAATTGATGATGGTTTACTAGACATCTGTATTATTGGTAAAATGAATAGATTTCGCTGTTTCTACCTTTTACCTAAAGCCATAAAAGGTACCCACCGTGATGTAACAGAAGTAAGTTTTTTCAAAGGGAAAGAGGTGCTGATAGAAGTTACTAAACCAGTTACAGCTCAAGTTGCTGGAGAAATATTACCAGCACAAAAGGAATATTATATTAGAATATTACCCCAAAAGCTTAACCTGATTGTATCTTAAATATTATCTCTCCAAAAGAAATTGTTTATCAGTAATATATTAAACAATTCTCAAAGCAAAAAGAGGGCAATGAGGTACACAATAACCACAGGTCAAACAGAGATTATAATCTACTATTGCCTTCCCCTCTTTAAGAGATAAGGCTTGATTGGGACAGGTTTTAACACAAGTGCCACATCCTTCACAAAAGAGTGAAACAACAAGTTTCTTTCTAGCAAACTCTTCTTTGATTAATTCTTCTTGATTAATCTTCTGATTTTCAAATATTTTCAGATTTATTTCCAGCTCTCGATGATGAACCATCCCTATGGCAATGGATTGAATCCCCTTGATATTTCTAACAAAATTAATAGCTTCTTCCATCTTTTTAATCAGATAACCACCAGCTAATGATTTCATAGCATAGACACCTTTCCCACGAGAAGAGACCTTTTCAATCGCTTTAATCATCTGCTCTGGATTTCCTCCAATAATACCCAAACCATTCTGATTAATTATTGGAAACACTATATCTATTTCCTTTTCCTCTGCTGATTGTTGTACTACCTCAATAGCATGAGTGGAAACCCCTATGGCTCTTATAACACCTTTCTTCTTAAGATCTCTAAGAGAGGCTAAAGCTCCCGCTCTTTTTTGAAAAACATTCTTATCTTCCCGTGGTGCATGTAGGTGAAAAATATCAATATAATCACGATTTAACGCATGGCAGGCTTCTAAAACCGACTCTTTCATTTCTTCATAACCAGTAGCATGTGATTTACTGGCAATGATAACTTCATCAGGATAATCAACCAGGGCTTCCCTGATATGAGGGTAGGTTTTATAAGCCTGAGCAGTATCCAGAAAATTAATGCCCGAATCTAATCCTTGCCGAATAATTGTCGCCCCTTCCCCAACAGAGATATTTGCCTGTAAAGGACCCATAGGTAAAACACCAAAACATAATTCACTGACCTTTATTCCGGTATTGCCCAGTATATTATATTTCATCTTTTTCTCCTTTTTTTGTTACCTAATTTTTATTTTTATTAGATTAATTTAATATTATAACATAGTCTTCTCCTGAATTATCTTCACTTCTAATAAATTCTATAAACTTTATTAAACTTTACAATAACTTTTATCTTTACTGGTTACTATAAACAAGATAGTAAAGAGAAAATTTTTTTGAAAAAAATTTCCAATTTTGAAAGAAATCGACTTTCTTTTGCGTATAAAGATGTAGGAATTAAGGATAGAAAAAATTATAAGAGAAGGGGGTGAAAATAATATGAAGGCAAAGAAAATTATCTTATTAGTTCTTATAATAGCTATAGCCTTCCTGTTTTTGAGTGTGTCTTCCTTTGCCCATGCTCGTACTAAAGGAGGCTATACTGGTAAACCTGGAATGCCACCATCTTCCTTTAATCAGGAATATTTCTCATTTGGTAAGCATTTTGCTTTTCCAGAAAGAGAAATTAGACCCTGGGGAATGGCAGATTTAAATCTTTCTCAGGAACAGATGGCCAAAATATATCAAATCAGATTGGAATTCCAGAAGACTTCCCTGGAATTAAAAAAGGACATGGCCATGAAAAGGCTGGAAATCAGGGAATTGATGATGAAAGATCCTGTTGACATGGAAAAGATCAGAGCAAAATGGGAAGAGATTGCTCAAATCCAGGTTGAATTAAGAATGAAGGCTATGGAATATCAATTGAAAATCAAAGAAGTCCTAACTCCAGAGCAACTTGAAAAATATTTTATGGGTTTTTCTAACTTTAAATACCACAGAGATATGGTAGGCAGTAATCGAGGGTGGAAAGGAAGCTGGAAATAATCAAGTAGTTATGATTATCCAGACCAATATATAAAATTGTGGATTAAAAAACAACAGAAGGTAAAGAAGCACCTCTCTGTTGTTTTTTATTATTTTTCATTTATAAGTAATCTAACTGTTATTATTATGATGAGTTTATTACTGATTTATTCGCTCTAGATAAGTACAGTAGGCAGAACCTGTTTCTGTGATAATATATTCTTCCTCCTGTTTTCTAATAAAACGCAAAAAACTTAATATTTCTAAAATAGTCCTGGACTCTTGCTCATCTATATTCATCTTAGTAGTTATTTCTCCAAACATTTCTTCTGTTACATAATGTCTTTCATTAATTTCATATAAAATATCTTTACAATGTGGAACTAAAAAGTTATCAGCAAAAAGGAACAGCCATTTGACATATTCTCTCTTCTCTTTTTTATAGCGATCAATCATTTGAGATATATCTTCTTCCCTTAATTTTTTTTCTTCCTTTTCCATATTTATCCTATCTATCCAGGCCATTACCGTACCAGATATTACTTCTTGAAATTTCCGATCATCCTTAAATATCTCTGGAATAGAGCGGTCTTTTTGTAAGGGCACTGAGGTGCTAAAAAAGTTACTTTTAATATTCTGGTCTAAAAAATGATAAATATCTTCCTGAAATAAAAAAATAGCACAGAATACGCTGATGAAGAATAAGGCAATCCAGGAATTGGTTAATTGCACCCAGTCTTTCTCCAAGGGCCAAAAAATCATAATTAAAATAAGGACAATCAAACACAAAATACCATAGGGCAGGATATTTAATAAAATTCTTCGCATATGGTGTTCCATTTTTAAAAGTAATTAATTATTATTTTTACAATTCCAATTCAGCTAACACCTTCAGTATGGCAGGTAGAAATGCTGGTAAATCTTTAGGTGTACGGGAGGTTACCAGGTTATGATCTACAACTACCTCCTGGTCTAAATAATTAGCTCCGGCATTTATCAAATCATCCTTGATGGCAAAAAAACAGGTGGCATCCTTCTCATTTAATATACCTGCAGAAATAGGAACCCAGGCAGCATGGCAAATTGCCGCTACCAAACCACCTTTTTCAAATATCTTACGAACGAAACTGAGTATTTTGGGATATCTGCGAAGGTGATCTGGGGCATAACCTCCTGGAATAACAACACCCACAAAATCATCTGCTTTTACTTCTTCAATGGATAAATCTGCTTCTACGGGATACTGATGTTTACTGTAATAGGTCTTCTTCTCAGGTCCTACAACTTTAACCTCATAACCAGCTTCATTGAGTCTATAGTAAGGATACCATAATTCCTGATCTTCATATAAATTTTCTACCAGGATGGCTACTTTATTGACATTTTTCATCTTTATACCCCCTTAACTCTTATATTATTTTATTAATGATATTATCACAAATTAAAGCTAATAAAAAGAATTAGTTTGTTTCTGTATTTTTTATGAACAACCAATTCGCTTATCAGTACAATCCCATTCTGATTCTAAACTGAATCTATAATATATCATGAAAATGAAGCCTACTATATGTGAATCTGCTAACTTATATAAGAATGATTAATAATATTCAGGATCTTTCGTTCACTCTCTGAAAATTAAGATATACTTTATTTCTTTAATAATTAAGGAGGTTTATTTCTTTGTTAAATATAAGCAATAATTTAAAAATTATTTATCTGTTCTGAAAATGTATTGATATTAAATATTTTATCGAAATATTTAAGTAAGTTTAAAAATCTTTTCTTCCCTTGAGCTGTAAACCAATAATTCCCATCGGTAATCCAATAAAATTTAAAATTAGGTAATGCATAACCAAAGTTGCACTAAATCTGTTCTTTGACAATGGAAATCTGTTGATTCAGTAATCTCCTTAATAGGATAACCGGGTTCTCATTCCGATGGTTAAATCTCCATTCTACCTCTTTCAAGTAGAAGGGGAAATACATACTTGAGATACCACGGTAATGGTATAGCCAATGCTTGGCAAATGACCAGAAACCTTCAATACCATTTAAATGTTATCATAATAAATTATTTCTCTAAACATTCTCAAACATCTTTGGATGGTCAGCTGGCTATAAGGGACCTGGAATCTTAGACGGTAAGCAGGGACACCAAGACAAAAATACTCAA
>CAZGKY010000068.1:0-10761 GCA_964525625.1 uncultured Atribacterota bacterium | reverse complement strand
ACACCCTATCCTACACTCTTTCCCTACACGACGCTCTTCCGATCTTTAAAATTAAAGTAAAATTAGTAACGTCATGTAATTTTTTTGTCTATTGGCAAAAGGTATTAATGGGTATAAAGAATATTTTTGAAGATTACACAAAATTACCAAGAAGTATATATATTTTATTTTTTGCCCAGATCATTAATTCAGTGGGTAATTTCGTCTTTCCATTTCTTGCTATTTTTTTTACCAAAACATTGGTATTTAGTGAGCAAAAAGCTGGTTTTTATGTTATGCTGGCTACTGCGGCAAAAGTACCTGGATTACTTTTGGGGGGTAAATTATCTGATATTTTTGGCAGAAAAAAAGTGTTTATTATCTTTAGTGTACTTTCTGCCTGGTTTATTTTTTCTTGTTTACTGGTTGGTCAAAGTGAAATAGTGCCCTGGTTATTAACATTATCAGCAGTCTTCAACGGTGCCAATTATCCGGCAATGAAGGCTATGATTGCTGATCTGACTAATCCTGATAATAGAAAGGCAGCCTTTTCTTTATTGTATTTAGGTATGAACATTGGTTTTGCCATTGGTCCCTTGATCGCTGGATTACTCTATAATAATTACCTCAGTTTAATATTTATAGGAGATACCATCACCACTCTTTTTTCAGTATTATTGGTATATTTTCTGATCGAGGAATCTATTCCCGATCAGAGTAGTATCAAAGATTCTATTTATTCTGACTATGGTGCTGAAAAAGCAGAACAGGGAAGTATTTACCAGGTCTTACTCTCCAGACCATATTTAATTGTTTTTACTATGATTTTCACTCTATATTCCTTCATTTATGTTCAGAGTGAGTTTACCCTACCAATCCAAATGATAAAAATTTTTGGCGAAAGAGGTCCGCAATACTTTGGTACCATAATGACCATTAATGGCATAGTAGTTATTTTTTTCACTATAATTATCATTAGTTTGACTAGAAAAATTGAACCAATTTTAAATGTTTCTCTAGCAGGGATACTTTATGCCTTTGGCTTTGGAATAATCTATTTCAGTACCAGTTTATTATTATTTGCTCTTTCTACAGTTTTGTGGACCTTAGGTGAAATAATTGCCTCTACCTATTCCGATGTTTATATAATTAATCATACCCCCATTACTCATAGAGGCAGATTTAGTGCCATTATACATATTTTAATAGGTTCTGGATTTATCTTTGGTCCTTATTTATCCGGTTTATTCATCGGTAATTATAATATAGAAAATATTTGGGTATTAGTCTTTATATTAGCTATCCTTTCTTCTTTTTTAATGTATTTGGTTTATTATTTTGAAAATAGAGCTGTAAGTAAATATCGCACCCGCATAGCGGGTGGTTTTAAGAACCCCTAAAAGAGGTTTAACTTCTTTGCTTTTTTTCTTGCCATCTTTTATTTACACCTTATATCCCTAATCTTTTTTAAGCAATAGTACTTCCCACTTTAGACTTCAGGTGCCCTATTATCATCAAGCCTATTTAAATCTTTTTATGGTTAAATAAATTAGGAGATTATCAAGAGTAAGTATCTCTCCTGACAATATCCTTATCTTTCCTTCCTTTAAGGTATATAAATAACTTAATAAATTAATATTTCTTCAAAGTTTGCAGGTTTGAGTAAGTTTTAACTTTCTTCAGAACTTTCCTTAATAAGGTCTTCCATTTTTTCTTTTAACATATTGAATTTTTCCTGATATTTCTTTTCCATCAAATCTAATCTTCTTCTTAGTCCTTTGTCTTGTTCCAATACCTCTTCTATACTTAATTCTTTTATAACTAGCCGATTACCCTGTTGAAAAGTTTGCAATCTTTTTTGGGGATTTCTTTCTAAGTCCTTTTTTACATATTGAATTATTTGATCTTTCTCTTTTTGGAATTCTTGTTGTACCTGAGTTAGTTGATTAAAATATTGTTCAATATGGGAAGAAAGGTTTGATTTTTTTAGGTTTTCAATAGCTAAGATACCATTTTTCCTTTTTTCCATATCATAAGGATTGCTCTGAAAGGTCAAGGATCTGAGAAAGCTATTTTGTGCCTGTATTAAATAACGAACCGGCACTTCCTTTAAATGATGCCATAACTGATCTGACTCAATCTGATCTTTATAATATTGAGCTAATATAGAATCTATCTTTTCCTGTTGTTTTAATTCAGCTATTTCTTGAGGGCTCAACTTTTTACCTTCTGTTTTTTCTAAAGCTATTTCCCAAGCAGATTTAATGTACCCCACTGTTACTACCTCCTTCTGAACAGTTCAAAGAAACGGTCTTGATAGAATTCAAAAAGACCCCATCGGTCTAATTCAATTTTGAGATCTTTGGGTTCCATATCCCCGTGTTTGACCATATCAAACATAGTTTCAATTTCTTTTTTGGCAACAAGCGGAATACCCTGTGCATCACGGGAAAGCACAGGATAACCAATCCTATTATAGGTAATTAATCCTCTTTTCTTAAGTTCTGGAAATTGTGATTGGTGGGCACTTCGTGCCATCATGTCCAGGATAAATTTTGATAGAGAGATATCCCATAAATCACCAACACCTTTAATTACAGCTGAAAGATTATCACCTCTTTTGTCAATATCTCGAGCAATCTTATCAGCAACGGACTCCAGGTTGCCGGAAACAAAATTCATAGAGTCTACTTCTCTTTTGAAATGAAAACGATATAAAATACTAGCTAAATCAGGCATTTCACTGGCAATAGATAACAGAGCCTGTTTGGCCTCTTCGCTAAACCCTTCGATGCGTAAAATATATTCTGGAGTTAACAATTGCGGCTTATACCAGCTTACTTTACCTTCTCGTACTACAGTTTCTATCTCTCCTTTAGTAAACTCCTGATAAATCGGTTCAGTAAGAACGTGGTAATGCACCTCTGATGAACCAAAGGAAGAGATAAGCTGTTTGGGCCATTTTAGGATTTTGGAATTCTCAAATGCGTATCTAATTCTTTCCTCCATATCCATATTATCTACCTCTTTAAATTAACGGATTTTTTTAATTATAAATCTCTTTTACTGCTATTTTTTTAATTGCTATTAGGTTCCCGTTTACAATATTTTAGCTAATTATTTTCAAATGTCAAATAAGTTTGGGTTAATAAACATATTCCATCAGAAAATACTGGTAATTGTTAGCTGGGAAGAGGATGATAGAGATTAGACCAGAGGAGGATCAAATGTACTGTAAATAGAGACACTTTATGATTCTAACTTGAGAAAATAGAATTTTATTGTATATAATAAATAAATAGCAATAATAAAATATTACTTTTCTAACCTAAGGGGGGATTTTTATTAAAAAGATTATCATTGGAATAATGGGTGGAGCACAATTTGTAAATCCTGAAGATGAACAATATGCCTATCAAGTTGGAGCAATGATTGCTCAGGAAGGCTGGATATTGTTAAATGGTGGTCGAGCTTCTGGAGTTATGGAAGCATCGGCTAAGGGTGCCAAAGAGAATGGAGGAATTACTTTAGGAATATTACCCTTTACTGATCGAGCTTGGGCTTCTCAATATATTGATATTCCTATTGTAACAGGTATGGGTATGGCTAGAAATGTAATTAATGTATTAAGCAGTGACCTGATTGTGGCTTTACCAGGAAGAGCGGGGACTATTTCCGAAATTGCCCTGGCTTTAAACTATGGTAAAGAGGTAATATTATTCAGATTTGATGCTGGAGATTGGCTTAAACCTTATTTCAAAGAAGGTAAGGTCTATTTTATTGATGAATTAAAAGATTTGAGAGATTTGCTAAAAACAAAAATAAATAGTATTTATTACCAATAAAAGGGATATTTATGTCAAAGATATTATTACGTGTTGATGGTTCCTGTATTCCCAATCCTGGGAATATGGCTATTGGAATTGTTATATATCGAGATGGTCAACTATGGAAAAAAATTAATGAAATAATCGGAATGGGTACCAATAATATTGCTGAGTATTGTGCCGTAATAAGGGGTTTGGAAGAAATAAAAAATATTCCAGCTGATTCAGTAGAATGTTATTGTGATAGCCAATTACTAGTAAAACAATTAAATGGACAATTTAAGGTAAAAAATAAAAAGATAATCCCCCTCTATGAAAGAATTCAGAAATTAATTAAAGAAATTAAGGTTCCTATCTATTTCATCTGGAATAGAAGGGAAGATAACCAGCTGGCTGATCAATTGGCTCGAAAATTACTGATTAGTAAGGAGCAGAATAAAAGGGCTACTGCCTCCCGGGAATTGATAGTAGAGCAGGAAGGGAACAATTTTTTAGTTTATAATAAAAAAAATAAAAAAACATATCGAGTCGATTTGACCATTCCGGAATGTGATTGTTATGATTTTGAGAATCATTGTCGTAAATGGAATTTGGAGTGCAAACATATTGTTGCTGCTCGCTTATATCTTCAGGAAAGAGAAGAAACAAAACAAGATGGGCATAATAAAAAAATGAAAGTGTTAATTTTTAGTAAAATGGTTAGTGAGAATAGATGGCTGGAATTATTAGAAAAATATAACCAGGAAGACCATCTACCGATTGAGTTTATCTTTCCGGCCCGCGATAATATAAAGCTTAGTCAGCAATTACAAAGTGCAGAGGTAATAGTAGGAGGAGAGTTAGGTGAATTCGAGTTAAGTCAGGCTAAAAGACTGAAATTGTTTCAAATCCCTTTTGCGGGAGTTGATAAACAAAATTTGGAGATTTTTCAAAAGTATTCTCAGGTAGTGGTGTGTAATACTCATAGTAATAGTCATGCTGTATCAGAGCATGCTCTTTGTCTATTACTGGCACTGGCTAAAAATCTGTTGAATAACGATCAAGATTTAAGACAGGGAAAATGGCATGGATTTATTACTGGAGAACCTACTATTCAACTGTATGGAAGAAACTTAGGTATTATCGGTTTCGGTTCCATAGGAACGGAAATTGCAAAAAGGGCGAAAGTGTTTGGAATGAATATTTACGCCATAAAACGTTCAATCAAGAAAGAAGAAGAATGGGATAAAAAATATAATTTGACTTTTTTGGGAACTCCTGAGCAATTGGATTATGTTATTACCCAATCTGATTTTATCATAATAGCCTTACCTTTAACTCCTAAAACTGAAAATATGATTAATGATCGACTGCTTAGCCTGATGAAGGGAAAATATCTTATTAATGTGGGGCGGGGAAAGGTTATTGATGAAAAAGCACTCTATTTTCATCTGAAAAAAGGTACCTTAGCAGGAGCAGCAATTGATACCTGGTATCAGTATCCCGATCGTAATTCTCCAGAAAGATTACCCAGTAGATATGCCTTTCATAAATTATCTAATGTAATTTTATCACCACATAATGCCGGCTATACTGATAAGGCTATAGAGGAGAATATTTTAGCAGTTTATAATAACATTAAAAGAATATATTATAGCCAAGAACCGGAAAACAGGGTAAATATTGTTGAAGGGTATTAATTGGATAGTAATAAGGGTCTGACTATTATAAGCTAAAATAGTCAGACCCCAAAGCTCGGCTTACCATCTGGTTTATGGGAAATAATTATTCAGGGTTTATATTATTAAGGTATTGGATGTATTGGTTTTCAGAAGATAACAGAATAGTAGTGTTTTCTTGCCAGCTGTTTTGGTAAGATTCTAAAGTCCTCAAAAATTGATAGAATACTGGATCCTGACTGAAGCTTTCAGCGTAGATACGGATTGCTTCTGCATCACCTTCACCTTTTAGCTGCTGTGCTTCACGATATGCTTCTGCCAGTATTATTGTTTTTTCTCTTTCTGTTTCTGCAATAATTTTGGCAGATTCTTCCATACCTTCCGCCCGATATTGTTTGGCAATACGTTGGCGTTCTGCTTTCATTCTGGCAAATATGTTTTGCTCATTTTCCGGAGGCAAATCGGCTCTTTTGATTCTCACATCAACTATATTTATGCCGTATTCCATAGATTTTTCATTGCTTCGCTCAGTAACAGTTTTCATAATTTCCGTTCTTTTTAAAGAGACAATTTCACTCATGTCGAATTTCCCCAAATCTACCCTTAGTTCAGAGTAAATTATATCATCCAATCTAGCCTGCGCTCCATTGATATCCCTGACGGTTTGCATAAAAAGTAGAGGATTATCAATTTTCCATCGGGCGTAATTATCCAGGATTAAGGTTTTTTTATCTCTGGTAATAATTTCGGTGGGTGGAGCATCATAAATGAGTAGTCTTGAATCAAAGAGAACTATATTTTGGATAAAAGGAATTTTAGCATGTAAACCTGATTCCTGAATCACCCGAACCGGTTTCCCAAATTGCAGTACGATAGCCTGTTTAGTTTCATCAACAATGAAAAAGATAAAATTTGCCAATATGATGATCAAGATTAAAGCAATTAACATTATTCCTCTTCTCATTTTTTCAACTCCTCCTTTCTAAGTAAATCTGGAAGCAGGGGTTCATTTAATGATAATAGTTTTAATATATTACTATCTGTTTCGGTAATGATATATTTTTTCATGTAGGGTAATATTGTTTCCATTGTTTCAACATAGAGACGATATTTAGTAACTTCTTTCCCTTTCTGGTATTCGGCTAAGACTTGATTAAATTTGGCCACATCACCCTCTGCCTTTCTTATCCTTTCTATTTTATAGCCTTCTGCCTCTTTCACAATTCTCGCTGCATCGCCTCTGGCCTTAGGAATTATATCATTACGGTAACCTTCTGCTTCATTGATAAATTTACTTTTATCCTCTTTAGCACTAGCCACATCTTTGAAGGCAGCTGATACCTCAGAAGGTGGATTAACGTCCTGCAATTGAACGGCAATGACCAAAATTCCTGACTGGTAAGTATCCAGTAATTCCTGGATAAGTAATTTTGTTTCTTCTTGAATTTCGTATTTACCTTCAGTTAAGGCATCATCAATTTTGCGACTACCAATTACCTGTCTTAAGGCTGCCTCAGCAGCGTTTTTCACAGTCAATTCTGGTTCGATTATATTGAAAAGGTAATGAGCAGCATTTTTAATGCGGTACTGCACTATAGATTCAGCACTAACAATATTTTCATCTCCAGTGAGCATGAGGGCTTCTTCTGAGACCTCCATATATTTCCCACGAATAGTTCTAAAACCAATTTCAATTCTCTTCACTTCGGTTACAGAAGGGGTTACTGCTGATTCAAAGGGGAAGGGCAGGTGATAATGAAGACCAGGGCTGTCTAGTCTGTGGAACTTTCCAAAACGTCTGATGACTCCTTGTTCATTAGGTTGAACAATGTATATACCAGTAGCCAGATATAAAATTATAAAAAGTAGAATTAAAAATTTCAGTAATTTTTTACCAAATCTTAGTTTAGGAATTTTTTCAGCGATATTGATTATTTTTTCTCCAGAATAATCCCTAAAATCATCCATAATTATCTCCTTTCTTTCCTTTTGTTCTGTTTTTATTTTTGAGTAAGGCTAATAGCTAACTCAACCCATCTAAAAATCTCACATTGATTTTAAGGTAATAATACGAATATAGCACTAATTATAGTATTTCTCAAATATTATTACCAAAAGGGTTTTCAGGTCAACTTATTGCTCATTATTATTCTGTTTTATTTTTTTGTTTTTCCTATTTTACAGGGGAATTATCCTTACTTTCATAAAATTAATTGCAATAATATGGTCAAAAATATATAATGTAAAAGAATAAATTATTTAGCATTTACTTTTAGGTAAGGATTTTTTTCTTTCTTATTAACAATTTATTTAACAGTGAAAGTTCACCTTTTTCGAAGTGGGCAATGGTTAAATAAATTGGCTTATTAAAAAAAGATTAAAAAAACTATTTAGGACAATGGTGCACCCAAACTGTAAGGTAAGGAAGTGGTAGCACTTAGAGAAATATTATTTTTCAGCAAATTTAAGAAAAAGAGCTTAACAAAAGATAGACAAAAATATGCCCACCTTGGGTAGAGGTTTTTGGAAACACCCGTCTGGTGGATGCGAATTTACTTGATTGACAAAATATATTACTGCTTGGAATAATTTTATCAAGAGAAATAAAAGAGAGGAAAGGAGAATTTTATGCCCTTAGTAACCAGTAAAGAAATTTTACAAGATGCTCAAAAAAAGCGTTATGCAGTCGGTGCTTTTAATGCCAATAATATGGAGATTGTACAGGCTATTATTGAAACTGCCGAAGAAGAAAGGGCACCTGTTATTGTTCAGGCTTCTCAAGGAGCTATCAAATATGCTGGTTTAGATATGATTGTGGCCATGGTTAAGGTATTAGCGGAAAGAACATTTATTCCTGTTGTTTTACATCTGGATCATGGCACTGATTATTACCAAAACATTAGGTGTTTAAGAGCTGGATTTACCTCCTTGATGTTTGACGGCTCAAAATTGCCCTTTGCTGAGAATGTGGCTTTAACTAAAAAGGTGGTAGAAATGGCACATAGCTGTAGTATACCAGTAGAAGCAGAAATTGGACAGATAGGGAAGATGGACTCTAGTGATGAACCGGGTGTAGCTCGGGAAAAAATAAAAGAATTTTTGGCTGATCCGGAAGAAGCAAAAAAATTTGTCCAATTAACTGAGATTGATTCTTTAGCAGCAGCAGTAGGAACTATTCATGGGTGTAGAGAATCTATTGCCAAATTGGATATACCACGTATTGAAAAGATTAGGGAATTAACCGGTATTCCTCTGGTCTTACATGGAGCATCTGGAGCTGATGATGAAGAGATTAAAAAAGGAATTGCAGCCGGGATATGTAAGATCAATATTGATACGAGAATACGGATGGCTTTTACCAAGGCCATTCAAGATTATCTTAGTAAAAATCCCGATGATATCGATCCTCGCAATGCTTTAGGTATAGCCAAAAAAGCAGCTAAAGAAGTTATTAGAGATCGAATAAGAGTATTGGGATGTCACAATCGGGTATAATAAATATTATTATAGTTTTATTAAGGTACGGGGAGGAAAGAGATGTCTAAAACAAAAAGAGTTGGCATTCTAACCGGTGGAGGGGATTGTTGTGGACTTAATCCTGCTATTAGAGGTGCAGTCTATCGGGCCTATGATTATCATTACGAGGTATTTGGTATTAGAGATGGCTGGAGAGGTTTAATTGATGGAAATCTTTTTAAAATACACCTACAGGATGTTGAAGAATTAATAGATAAAGCTGGCACTATTTTGGGAACTTCGCGCACCAATCCTTTTAAGATAGAAGGTGGTGTAGAAAGAGTACTTAATACGATCAAGAACTATGGTTTAGATGCTATTTTGGCTATGGGAGGAGAAGATACTTTGGGAGTTGCCCATCAACTATTTAGTGGATACCAGGTAAAGGTAGTTGGAGCTCCTAAAACAATGGATAATGATTTATCCTCCACTGATTTTACTTTTGGCTTTGATAGTGCTGTTACCAGAGCCGTAGAGGCTATGAAGAGTTTAGAGGATACCGGGAAATCACATCATAGGGTAATGATTCTGGAAGTTATGGGCAGACATGCTGGCTGGGTTGCTCTATATACAGGATTAGCCTCTGGCGCAGACTGGATCTTGTTACCAGAAGAAACACCTGCTATTGATGAGATGTGTAAACAACTACAGCGTGTGTATTCCAGAAAAAAGTACGCGTTGGTGGTAGTTTCAGAAGGAGTTGAGTTACCTGGAGTTAATACCGGTCAGGAGGAATTAGATCAATTTGGACATATGATTTTAAGGAAGAGAGAAATTGGTCAAACTTTGGGAGATATAATTGCTGAAAAAACCGGATTGGAAACAAGACATGCCGTTATTGGACATATACAGAGAGGTGGCAATCCAACAGTATTTGATAGAATTTTGGGTTTACGTACTGGAGTCAAAGCCATGGAGTTGATTGAAAAGGAAGATTTTGGAAAGATGGCGGCTATGAAAGGCAACAAGATAATTTCGGTTCCATTGGAGGAAGCTACCAAAGAAATTAAGATAGTAAAAAAAGAATGGATTGATTTTGCGAAGATATTCTTTAAATAATTAATAATATAGGTAAAGATCAGTTTAAGACAAAAATCTGAAATTTACTGAAATTTCTAGATTTTTAAAACTGATTATAAGTGAATTTTTTATTATGATTATATTGAGGACAGTATTAGCAATAGTTAGAGAATAACCTATCAAGGGAAGCTCACAGGGCTTCCCTTCCTATTGACTTTTATTTCTTATATTTTCTTATATCAATCAATTATTTCAGATTTTGTAATTAAAAAGTGTGATATATTTTGATTTATTGAACATCTAGTTTTCTTTTTCTTCACTGCGAGTTGACCTTTTTATGACTTTAAATAATATTGTGTAATATTGAAATTAGGTTAATTTAGATAATATTTCTAAGGCAAAAAATATACTCTCTGAGGCAGGTCTTTTTATTTTAGACCCAGGACAGAAAGGTGTATTATTTTGCAGAATAAAGGTACCATATTAGAAATAATTAAAAAAAGTTCCTCCCTAATGAATAGTTTTGATAAAAGTAAAATCTTATCAAGAGGACCACAATACCTGTACTCAGGTGATATTTAATAGAGAGAGTGTATACTTATGTCTGAAAAAGGAAGATTTGTTCATCTACATGTGCATTCGGAATACAGTCTTCTAGATGGAGCATGTCGTATCAAGGATTTAGTCAGAAAAGCCAAAGAAAATAATATGTCCGCGCTGGCTTTAACTGATCATGGTGTTATGTATGGAGCTATACAGTT
>CAZGKY010000067.1:0-10817 GCA_964525625.1 uncultured Atribacterota bacterium | reverse complement strand
CTATTATTTACTTTGGCTATGTTAATAGTAGTAAGGTTAGGAAGTCATATACCTATGACAGGAATTGAAAAGCAAGCCTTAGCCAACTTATTTGCTCAGGGTGGTATACTGGGTTTCTTTGATCTTTTTGCCGGTGGAGCGTTAAGTAGGTTTTCTCTTTTTGCTCTTGGTATCATGCCTTACATAAATGCATCTATTATTATGTCTTTATTGCAATCAGTTGTTCCTTTGTTTGAACAGTGGTCCAAAGAAGGTGAAGAAGGAAGAAATAGACTTAACCGAATTACCAGATATGGAACAGTTGTATTAGGGATGATTCAAGCTATAGGAATAAGTGCCTGGTTAGAAAGTTTACAGGTGTTAATGATAACCGGTATGATGTTCAGAATATTATTAGTTATTAGTCTAACCGCTGGTACATGTTTCTTGATGTGGTTGGGTGAACAAATAAGTGATTATGGTATTGGTAATGGTATTTCAATTATTATTTTTACTGGTATAGTAGCAAGAATACCCACTGAGCTTATTCAAACATTTGGTTTAATTAGAGTAGGTGAGGTTGGCATCATTTCCATTATTGGTTTATTAATAGTGGTCGTGTTAGTTATTGCTGGAGTAGTTGCAATTCAGCAAGGTCAAAGACGTATACCAGTACAATATGCTAAACGTGTAATCGGTAGAAGGTTATATGGAGGACAAGGAACCCATATTCCTTTAAGAGTAAATCAAGCAGGAGTAATTCCAATTATTTTTGCTTCGGCAATTTTAATATTTCCTGGTACTCTTGCACAGTTTTTTCAGGGATCTACACTTATGCAAAGTTTAGCTAGAGCTCTTTCACCAGGCACAGTTTTATATCTTAGCTTATATGCTATTCTAATAATAATTTTTACTTTTTTCTATACAGCAATAACTTTTAATCCCCAAAATCTTGCCGATAATATGAAAAAATATGGTGGTTTTATTCCGGGAAGAAGACCAGGAAAAGCAACTGCCATGTATATTGATAATATAATGACCAGAATTACCTTAAGTGGAGCAATATTCTTGGCTATTATTGCTATTTTACCTAACATTTTAATTGAAGTTACAGGGATTACTACTATTTATTTTGGTGGTACTTCAGTTCTTATTATGGTGGGAGTTGCTTTAGAAACAATTCAGCAGATCGAATCTCATATGCTAATGCGTCATTATGAAGGATTTATAAAAAAATAGTATGTTCAGCTATAATGTTTATTTATGCATAACAAATATTTGAGGTTTAAGGTTTATAAATGATAATAATATTGTTAGGCCCTCCTGGGGCTGGAAAAGGTACTATAGCTAATGAAATTAATAAACGAATTTCTATTCCTATTATTGCTACTGGTGATATATTAAGAGATGTTATTGAGAGAGAGACTGCTTTGGGGCAAAAAGTAAAAAATTATGTGGTTTCAGGGAAATTAGTTCCAGATGAGTATGTCATAAAAATAGTGGAAAATAGAATTAAAGATACTGACTGTGAAAAAGGTTTTATATTTGATGGATTTCCTAGAACCATAAATCAAGCTCATGAACTGGATTTAGTATTTAAAAAAGTAGGGAAGAATATTGATCAAGTCTTTTATTTTGAAACTTCTTATAGTACAATATTAAATCGTTTAGCAGGAAGAAGAGTCTGCACCAATTGTGGAACCATCTATAATCTTAATTATGATCCACCAGATAATATTAATATATGTAAAAAGTGTGGTGGAAAATTGATTCAAAGAGATGATGATAAGGAAGAGACTATTAAAAAAAGATTAAAGGTTTATAATCAGGAAACATTGCCCCTAGTTAGTTATTATAAGAAGAAAAATATTCTTACCAAAATAAATGCAGATAAAGATGTTGATGAAAGATTTATAGATTTATGGCAAAAATTAACTGAATTAGGTATTGTTGAGAATAATTGATGGTAATTCTAAAAACTAACAAAGAGATTCAAGAAATTAAGAAAAGTTGTCAGCTAACAGCCTATACTTTACAATATGTTGCTGAAAGGATAAAGCCAGGTTTGAAAACAATACAGTTAGATCAAATGGCTGAGTCATTTATAAAAAGACGTGGTGCAATACCATCTTTTAAAGGCTATGGTCCAAAAGGACATGAGTTTCCAGCATCTATATGTGTTTCCATAAATGATGAGGTTGTTCATGGAATTCCTGGAGATAGAATTTTAAAAGAGGGAGATATTGTAAGTATTGATATTGGAACCAATCTCAATGGTTATTTTGGTGATATTGCCGCTACTTTTGGAGTTGGCGAAATTGATGATGAGGCTGCCAAACTAATTAAAACAACAAAGGAATGTTTATTGGCAGGAATTAGAGAAGCTTGTCAAGGGAATTTTATTGGAGATATTTCTAATGCTATTCAGTCACTTGCTGAAAAAAGGGGTTTTTCTGTGGTAAGGGAATATGTGGGACATGGAGTAGGATTGAAAGTGCATGAAGATCCCCAAATTCCAAATTATGGAAAACCCCACACCGGTATGAAATTAGAAAAGGGGATGGTAATAGCTATTGAACCAATGCTAAATCAGGGTGATTATAGGACCATTTGTAGTAATGATGGGTGGACGGTAAAGACTGTTGATGGTAGTCTATCAGCACACTTTGAACATACTATTGCCATTTATGATGAGGGGAATGAGATATTAACAAGTTTAGAAATTAATAAATGATATTACATAACGGAAAAATTCCTTTTTTACTATTTAGGAGAAGGATATGGGTAAGGAAAAGTATGTGGAAATGAAAGGAAGAGTAATTCAAGCTTTGCCAAATGCTACCTTTAAAGTTGAATTAGAAAATGGTTGCGAGGTATTAGCTCACATATCCGGTAAAATTAGAATGAATTTTATTCGAATATTGCCGGGAGATAAAGTAAAGGTTGAAATCTCTCCATATGATATAAGTCGAGGAAGAATAGTTTACCGGCTATAGGGTTAATAAGGTAGAATGCGCAATTTAACAATAAATAAATAAATAACAAATAACAATGACTATGAAACATAATAAATTGCATGCTTTTTTTGGTTATCTCCTGCTTGTAAAGAGAATATTAAGTTAATTTTATGTAATTTTGTACTTATTATATAAATAGTAAGGATACACTAATAGAGAGAGGAAAAAAAATGAAAGTTAGAGCTTCTGTGAAAAAGATTTGTGAAAAATGTAAACTAATTAGAAGAAATAGGAAAATAATGGTGATATGTAACAATCCCAAACACAAACAAAAACAAGGAAAATAATTTAGGAAGGAGCTAATCCTAATGGCTAGAATTAGTGGAGTCGATTTACCGAAAAACAAAAATATTGAGACTGCTTTAACTTATATTTATGGTATAGGTTTTACTTTATCTCGTAAAATACTAAGGGAAGCTGGTATAAATTTCCAGACCAAAGTTAAAGATCTAAAAGATGATGAGATCGCAAAAATTAGAGATATTATTGCTAATAATTTTAAAGTCGAAGGAGAGCTTCGCAGTCAGCAGGCAACAGATATAAAAAGGTTGATGGAAATTGGGTCTTATCGTGGATTAAGACATAAAAAAGGTTTGCCGGTAAGAGGACAGAGAACGAGAACTAATGCCAGGACCAGGAAAGGACCTAGAAAGACGGTTGGTGTTAAAAGAAGTAAAAAATAGTATCAGGTGGTAGATTATGTGTAACTAATTAACTTGTAAAATAGGAAAGGAGAGGGCCAAATTGGCTGAACAAAAAAAACAAAGCAAAAAGGTTCGTAGAAAAAAGATTAAAAAGAATGTTTTAAAAGGGATTGTACATATTAAATCCACTTTTAATAATACCATTGTTAGTATTTCAGATCTGGAAGGTAATGTGATTTCCTGGGCTAGTGCTGGTTCTATTGGCAATAAGGGAAGTAAAAAAAGTACTTCTTTTGCTGCGCAAAAGACTGCCGAGGAAGCAGGAAAAAAAGCAATGGATCAGGGGATGAAAGAAGTTGACGTTTATGTAAAGGGACCTGGTTCGGGTAGGGAGACTGCTATACGTGCCTTGCAAGCTATTGGATTTAGAATAAATTCAATAAGAGATGTTACTCCTATTCCCCATAATGGTTGCCGACCGCCTAAACAGCGAAGGGTTTAATATATAGACAATCAAAATCTAAATTGAAAAATATTTTTAAAGAAATTATTTTTAGCTGGATGAAATATTAATCAAAAATTAAAGATAAGGAAATTAGGAAAAAAATTGTAATGCAATGGTAAGGAGGAATCTATGGCTAGATACAAGGGACCTGTATGCCGTTTATGCCGTAGACAGGGATCAAAATTATTCTTAAAGGGAGATAGATGTTATACTGAAAAGTGTGCTGTGGAAAGGAGACCTTTGGAACCTGGCAAATCAGTTCAATCAAAAAGAATAAAGAAAATAACTAATTATGGGATACAATTAAGAGAAAAGCAAAAAATGAAAAATATGTACGGATTAATGGAAAGACAATTCAGAAATTTATTTAAGAAAGCAGAACAAAAACATGGTATTACCGGAGATAATTTTATACAATTTTTAGAAAGAAGGCTGGATAATGTAGTTTTTCGATTAGGGTTTGCTAAATCTAGAGCTCAAGCCAGACAAATAGTAAGACATGCCCATATATTAGTTAATGGGAAAAAAGTTAATATTCCTTCATATATGGTTGATATTAATGATGTTATAGAAATAAGAGAGAAGAGCCACTCCCTTTCTGATTTTAAAGAATTAAAACAAGCAGAAGTTATTCAAAATGTTCCTTCCTGGTTAGAAGTTGATTGGCAAAAATTAAGTGGTAAAGTTGTAAAATTACCTTCCAGAGAGGACATTGATTTACCAGTTGACGAGAAATTGGTAGTGGAATACTATTCCAGATAGTGATATTTTGGTAAAAGGCTATTTTGGAGGGAAGGAGAGGTGTCATTTGTTAGATATAAACGATATTAAAATAAAAGTTGAAAACTTAACCGATAGTTACGGAAAATTCATTATTGAACCTTTAGATAGAGGATATGGGACTACTTTGGGTAATTCTTTAAGAAGAGTATTATTATCTTCTCTTCCTGGTGCTAGTGCAACAGCCATAAGATTCGAAGGAATCGTACATGAATTTACCACATTACCTGGTGTTAAAGAAGATATTAACGAAATTATCTTAAATATAAAAGAGATTGTTTTTAAAATGTATGGAAGTAAATCAGAAATACTTCGCCTAAAGGCTAGTGGAAAGAAAATCGTGACAGCTGGAGATATAATTCCCAATATTAATGTAGAAATACTAAATCCAGAACATAAAATAGCAACATTAAATAGTGAGGGGAAATTAGATATTGAAATTATGGTTGAGCAGGGTATGGGCTACCTTACTGCACCTGAAAATAAGAAGAAAGGCCAACCTATTAATTATATATATATAGATTCCTTATTTTCGCCAGTAATTAAGGTTGCTTATTATGTTGACAAAGCTAGTTTGGCTCAATTTATGAATTGTGAAAAATTAGTTTTAGAGATTTATACCAATAAAAGTATATTACCTGATGAAGCGTTAAGCAAATCAGCAAATATATTGATTAGATATCTTAAGGTATTTAATAAATTTTCTCCAAATGAAGTTGACTCAGAAGTTGAACCAATTACTGAAGAAGAGAGTGGAATTAGTGAAAAGAAAAAAATATTGGATAAGACTATCGAAGAATTAGATTTATCAGTTAGGTCATATAATTGCTTGAAAAAATCAAATATTAATACTTTTGGTGAAATTATCAGTAAATCTTCCGAAGAAATAATGTCAATTAAAAATTTGGGTAAGAAATCTTTCGAAGAAATAAGAAATAAGGTTCAAGAATTTGGATATAATTTAAAGGGTTCAGATTAAAAGGAGATGGTCTAATGAGACATAGAATTTTAAAAAGAAAATTAAACGTAGATACCAGTCATCGAAAAGCCTTACTATCTAATTTAGCCATTTCTATGATAATTAATCGAAAAATAAACACAACTCTGCCCAAAGCAAAAGAGTTACAAAAATATTTAGAGAAGCTTGTAACTATAGCTAAAGAAGATAATTTACAGGCGAAAAGAAAGGTTTTTAAGAATATTCAAAACAAACAAGCTTTAAAATTACTCTTTGAAGAAATTAGCCCTCAATATAGAGAAAGAAATGGTGGTTACACAAGAGTAATAAAAACTGGTTATCGAAAAGGGGATTCTTCCCCTATGGCTATAATAGAATTTATTAAATAAATATTGTAAATAAATAAAATATTAAGGTTAAATTGTTAGGATAACGAAATTTACTAGCATTTAACCTTTTTAATTTTATTTACTTAAAGTCATTATAAAATTTATAAATTGTTAACAATAAATAATAAGACATTTAAAAATGCCTACTAAAGAATATAATTCTTTAAAATAATGAAGGGGAATTTTTTGATTAAATTTGACCAGGTAAGTCACTTTTACGATTTAGAAACAGAACATAAAGTTCCTTCTTTATTAGACATAAGTTTAGAAATCAATAAAGGGGATTTTGTTGCTATTATAGGTGCTAATGGTTCTGGAAAATCAACACTAGCAAAACATATGAATGGTTTATTATTACCAAGTGAAGGAAATGTCTTTGTGGAAAATTTAAATACAAAAGATTGGGGAAAAATTTGGGATATTCGCAAAAAGGTGGGTATGGTTTTTCAAAACCCAGATAATCAGTTAGTGGCAACAACGGTGGAAGATGATATCGCTTTTGGTTTAGAAAATATTGGCATCAAGTTAGAAGAAATGAAAAGAAGGATCGATTGGGCTATTAATATTGTTGGATTGAGTGAACTCAGAAATAGTGAACCACATTTATTATCAGGTGGACAAAAACAAAAGGTAGTAATTGCTGGTGCCTTAGCTATGCATACCTCCTATTTGGTTTTAGATGAACCAACTTCGATGCTTGATCCCAGAGGAAGAAAAGAAGTATTAGAAATAATAAAAAGATTAAATAGAGAAGAAAATATTACCATTATTTATATTACTCAATTTATGTCAGAAGCTGCACAGTTTAAAAAAATTATAGTCTTAGATAAGGGAAAAATAATATCAATTGATACACCAAAGAATGTTTTTAGTAAGGCGGATTTATTGATAAATTTAAATTTAGAAATTCCACAAATTACTAAACTAGCACGGGAACTAGCAAAATATGGTCTTGATATTCCTACCAATATTTTAAATGAAGAAGAAATGATTAGATACTTATGCTTATACATTTAAAAAATGTTTCTTATACTTATAATTTAAATATGCCCTTTGAAACTGTAGCTTTAACTTCGATTAATTTAAAGATTGATAAAGGAGAATTTGTAGGAATAATTGGACATACCGGTTGTGGCAAAACTACTTTGTTACAAATTCTCAATGGCTTATTAGAACCTACCTCGGGTCAAGTATTTTTTGATAGTATTGATATTCATAAAAATAAACATAAATTGAGGGAGCTTAGAAAAAAAATTGGTTTAGCTTTTCAATATCCAGAGAATCAGTTTTTTGAAGAAAATATATTTAAGGAGATTGCCTTTGGTCCAAAGAATATGGGAATAAGTGAACAAGAATTAGAGAAAAGAGTAAAACAATCTTTAGAAATAGTAGGTCTTGATTATTACAGTTATAAGGATAGATCTCCTTTCAGTCTAAGTGGAGGAGAAATGCGAAGGTTGGCCATTGCTAGTATTCTGGCGATTGATCCAGAAATAATAATTTTAGATGAACCAACAGCCAGTTTAGATCCCCAAAGTTGTAATAAATTATTATCAGTTATTATAAATCTATACCAAAAATATAATAAGACTATTATTATGGTTTCCCACAATATGGAAATTATAGCTGAATTAACCAAAAGAATTATTGTTCTGGAAAAAGGTAAAATCATAATGGATGATACTCCGAGAAACATCTTTCGTTTTTCCATTGAAAAGCTAGAGAATATCGGTTTATCTTTGCCCCAGGTGACTTATACTTTGTATAAGCTGAAAAAGATGGGGAAACCAGTCAGTTCAGCAATATTAACGGTAGCAGAGGCAAAAGATGAAATATTAAAATTGGTAAGAAAGAGATAAGATAATGAAATTTGCCAGGAATATTACTATAGGTCAATACGTATATAAAGATTCAGTAATTCATAGGTTAGATCCTAGAGTTAAAATATTTACAGTTCTATTGATAATCATAGCAGTATTTTTGGTAAAGACCTGGTCTGGTTTTTCAATAATTGGCAGTTATCTTTTTACCAATATCTACCTGGCCAAGGTTCATCCAAAATTTGTGCTAAAAGGCATTAAACCTTTAATAATTATTATAATGTTTACCTTACTAATACATACTTTTACTACACAAGGAGAGGTTATTTATAATATTTGGACTTTTAATATTACTAGAGAAGGTATTCAAAAAGGTTTATTTATAGCGGTAAGATTATTTTATTTAATTTTATCTACATCCTGGCTTACTTTAACAACCTCACCCATTGCTCTTACTGATGGAATAGAAAGTATATTATCTTTTTTAAAAATTATTAAAATACCTGCTCACGAAATTGCTATGATGATGACTATTGCTCTGCGCTTTATTCCGACTTTATTAGAAGAAACCGAAAAGATAATAAAAGCTCAGATAGCCCGGGGAGCAGATTTGGAAAGTGGTAATTTTATCAAACGTATTTATAATTTTTTGCCTATTTTGATTCCACTTTTTATTACTGCTTTTCATAGAGCTGATGAGCTAGCAATTGCTATGGAGGCGAGATGTTATCATGGTGGAGAAGGCAGAACACATTATCGACAACTTCTAATTACAATATCTGATTTTATTTTTTTTATTATAACTTTATTAGTTTTGCTAATAGCCTATTGCTTGGTTTTTTAAAATAAAAATATGAATAAATTGAAAAACATTAAACTTACTATCTCCTATGATGGGACAGATTATGCAGGATGGCAGAGACAAAAAAATAAGAAAACAATTCAAGGTGTAATTGAGGATACTTTAAGAAAAGTCACTGGAGAAAAGGAATTAAAATTATATGGTGCTGGAAGAACAGATGCTGGTGTGCATGCTATTGGGCAGGTGGCTAATTTTAAGACTAAAACTAATATCCCTGTTGACAACTGGGTTATTATTTTAAATAATTTATTGCCACCTGATATTAGAATAAAATTTGCCAAAGAAGTATATAGTACATTCCATTCTCGCTATTGTGCCAAAAGCAGGATATATAGATATTATGTGATTAATAGAGTTAGAAATGAAGAAATCTTTACTGCCAAAGATCTTTTTTTAAGTAGGTATTGCTACCTATGTAATTATCCTTTAGATTTAGAAAAAATGATAAAAACTGCTCAATTTTTACTGGGATGTCACGATTTTAAAACCTTTAGTTGTAGTAACCAAAAAGAGGGTAAAGTTGATAAAGAAAAATACAGAAACATCAAAAGGATAAATATTATTCAAAATAAACAACTCATAACGTTTATCATTGAAGCAGATGCCTTTTTGTATAAAATGGTCAGGATGATAGTGGGAACTTTATTGGATTTTTCTATTAAGAAAAGACCACCTGAGGATATACTTAGAATATTGGAAAATAATGTGGCTCGAAACTCAGTAAAAATAGCACCACCTAATGGTTTATTTTTAGTTAAAGTAAAGTATTAGTAAAAGGAGTATTTCATTTTTTATTCTTTCCAAAGGATATTATTAGTCTGCTAAATAGTAGATAAAAACAGAGGTATTTGTATTTACACAGACTTGAAACAGGAATTAGTACAATCAAATTATTTTATGCATCTAAAGTACTAAAAAAGTATTTTGTAGATAAGGCAAAATTAAGAAATAAAAAATATGAAAAAATTACGATTATTGATAAGCATCTTTAGATTTAACTTGACATTAACTACTAATTATATTAAAATCTATAAGTCATTTTAAAGCTTCCGGTATATAAAATTATATTTTTTATAAAGCATTTTTTTATGTAAAGAGAAAGGAATTATATAATTTACATAGCGAAAGATTATGTTTAGAAAAAAAGAATAGCTCTAAGTATTAACCCATTTAATCTAATTAAGAAAGAAATGATAAAAAATTTATAAAGAGCAAGAAACCATAAGTAAGAACTTTTATAAATTTCTTTTTATTATATTTTGCAGCTGTTGGAGGTAAAATGGATACCAAGGGAGAAAAAAGAACAAATATTGATAGAAATTGGTATTTAATCAATGCTGATGGTAAGATATTGGGAAGATTAGCTACTGAGATTGCCTTGATACTGAGAGGCAAAAACAAAGTTAATTTTGATAAATCTATTGATTTAGGTAATTATGTGATTGTCATTAATGCTGATAAAGTTAAGTTAACTGGTAGGAAAGAGGAACAAAAAATATATCGTTATCATACTAATTATCCTGGTTCGTTAAAGGAAATTTCTTTTAAGAATATGATGCAAAAAAAACCGGATTTTGTAATTAAAAATGCTGTTAAAGGCATGCTTCCTGATAATAAACTTAGTCGAAAACTAATAAAAAGACTTAAAATATATTGTGGAGATCAACATCCCCACAGTGCTCAAAACATTGAAATGCTCAATTAAAATAAGAAGGAGGAGGATTAATATTGACAGTTAGTAGATTTTATGGAACTGGAAGAAGAAAAACATCTGTAGCCAAGGTCTGGATAACCCCTGGTAAAGGTAATATCATAGTAAATAATTTGCCATATAAAGAATATTTTAAAAACCAATCTAATATT
>CAZGKY010000066.1:10326-10960 GCA_964525625.1 uncultured Atribacterota bacterium | reverse complement strand
ATACTCTCTTTATACTGATTTATCAACAGTTTTTCAAGGTTCTAAGTGCAAGTTTGTTTTATCATTAACATTATAAATGTGTTGAATATTGTATTATAATTAAGTCAGGTATTAAAATATTGTTGAGAGCAGTTATAGAAAATTAGATAATTTTCAAAAATTAAGAATGTTTATTTATGATGATTCTTGTAAAAGGATAATAAAAAAGAAATAAAATTATTCAGATTATTTTAAGTTGCAAAGAAGGTGTTTTTTTTGGAAGAACAAAAAATTATTGAAGAAATCATCAAACTTGATGATAGAGCTATCGAAATTAATAATGAAAGAAAGAAACAATTAACTGAATTAACAAACACATATAGAAGGAAAGAACAAGATCTTATTAATGATTATCAAAAACAGACAGAAGATGAAATTAAGAAGAAGACCCAAAAAATACAGCAGGATGCTCAACAGAAAGTTGATCAGATAAAGAGCAAAAATAGGAAAGTCTTGGAAGATATGGAACAGAAATTTGAAAATTTCATTCAAGAGATGATTGATGAAATTATAAAAAAAATTTTCTATTTAGACAGTGAAAACCATGGATAAAATTACTATCTTTGCAGCTGTAAATACCAAGATTAGGGCCTTA
>CAZGKY010000066.1:0-10316 GCA_964525625.1 uncultured Atribacterota bacterium | reverse complement strand
ATCTACTTCAAAAGAGTTCTGTAGGAGATGCTTCGCGCTACTTAATGGATAATATATATTACCGGAAGCTGTTAAAAGGAATTCATCCAGAAACAGTCAGCAGGAGAGACATAGAAGATATTCTTAAACGAAATATGATTAAAAATATTGATAAACTGATTTATTATTTTCATGATGATTATAGAATTCTGATCCGTTCACTGTATATGAAGTATGAAATAGAGGATTTAAAAGTATTAGCCAGAAGCATATTTAATGGCAAAGATCCTAAAACACTTGAGAAATCCCTGATTTTTTTAGGTAAGTACAGCCAGGTTGAACCTGAAAAGCTACTTGAAGCAGAAACAATAAGGGATTTAATATATTCATTGAAAGGATCAGAATTTTATGAATTTTTAATTCCTCTTGTTGACGGTAGAAGGGAAAATCTATTCAGATTCGAGATGGCTCTGGATATGGGCTATTTTAATATTTTACAAAGCCGAAAGTTAAAAATATCAGCGAAGGATAAAAGATTATTGAGAAAATGGGAAGGTACAGTAGCTGATTTATACAATATACAGTGGGTATATAGGGGTAAAAAATATTACAATCTATCACCGGAAGAGCTATTAAATTATACCATTAGTTTTGGTGACAAACTCACTTATAAAGATCGAAAAGAAATTTGTTATACAAAGAGCCTTGAAGAGCTTTTTAGAATTGTAAATAATACAGTTTATAGTTTTATGTTTAAAAGAGAAGAAATTGCTACGGATATCTATATGGAAAGACGTATCAACCGATTTTTGTATTATAGAATTAAGGATTTAAACCGCAAATCACCTTTAAGTATTGTCCAGACAATTGAATATGTTTGGTTGCTTGAATTTGAAGTCAGGGATGTCATCTCTATTATAGAGAGTATCCGATATAATCTACCCCCGGAAGAAGCTCGGAAGTATCTTGTGAAAGTAGCTTAGATCAAGGAGATATAATAAATGAGTGTAGAAAAAATGCAAATCATGGGAATTATAGGTAAAATAAATCTGTTGAATCGGGTATTACGCTTGATCATTTTAAATGGCAGCATGCATATGATTAATGCTCTGGCCAGAATAAATTCGATAGATTTTTTCCTTCCCCCAAGCGAGAAAAATATTGAAGCGATTGAAGAAGAACCTTTTCTAAAGCCCTATTCTCAAAAAAGGGATTTTACACAAGACGAACAAGCAATAAAATTATTACAGGATCTTTTTGATATCAAACCTCAGATAAAAAGAGAATATTTAGAGCAAGATTATGATTATAGTGATTTTATGGGGCAATTTAACGAAATCCTAAAAAAGATTCAGCCAACTGCTGATGAGATAAAAGAAAAATCCCGTTTAATTGATAAAAAAAGAGAATATCTCAATAACATTAAATATCTTTCCAATTTTCAAAATTTAGATATAGGTCGTCTAATCTATATGAAGTACCTAGTATTTAGACTGATCAAAATTACCCGAGAGAATTATGATAAACTCAAGAAAAATTATGAGAATATTCCGGCAATTGTATTAAAGATAGCCGTAGAAGGGAAATACGTAATTCTCGCTTCCTTTGCTCCGGAAACATTGGAAGAAACATTAGAGAAAATTTTCAGTTCATTAAATTATACCCAATTACCCATCCCTAAAGATGTTAATGGAACGGTTAGTGAGGCGATCAATCAGTTGACTCAAAGTATAAAAGAAGATCAAGAGCTAATCGAATCTCTTAAAAAATCATTAGAAAGTTACCGTGAAGAATATCAAGAAGAAGTAAAAAAAGGGTATTCTAGATTGCAATTGGAGAAAAAAGTTGAAGAAATTAAATCAGAAATTGCGGTAGGTAATAAATTCTTTTTTATGTTTGGCTTTGTACCGATTGGCAATGTATCAAAGTTGAAAAGTGAGTTAGACAAAAACTTTGGAAACCAGCTTATTATTTTAGTTGATGATGTAAATCAGCCTGGTTCTGGATCTACTCCTCCTACAAAATTGAATAATATAAAACTATTCAGTCCTTTTGAAACATTAGTAAAAATGTATGGAACCCCAAATTATCGGGAAAAAGATCCTACCACATTTTTTGGATTGACCTATATGATCCTTTTCGGGGCTATGTTTGGTGATGTAGGACAGGGTCTTGTCTTGTTTATTGGTGGACTTATATCAGGATTAATTTGGAAGAAGACGGATATGGGAGGAATTTTAAATCGTATTGGGTTGAGTTCTACTATTTTTGGATTTTTTTATGGTAGTGTTTTCGGTTCTGAAGACATTTTACCTGCCTTGATCATCAGACCTATGGCAAATATCAATAATTTACTGATTTTTTCGGTGATTTTTGGTATCGTTCTTACGCTAAGTAGTTATGTTTATAGTATCATTAATTATGGACAAGAAAGAAATATAACAGAAGGTTTACTTGGTAGGAACGGCTTGGCAGGACTTTCCTTTTATCTGGTATTACTATTTACAATATTTTGGATTCTTATTGCTCATCAAAACGTAACACCAATACTTGTTATGATCATGACCGGACTTCTACTTTTAATGTTGTTTAGAGTACCACTATCTAGTAAATTAATATATTCCAATAAATTATCCGGAGTACTTTCTATTAATGATTATATTGAAGAAGGATTTGGAATCATTGAAACACTCATTTCTATGTTATCTAATACCATATCTTTTTTAAGGGTGGGCGCTTTTGCTTTAAACCATGTAGGGCTTTATATTGCTTTTCTTACATTAGCTCAAATGATAAGAAATTCAGGGGGTAGATGGGCAATACTTATACTGATATTGGGAAATATTATTATATTAACTTTGGAAGCTTTAATTGTCTTTATTCAAGCATTGCGATTGGAATATTATGAGTTATTTACCAAATATTATCGGGGAGATGGGAAAGATTATAATCCAGTAAGAATGAATGGGAATATATCTTATTAAATATTTTAATTTGAAAACAGGGAGGATTAGTTCATTATGTATGCGGTCTTATTTATTGCTATGACCATATCGGGATTGACGATTGCAATGGGAGCTTATCTTTATTTTACGAAAAATAATAATGTAAATAGGATTAAAAAAATAGTCAAAGCATCTGTATTCACTTACGTAGTATTGGTAGCTGGTTTCCTTTTTTTCTTAATACCAAATATAGCTAGGGCACAATCTACTACAGATTCATCAGGAATGGGTTTTCTGGCAGCAGCCATTTCTACTGGGTTGGCAACAATAGGTGCTGGTTATGCAGTAGGAGCAGTAGGTTCCTCAGCGCTGGGAGCTGTTTCTGAAGACCCCAATATTTTGGGTAAAACACTGATCTTTGTAGGATTAGCAGAAGGTATTGCAATCTATGGGTTAATTGTATCCATTATGATACTAGGCAGATTATAGAGGTATGCTAAAATGAAGATTTTTCTTATCAGTGACAATACTCATACTTTGACTGGAATGAGATTATCAGGAGTAGAGGGTGTTGTCGTACATGAAAGAAAAGAAATACTAAAAGAATTAGAAAAAGTTAAGGAGAACCAGGATATTGGGATTTTACTAATTACAGAGTTACTAACAGAAAGGGTTCAGCCAGAATTGAATGAAATGAAACTTTCCCGAAAGTTTCCCATTATTGTAGAAATTCCCGATCGTCATGGGACAAAACGTCCTCCTGATTTTCTCACTCGATATATCAGAGAATCTATAGGAATTAAGATTTGAGGTGAATAGAATATTATGGCTAATTCTATAGAAGATAAAATATCTCTTTTTACAAAAGTTATTATTGAGAGGATCGAGTTTGATTATGAACAAAAAAAATCAAAGATAGTAGAATATTATGAAAATAAAATAGAAAAGATTATCAATGAACTTGAAAAGCAAAAAAAACAAGCTGTAGAGAATGCCGAGAAAGAAGCTGAGCGGAAGAAACAGCAGTTTATTTTAAAAACTCAATCTGATATGCGTTTAGCTGTATTGAAAAAAAGAAAAGAATTTACAGAAAGATTAACTAAGGAAGTAAAAAAGAGAATCAGAACTTTTGTTGGTACCGAAGAGTATGTAGATTTTTTGCAAAAAGCTATAAAACAGGTATTGTCAATGTTTAATCCAGATCAATTTATTACCCTTAACTTTAGTATAGATGATATTCAGAACAGAAAACAAATGATTTTAAAAACTATTGAATCTGTAAGAAGTGAGAACTCTTTTCAAATTGATGCTGTGGATAATCTGATTGGCGGTGTTTTTGTAAAAAGTGGAGATGAATGGATGGAAGTTGATTTTACAATTAATACTATTCTGGAAGAAAGTGATAAACTAATCAGAGAAGTTTTATTTTCTCGGTTAAACAAGGAGCAGTAATATGGCAGGAAAGGGGAATATAATCTATATTAACGGACCTGTGGTTAAGGCAGATCATATGGAAGGTTTTATGATCCGAGAAATGGTGTTGGTAGGAGAAAAAAAGCTTATTGGTGAGGTGATTTCTCTAGAAAATACGATAGGGACGGTCCAGGTATATGAAGAAACAACGGGTCTAAAAATTGGGGAAAAAATGGAAGGTACCGGGAAACCCCTTTCCCTGAAACTTGGACCAGGGATTATTGGAAATATTTTTGACGGGATTGGAAGACCACTTTCCAAGATTTATGAATCAGAAGGTCAATTTATTCCAGAAGGTATCGGTCTAAAATCAATTGATGAAGAAAAAAAATGGGATGTCGAAATTTTGGTTAAGCTCGGAGATGAGCTAAAAGCCGGGACAGCCTTTGCCAGAGTTCAGGAAACAACTATGATTATTCATCATGTGATGGTACCCCCGGGAATCAAAGGAAAAGTAGAAGATACAGTTGAAAATGGTGCTTATAAAATATCCGATACATTGGTTGTGTTATCTGATGATGGTAAAAAATATGAGTTGAATATGGTTCAGGAATGGCCGGTAAGACAGCCTAGACCAACTATTAAAAGAATACCTATTGAAAAATTGCTGGTAACCGGGCAACGTGTTATTGATACTTTTTTCCCTTTAGCCAAAGGTGGTACAGCGGCAATTCCTGGCGGGTTTGGAACCGGAAAAACCATTACCCAGCATCAGTTGGCTAAATGGAGTGATGCTGAGATCATTATCTATATTGGTTGTGGTGAACGTGGTAATGAGATGACCGATGTATTGGAAGATTTTCCACAGCTTAAAGATCCCAATACGGGTAATCCTCTGATGGATCGAACAGTTCTTATCGCAAATACTTCGAATATGCCGGTAGCAGCCCGTGAGGCTTCTATTTACACTGGCATTACCATTGCTGAATATTTCCGGGATATGGGATATAACGTAGCATTGATGGCTGATTCAACTTCCAGATGGGCAGAAGCTCTTAGGGAAATCTCAGGCAGACTAGAAGAAATGCCTGCTGAGGAAGGATATCCTGCTTACCTATCTTCGAGATTGGCGGTATTTTATGAGCGTGCTGGATATTTTCAGAACCTTAATGGTTCTGAGGGGTCTATCACAATTATTGGAGCTGTTTCACCTGCGGGTGGTGATTTTTCAGAACCGGTTACCAAATCTACCAAGAGGATTGTAGGAACTTTTCTTGCACTTGACCGGGAACTAGCCCATGCCAGACATTTCCCTTCAATTAACTGGTTGTCTTCTTACAGTAATTATATTCCTGTCCTGAAAGACTGGTTTAAGGAGAATGTTGCCCCTGATATGCTGGAGATCAGATCTGAAATGATGGGAATCCTTCAGGAAGAAGATAAACTTATGGATATTGTAAAATTAGTAGGAGAGGATGTATTGCCAGATGACCAGAGAATTATACTAGAAATTGCCAAAATCATAAAGATTGGCTATTTGCAGCAGAATGCTTTTCATGGTCAGGATTTATATACTATACTTCCTCAGCAATATCAGATGCTAAAAGTAATCAAAACAGTTTACAACCGGGCAAATAATTGTATAAAGAAAGGAATACCTCTTTCCAGAGTTAAAGAAGAAAAGCTTTTTTCTGATATTATTATGATGAAATATCAGAAAGTAGATGATAAGGGTAACATTTTTAAGGAAATTATCGACAGAATTAATCAATACTATGATGGTATTGAAGAAATATATAAAGAAGGTTCTATAGATGAAAGTTAAATATCTAAAATTAGATAAAGCAGAAGGTCCTTTAATAATAATGGATAAAGTTCAAGATGCAGTTTATGGTGAGTTAGTAGATATACAGGTATCAGACCATGAACACCGGATGGGAAAAGTTATCCAGATTGACAAAGGCAAAGTAGTTATCCAGGTTTTTCAGGGCTCCTCTGGTATTTCTTTAAATGATGTAAGTGTTAGTTTCTCGGGAAGTCCCATGGAAATCCCGATGTCAATGGAGATTTTAGGAAGAGTTTTTAATGGAATTGCTCAACCCATTGACGGAGCAGGAGAGATTTATTCTACAAAAAACTATAATATTAATGGTATGCCAATGAATCCTGTAGCCAGGCTTTACCCCAGAAACTACATTCATACAGGTATTTCATCAATTGATGGCCTAATGACCTTAATAAGAGGACAGAAATTGCCTATTTTTTCTGGGGACGGGCTACCTCATAATCAATTAGCTGCTCAGATAGTAAGACAGTCTCGGATTGCTGATGAAGAGAGTGGAAGTTTTGTGGTCGTTTTTGCAGCAATGGGCATAAAACATGATGAAGCAGATTTTTTCCGGAAAGCCTTTGAAGAAGCAGGCGTGATGGATCGGTTAATCATGTTTTTAAACCTGGCTGATAATCCAGTTATGGAGAGGATTATTACGCCCAGGTGTGCCCTTACTGCTGCCGAGTATCTGGCATTTGAAAATAACATGCATGTCCTCATAATTATGACCGATATTACCAGCTACTGCGAAGCATTAAGAGAAATTTCCTCAGCCCGAGAAGAAGTTCCTTCTAGGAAGGGGTATCCAGGATATCTTTATTCTGATTTGGCCAGTCTCTATGAAAGGGCAGGTATGTTGAAAGGTTCAAAGGGGAGCATTACCCAGATAGCTATTCTAACTATGCCCAATGATGATATTACCCATCCAGTACCAGACTTGACCGGATATATCACTGAGGGACAGATCGTTTTAAATCGGTCACTATATCAAAAAGGAATTTATCCGCCAATTAATATACTTCCTTCACTATCACGGCTTATGAAGGATGGAATCGGTGAAAAGTATACCAGGGAGGATCATCCTGATGTGGCAAATCAGGTTTTTTCCTCCTACTCCAGGGTTCAAGAGGTAAGAGATCTTGCTCAAATTATTGGTGAAGATGAATTGTCAGAATCTGACCGCAAATATATGGAATTTGGTAGGCAATTTGAAGAAAAGTTTGTCAAACAGGATTTTGAGGAATTTCGGGATATCAATAAGACACTGGATCTAATGTGGGAATTACTCCGAATTTTGCCTGAACAGGAACTCACCAGAATTGATCCTTATCTGGTGAAAAAATATCTTAGGAAGTGATTTGAAATGCAGGAAAATATTGCCTCAACGAAAGCGAACCTAATGGCAGCTCAATCAGCGCTTAATTTTTCCAAAAAAGGATTTGAGTTGCTAGATAAAAAAAGAAATGTGCTGATCAGAAATTTAATGGAATTCATGGATCGAGCAAAAAAAATACAACAGGAGATGAGGGCAATATTTCAAGAAGCGTATGAAGCCCTGACTGTAGCGAATATTACTTTAGGAATCAATGAAGTGAATGAAGTAGCCAGATCGATTCCTCTGTCCACAGGATTTAATATTCTTACTTATAGTGTAATGGGTGTCGAGATACCACAAATAAAATATGAAAAACAGAAGATTGTCCCTTACTACAGTTTTTATCATACCAACACTGCCTTAGATGTTGCTTTACAAAAGTTTCAGCAGGTAAAATATTTAATTTATGAATTGGCAGAAATAGAAGATTCAATCTATAAGTTGGCTATTGAGATTAAAAGAACTCAAAAAAGGACTAATGCCCTTAAAAATATCCAGATACCCAAATATGAAGCCATTGTCAAATTAATTTCTGAAGTGCTGGAAGAAAAGGAGAGAGAAGATTTCTTTCGCCTAAAAATATTGAAGAGGAAAAAAAGTCGCAGATATCTTTCCTTATAATTAACTGGTTAATTGATTACTATTACTTAGGAATTTTATCCAAATTTTTAACTAAAAATAAAACCACCAATTGAGTATTATACATTATAACTGATAACCCCTTACTTGCTACATTTTACTATGACTATTCCAAATGAATTAATTTATTTTTTTTATTTTGAAAGAAAATAGAGCTCTTAGGCGTATATAAGGTAGAAGTGAATATAATTAATGATTTCTCATAAATTTGAAATAGAGGAAAAAACATGAAGAACAGAAATAAAATTAAAATCACCCTTATTCTAACCATAGTTTTATTAATAATAGGATCAATGATAAGTAATGTCTTTGCCCAGAGAAATAATGACCAGTTCATTATAGGAGTGTATGCCATTATCAGTGATATGGAAAAAGATGAACTGACAAAGGAAGAAATAGACGGATTATTGCTGATGAGAGAAGAGGAAAAGTTAGCCAGAGATGTCTATTTAGCACTATACGAAAAATGGAATCTGAGCACATTTTATGAAATAGGACAGGGGAGTGAAGCTGCCCATATGGATGCTATAAAAATGCTTTTAGACCGCTATGGTTTGGAGGACCCGATTGGAGAAGATATTTCCGGTGTCTTTGTAAATGAAGAATTGCAAAAAGCTTATGATGAGCTGATAGAAAAGGGAAATAAATCAATAGAAGATGCTATTCTAGCAGGTGCTTATATTGAAGAGCTGGATATCTATGACCTGGAACGCCTGATTAAAGAAACAGACAATGATGATATTAAGATTGTCTATCAAAATTTACTAAAGGGCTCTCGAAACCATCTCAGAGCTTTTAACCGTCAACTTAAGCGTTATAGTCTTTCATATGAGGCTCAATTCTTAACCCGGGAAGAATATGATCGCATTGCATTAAGCAGGCAGGAATCAGGTGGTGCTATCACAGATCCTGATTATAAATTTTAAATAACCATTAATTTAAATTATCCATAAAAACAAAGTTCTCCAGCTACTCGTTATTTCGGGTAGCTGTTATTTTTTCTACCTGTTTTCAGTATTTTTTATTATCGCTAACAATACTATTTAAGCATCAAGCTGTTCTTCCCTTCATCGCAAGTACTACTACTTTAGTATTTTAGTATAAAGATGTTAATTATTTTCATTACCGGGAACGCAGCAATGAAGCAATCTCATCCACTTATACCCGCACTATTTCTACGATCTAGGCAATACTACAAACTAAAGCCGACCAGCGATTAATGAACAATTTTAACAACTCAATATGAGTGAACTAAATTTTAGTGGATTTGAATGATCTGAATTTGGTAGTATGAGGAACATTCAAGAATGTATCCATATCCTTTTAAACCAGCGATGGAGCCATTCATTGGCTAATTTTCTATTTTTAAAAAAGATAATTTGTATATCTGGGAATGTTACAGCGAGTTCAGCCAATATATCAGCGGTATAGGAAGCATTGTAATAGAGATTGGTTTTAGGATTGAGAAATTCTGAATATGGAGAATCGAATATTAATGCTTTATATGGATATTTCTGTAATTCTTGAAGACTTAATTTTAAAACCTCAAAATTTCTAACCTCATGCAGGAAATTATCAAGGGTCTTTCTTTCGGCAATAGCAACAATACAATTATCCTTGATTAAGGCATAGTCTCCTGCATTTAAATTATCTTTTTTGATAATACTATTAGCAAACTTATAAGGGTAACGCTCTCGTTTATCAATAATAATTTCTATCCTTTCTTGTTTACCACCCTGGGGAATATATGCTCCAGGTCCTTTCATTTTCATAGAGGATTGGGTTATCCAGAAGATTTGTTCATAAAATTGTCCAGGTGTAGACTTATATTCCTTTTGTAAAAAAATGAACCAGCACCTTCTTCTGGTTTTTCTATCCAGGATGATATTGAGTTTTTTACCCCATCTTTTTGCCAAAATAATGGGGCATTTTTCTTCAGGTTCTTCATTGGGCAGATTCTTTTTGGACAGAATTCCTTCTGAAATACAGAAGATTTTCGTTCCAGGACCAGGCCATTTAGCCTGTACTCTAAGAATCAGATATTGGTCTGGTTTTTCTTCCAAATAAATGGTATAAGGAAATTTATTGTTGTCATTTTTATAAAGGTACCAGAACAATGAGATCCCCTTTTCAT
>CAZGKY010000065.1:0-10976 GCA_964525625.1 uncultured Atribacterota bacterium | reverse complement strand
TCAGGAAGAGAAGAAAGCTAAGACTTTATTTGTCTAGTCTGAGGGGTGCACTCCAAAGGGACTATAAGAATTTTCAGTCATAAATTACTACAAGATTTTTGGGATAAAATGAAGATTAATTACCATAACCATACTGCTGATAAGTCTAAGAAACAGAATATTTCTAATTCTAATGTATTCCTATCCCAATGAAAATTTGTTTTAAAAAACATATAAAAGGGACAAAGGATAGATAAAGTAATATGTTTACTATACGTTTGGGTATTAGAAATCTATTTCGTCACAAGAGAAGGAACCTTATTACTATTCTGGTTATTGGTTTTGCCTTTTTCGGCTATCTGTTTGTCGAATCAATGATGGATGGCTTAACTGATATGTCTTTTAATAATATTAAGAATTTTGAAACCGGTGATATTCAAATTACTCATCCCGCCTACTGGGAAGTAAGAGATGACCTACCCCTGGAAAATATAATTCATTGGAATAAAGAATTAGAAAACCATGTAAGACAAATCCAGGGGGTAACCGGTTTCTCTCCAGAATTAAAATTTTCAGCTAATTTGAATAATGGTATAGATGAAATGGGTGTAATTGGCCTGGGTATTGTTCCGGATTATTACCATCAGGTTTATAAAACAGAAGATTATTTTATTGCAGGGTCTATGTCAGTGTTAGCAGAAAATAAAGCTATTATCGGAGACCGATTGGCAATATTAATGGATTTACAGATGCATGATTATATTATATTACTGGTCAGAACCAAAGAGGAAACCTTTAATACTATTGAGGTAGAAATCGGAGGTATTATCCGAACACTAAATCCTATGGTGAACAGCAGGATAGTCTTATTATCTTTAGAAACTGTTCAGAGAGCTTTACATACCGAATATTCAGTGTCTAACATATCTCTGAAAATACATCCAAGTAAAGAGGAAAGTATTTTAGCAATATTGAATCAAAATTTTCAAGAGGAAAATTTACCCCTGAGGGCATATTCCTGGCAAGAATTGGCAAAAAATTTAATAATTTATAGTAGAATGGAAAAACAGGCGGTGGCTGCTATTATGTCTGTTGTTTTGCTTATTGGTATGATAGGTATAGTTAATAATATTGTTCTTTCTTCTCTGGAAAGAAAATCGGAAATTGGTATGATGAAAGCATTGGGAATGAAAGAAGGAGAAATTGTTTCTGTCTTTATGGTGGAGGCAACTGGAATTGGTATATTAGGTGGTCTAGCCGGTTGTTTATTAGGCTTTGTTGGGGTGAGCTGGCTGGTGAACAAGGGGATTGATTTTATGGCTCTTTATGGAAATTTAATAGATTGGGATTGGGCACAATATGGTATACCGATTATGGATAAAGTATATGGTGTTTGGAATTATGCCACGTTTAGTTATATCTTTTTTCTGGGAGTAATAGTAGCCTTACTTTCTAGTGTCATACCAGCCTATTGGGCAGCAAGTAAGGACCCAGTAGAAGCTATTTACCGTCGGTAAAACAAAAGATATAGTGTATCGAAAAATCTAAAAAAATTGAGAAAATTCATTTAGAAACAACTGAATATTCTAAGGAGGTTAGCGTAATGCCTTTACTGGAACTAAAAAAGGTAAAAAAGATTTATCAGCAGGGGAAAATTGAAGTACCGGCTTTAAGGGGCGTGGACTTAACTGTTGAGGAAGGAGAATTTACTACTGTATTTGGCCCTTCCGGTTCGGGAAAAACGACCCTGTTAAACATGATTGGCTGTCTGGATACTCCAACCGAAGGTGAGATTTATCTCAATGGTAATAGAATTAGCAAGCTTTCTAAGAAAGAACTTGCCATGATTAGGCGTTACAATATTGGTTTTATTTTTCAAAGTTATAACCTTATCCCGGTTTTAACTGCTTATGAAAATGTGGAATTTGCCCTAAGACTGGTTGGGAAACTATCGGAAAAAGAGATGAGAGAAAGAGTCATGAATATACTTGAAGAGGTGGGACTGAAAGGTAAAGAAAATCGTAAGCCTGGAGAGTTATCAGGTGGTGAAATGCAGAGGGTGGCTATTGCCAGGGCTTTAATCAAAAATCCTAAAATAATCCTAGCCGATGAACCAACCGCTAACTTAGATTCAGAAACTGCTCAAGATGTTATTAAAAATATGGTTAAAATGAATAAAGAATCAGGAACTACCTTTATCTTTTCTACTCATGACCCGCAAATTATGGAATATGCCAGAAGATTTATCAGTCTGAAGGACGGAACGATTTCTTCTGATAAGAGGAAGGAATAACAAATGTTCAGTATTCGTTTAGGTTTAAGAAATTTATTGCGGCAAAAGAGAAGAAATATTATTACCATCCTGGTCATTGCCTTTGCCTTTTTTGGCTATCTTTTTATCGAATCACTTTTTAATGGTATAGAAAATATGTCTTTTGATAATATAAAAAACTTTGCCACTGGTGATATTCAAATTGCCCATCCAGCCTACTGGGAAAAAAAGGAGGAATTGCTTCTGGAAAATCTGATACCATGGAATAATGAGCTGGCTGAAATTGTTTTAAAAACTCAAGGAGTTATTGGCATTTCTCCAGAACTTAGATTCTCAGCTAATTTGAATAATGGTATAGATGAAATGGGCGTAATTGGCTTAGGTATTATCCCGGAATATTATAATGAGGTTTTTCAAACCCGAGACTATTTTATAGCAGGCTCCATAAATGCCTTATATGAAAACAAGGCTATTATCGGTTCTCAGCTGGCAGAGTTGATGGATTTAGAATTGGATGATTATATTATTTTACTGTTCAGAACCAAAGAAGATACCTTTAATACTATCGATGTGGAAATAGGTGGAATAGTAAGGACATTAAATCCCATGATGAATACCAATACGGTATTATTACCATTGAGTATTGTTCAACAGTCTCTAAATTTAGGTGATAGTGTGACCATGATATCTCTTAAAACTTCTGAGGTTTCCCAAGAGGCTATTATTCGCTCTTTAGGGAACAGATTTCAAGAAAAAGGGCTATTACTCCAGGCTTATTCCTGGCGGGAATCAGCTCAAAGTGTGATTGCCTTTAGCGAAATGAAAAAGGGTGGGATAGGGGCAATCATGTCTGTGGTATTACTTATTGGTATGATAGGTATTATTAATAATGTTATCCTTTCAGCACTGGAGAGAACCTCAGAAATCGGTATGATGAAGGCATTGGGAATGAAGGAGTGGGAGATAGTACTTGTTTTTATGGTGGAGGCAACTGGCATTGGAGTGTTGGGAGGCTTGACCGGATGTCTGCTGGGATATTTAGGAGTAAACTGGATGGTAAATAAGGGAATTAGTTTTCAAGACCTTTATGGAGAATGGTTAGATTGGTCCCAGTATGGTGTTCCAATAGTTGACCGGATTTATGGTTCCTGGAATTATTCTACTTTCGGCTATATCTTTTCCCTGGGAGTTATTGTTGCCTTACTATCCAGTATCATACCGGCCTATTGGGCAGCACATAAAGATCCTGTAGAGGCCATTTATCACCGTTAAGGAGGAGGCACAAAATGACATTTTTATGGAATCTGGCTAAAAAAAATTTATCAAGATCCCGAGCGAGGACCATAGTTTCTATTATTGCTATTGCTATTGCTCTTATTGCTGTAGTCTTTTTAAGAGGGATGATTAGCGGGATGTTAGAATCTACTTTTAGTAATCATATTAAATATAAGGCTGGTCATATAAGAATAATTGATAGAGAATATAAATTAAAAGAACATTTAATATCTTTAAATTATACGGTAAATGGTTTTACTCAGGAAGGATATGAAGAAATAGTAGAAAGCCTCACACAGATAGAAGGTGTAGAGCAGGTAGTACCAAGGTTGAAATTTGCTGCTATGGTTAGTACAGAGGAAAAATTAGTAGGTATGATGGGCTGGGGTATTGTTCCAGAAGAGGAAATCAAATTTACCACTATAGACCGCCAAATTACAGAGGGCAGAATGCCTAAAATGGGGCAAAGGGAATTAGTAATGGGTGCTGGATTACTGGAAAAAATCAATCGACAGGTGGGAGACAGGGTAACCTTTCTTTACAGTACCGCCTTTGATTCATTTCGGGCCTCTACTTTTCAGATTGTTGGTAAAATAAGTAGTAGTCTTGAATTGTTGAACGAGCATATTTTCTTGCTACCTCTGGATCAAGCTCAAGATATATTGGAAATTACTGGAGAAGTGACTGAACTTTTGATTATTACTCCTCATTACCGTCAGGCAGAGAAGGTTTTACCCTATATCAAGGAATTACTTGCTGAGCAAGATAAGACTGGAAAATATATAGCACAGCTCTGGAATCGGGACTATGAATTGATTGAAATTTTTGATATTGCTGTGGTAATGTATAATTTTATCTATGTTTTTATAATTATCCTGGCTTGTTTTGTGCTCATCAACACACTTATTATGATTGTTAATGAGAGAATACGTGAAATTGGAATGATGAGTGCACTGGGCTTAAAGGCCAGGGAAATTCTCTACCTCTTTGCTATGGAGGGAATTATTATTGGGGTATTAGGTAGTGCGGTAGGGGTAATTATCGGTGGTATTGTTACAAAAATATTCTCGGTAGTTGGTATGGATTTTGGTGCAGCCATGGAGGGAATGTCTGCAGACCTGATGTTTGAATCAGTTTTTTATACCGTTTTTAGTTTAGAAAACCTGATTTTTTCCTTTCTACTTGGTGTGCTAGTAGTTACTATTGCCTGTATGATTCCAGCTAGAATGGCTGCTCGACTCGAACCTAATGAGGCTTTAAGAATATAAGGTAAGAAAGGGGAATAAATTTCATGATAGCCAGAAAAAAAGTTTGGTTCATTGTAGTTATGGTATTTTTCTGCTTAGTATATTTGACCATAGTTGGTTTTGGAGAACAGATAACTGCTGAAGAAATTATGAAAAGAAGAGATGAAAATGAATATATTCATTCTGCTTATGCTGAGGCAACGATGATTATTAGTAGAGGTGGGAGAAAAGTGGAAAAGACCATGGTGATGTATTCCCAAGAAAAGGATGCCCTGGTGGAATTTACCAATCCTGCGGATAGGGGAACAAAGTTTCTCAAACGGGGAGATAATTTGTGGATGTTTTTTCCTGATGCTGAGGATATTGTTAAAATTTCTGGACATATGCTGGAACAGGGTTTGATGGGAAGTGATTTCTCCTATCAGGATATGATGGAATCAGATAAGCTCACTGAATTATATACCTTTACCCTGTTAGAAGAAGATATTTTTCAGGACCGTCCCTGCTATGTTTTAGAAGCTATTGCCCTACCCGGGAAAAAGGTATCCTATTATCGCCGGGTGGCCTGGATTGATCAAGAACGTTTTGTCGGTCTAAAAGAGGAACTCTATGCAGAAAGTGGTCAGTTATTAAAGACAATTGAAGTACAAAAGATAGAAGAGATAGAAGAACGATGGCTACCAGTGCAGTCTATTATGGAGAATAAATTACGTAGAGATACCTATACCCAGTTTATAATTAATAAGATTGAATTGAATCCAGAATTGGAGGAAAGAATATTTAGTCTACAAAGTTTACGTTGAAGAAAAAGATTATTGATCAAACCTATTTCCTTAAATTGATTTTAAATGCCCTTAGTATTTATACTATATAAAATAAAGAGAAGGGCATTTTTTTATTTCCATGTAAAATACGATTTTTTTAAGGAATAGAATAAGGAAATAATAAAGAGAAAATTCATTTAAGCAAAAAATTGCTAGTTTCTAAAAGGTGAAAAATAGGGTATTATTATAGGCAAATTTAAAGAAGAAAAGAGAAAGGAGTAGTTCAAACAATGGTAATTAATCTAAGAAGTGATACCCAGACCTTACCCACTGCAGAAATGCTGGAGGAGATGAAAAAGGCTCCTTTAGGAGATGATGTATTTGGAGAAGACCCTACTGTGAATAAGTTGGAGAAATTAGCTGCTGAAAAGTTAGGTAAAGAGGCAGCACTTTTTGTAGCCAGTGGTACTATGGGTAATTTATGTGCTCTTATGAGTCATACCCATCCTGGTGAGGAAGTAATACTGGAGGCTGATGCCCATATCTACTATTACGAAGTAGGAGGGTATTCTAGATTAGCCGGACTTTCCCCCCGCTTAGTACCGGGGAAGCGAGGTATTATGACTGTAGATATGATTAAGAAAGTAATAAGACCAAAAAATATTCATTTTCCCAGCACTGCCTTATTGTGTATTGAAAATACTCATAATCGTGGTGGAGGAACTGTTTATTCAGTTTCTTTGATGGAGGAAATTACTCAATTTGCCCATGAGTTAGGGTGGAAAGTACATGTGGATGGAGCACGCATATTTAATGCAGCCATAGCCCTGGGAGTAGAAGCAAAAGAATTGGTTAAAGAGGCAGATTCGGTAATGTTCTGTTTGTCCAAAGGACTTAGTGCTCCAGTAGGTTCACTACTGGTTGGAGAGAGAACATTTATAGAAAGAGCAAGGAAGATAAGAAAGATGTTAGGTGGTGGTATGAGACAGGCAGGAGTATTAGCGGCAGCAGGTATTGTAGCCCTGGAAAAGATGATTAATCGTTTAACAGAGGATCATGCTCATGCTCGTTATCTTGCTGAAGAGCTGCTGAAAGTAAAGGGTCTTAAAATAGATTTAAATACAGTACAAACTAATATGGTCTATTGCGATATTAGTCAATTAAAGGCTTCTGCCCTTCAACTGACTGAATGGTTAAAAGGAGAGGGGTTATTAGTGTCACCTGTTCCTCCTGATAAAATACGTCTGGTTACCCACCGCCATATTTGCCGAGAAGACATTAACAAAGCGGTAGAAATTATAAAAATGGTAATTAAAGACAATAATCTTTTATTTTAATTAATTATAATTATTTGTGATAAAATAGAAAAAATTGTCCCTTCTTGACCAACCATCCTTTATTCTATGACCAGAACAAACTCTACCGGTCAAGCAGGACTATAAATTACTGTAAAAGGCTAAGTTGATGAATCATTTTTCAGTAAGTGAGGTGAGAAAATATGATTCAGGAAGATAGAATCTCCTATCTTAACGAAAAGGAGGAACAAGAAGGTAATTACATAATTTACTGGATGCAGGCAGCGCAAAGGATAAAATATAATCAAGCTTTGGAAACTGCTATCAGAATAGCCAATAAACGCTCCTTGCCACTTGTAGTCTATTTTGAAATTAATACAGATTTCCCAGAGGCTAATTTACGACATTATTATTTTATGTTGGAAGGATTGCAAGAAGTTAAACAAAATTTTAAAAATATGGGAATCAATATGGTGATAGGTTATCCCAAGGACAATAGATATACTAATCTGTCCTCTTTAGCTAAAAGAGCTGTAATGATCATTACTGATTATGGCTATCTACGATTTCAGAACGAATGGCGGGAAAAATATGCTCAGGATCTGCCCTGTCTGATGATTCAAGTAGAAAGTAATATTGTAGTTCCCGTAGAGAGCGCTTCTAACAAGGAAGAGTTTAATGCGGTAACCTTCCGCAAAAAAGTACAACGTTTGTTACCACATTATCTTAAACCTATGGAAATGAGTGAACCGAAACAGACCTCGCTTAATCTTAATTTAGATTTACTTTCCTTTCCCTTAGATGATGTAAGGGAAAGCATTAAACGATTAGCCATAGATAATTCAGTACCTCCTTCTCCTGTTTTTCGGGGAGGTGAAAATCAGGCAGAAAATTTACTGGATGAGTTTATCAATAAAAAGATATGCCGTTTCAGCACTTTACGTAATGATCCTTCCCAGGATTTCTTATCCCATATGAGTCCCTATCTTCATTTTGGTCAGATCTCTCCTCTTTATATAGCTCTCAAACTTAAAGCAAAAGCACCAGCCGAAGCCTACCGGTTATACTTAGAAGAATTAATTGTCAGAAGAGAGTTAGCCATAAATCATGTTTTCTATAATGAATATTATGATCAATTCAAAGGATTGCCCAGATGGGCCAGAACTACCTTAGAAAAGCACCAGAATGATCCAAGAAAAGTAGTATATTCTCTTGCTGAATTGGAACATGCTTTAACACATGATCCTTTCTGGAATGCTGCGCAATTGGAGATGATGATTACCGGAAAGATGCATGGCTATATGCGTATGTACTGGGCTAAAAAGATTTTAGAATGGAGTCCTACACCTCAGGAAGCCTTTCAATATTGTTTATATCTTAATAATAAATATGAACTGGATGGAAGAGATGCTAATGGCTATACTGGAGTGGCTTGGTGTTTTGGATTACATGATCGAGCCTGGAAAGAACGCCCGATATTTGGCAAGGTACGTTATATGAATGATAATGGTCTAAAAAGAAAATATGATATGGAAAAATATATAGAACGTGTTAAAAAATTAAAAGAAGGTAAATAAAACCTTTTATTTTTGCTATAAAGGAGATTTTTATGTATATTGAACAATTCTATTTACCCAAGATTGCCCATAGTTCTTATCTTTTAGGAGGGAAAGAATGTTGTGCGGTTATTGATCCCAGCCGTGATGTGGATAGATACATTGCTGCAGCAAAAAATATGGGTTTTAAAATAACTCATATTCTTACTACACACCTGCATGCTGATTTTATCTCAGGGCATATGGATCTGGCTGATAAAACCGGAGCTAAAATTTATGCCCCTGCTTCAGCTCAATGTCAGTTTGAACATCAGTCCTTACAGGAGGAAGATGAGTTTGAAATTGATAATGTCTTGATAAAAGTAATGGAAACTCCCGGTCATACTCCGGAACATATTGCTTATGTAGTCATAGATAGGTCTAGAGGTAAAGATCCGATAGTTCTTTTTTCTGGTGATACCTTATTTGTGGGAGATGTGGGAAGACCTGATTTATTCCCGAGTAGAGCAGAAGAGTTAGCTGCTAAATTATTTTCTAGTTTAAGGAAATTGGAGACACTACCAGATTTCTGTGAAGTACTTCCAGCTCATGGAGCTGGCTCTCTATGTGGTAGGGCGTTGGGTGCCAAAAGGAGAAGCACCATAGGTTATGAAAAAAAATATAATGAAGCCTTGCAGATTAAGGCAGAAAAGGAGTTTATTGTTTCAGTAACTACAGAAATGCCTCCCATACCTGATCATTTTGCCCGTTGTAGTGAAATTAACCGTCAGGGTCCTCAATTAGTACGTCGATTAGCTCCCATTCAAGCTTTATCTCCACTAGATTTTAACCAGTTGGTAAAATCCGGTCAATTTGTGATTTTAGACTGTCGTAATTATGATGCTTTTGGTGGACAACATATTATCAATTCCTACAGCATTGATTTTGGGGGAAATTTTCCCACCTTTTCGGGTTGGGTTATTCCACCAGAAAAGAAGATATTATTGGTAACACCTGATCGGGTCTCCGCTGAAGAGGTAGCGTTATGGTTGTATAGGGTTGGTCTGGATAATAGTTATGGTTATCTGGAAGGAGGAATGTTTGAATGGACCAAAAACGGATTACCCTGTAACCATGTTCTACAGATTTCTGCTCCAGAATTAGCAAGAGAAAGCGAAAATAATAACATTAAAGTTCTGGATGTGAGGGCATTTTCTGAGTTTGAAGATAGCCATATTGAAGGAGCAATTAATATTCCGGCACCTGATTTAAGAGAAAGATACCAAGAATTAGACCATAGGCAACAATATTACGTTGTATGCAGTACCGGACATCGTTCCAGCCTCGCTATTTCCTTATTATTACAAAGGGGATTTGAAAATCTAATTAATGTAGCTGGGGGAATGACTGGAATGGGGGAATTTGGTAAGAATAGAGGAGGGATTTACAAATGGGGTAGTTTCCCTTATCGCTGGAAAATTCATAGAAAATAGCCAGGGGAAATTGAGTTATGAAGTATAAAAAGAAAGGAGACGATTTATGGTGGAATTTATGACCTTACGATTATGGTCACCATATCTGGTGGGGGCAGGTATTGGTATCCTGAGCTGGTTTACCTTTTTACTTTCTAATAAGCCTATTGGTTGTTCTACTGCTTTTTCTCGGAGCAGTGGAATGATTGAGCAGCTTATAACAGGAAGATCAGTGAACAATCATCCTTATTATAAACAATTTCCAGCTGAAGTAGACTGGGAGTGGATGTTTGTGCTGGGTATTGTCATTGGTTCTTTTATTTCTGCATCTCTTTCGGGAGAATTTCGTTTAAGATGGGTTCCCTCTTTATGGATGGCCAGATTTGGAATATTAATTTTCCCCCGCTTTTTAGTTGCTCTGATAGGTGGAATAATACTGGGAATAGGCGCTCGTTGGGCGGGAGGTTGTACCAGTGGTCATGGTATTAGTGGAACTTTACAGTTAGCTGTGAGCAGCTGGTTGGCGGTAATACTATTTTTTATTGGAGGTGTTATAACTGCCCGCTTTATTTATTACGGTCTGGGAGGCTAAAATGTTAAAGGAATTACATTCTCAAAAGAAAGCTCAGCTCCTTCTGGGTCTTGTTATGGGCGTTATCTTTGGTTTCTTATTGCAAAAAGGAGGGGTGGCCAAATATGATGTAATTATGGGGCAATTATTGTTAAAAGATTTTACTGTAATTAAGATAATCTTATCAGCAGTTGTGGTAGGTATGATAGGCATTTATCTGATGAAAGGCATGGGAATGGTAGAATTACATCCCAAGCCAGGTTCAGTAGGTATGACCTTGGTAGGTGGATTGATATTTGGTATAGGTTTTGCTTTATTGGGCTACTGTCCAGGAACTATTTCAGCAGCTATTGGTCAGGGAAATCTGGATGCTTTACTGGGAGGTTTAGTCGGAATTTTACTTGGTTCAGGAATATTTGCCCATCTTTATCCGGCTTTAGAAGGTTTTTTGAAGAAAGGTTGGTTTGGTGCAATTACCATTCCTCAATATTTAAAAGTAAATCCCTGGTTTATTATAGATCGGAAGAGCGTCGTGTAGGGAAAGAGTGTAGGATAGGGGGTAGGTG
>CAZGKY010000064.1:0-11028 GCA_964525625.1 uncultured Atribacterota bacterium | reverse complement strand
CACCCTATCCTACACTCTTTCCCTACACGACGCTCTTCCGATCTTTTTTTCTTCTAGTTGAATTAAAGATTTTTCCTGCTCTTGAATCAATTTTTCAGATTCTTTTAGCAATGTTTCTTTCTTTATCAGATCATCTTGTATTTGATTCAGACGGTTATAATTGATATAGGCAAAGCCAGCAATAAAAATTATTAATATTACAAAAATAATAGTAATACTTTTCGACATTTTGCTCCCCCCTGTTGATTTTATTATTTTTAATTATTATATCTTAAAAAAGAAAACGATTCACTAAGAAAATTAAAAATTTTAATCTGTTTTTAAAATCCTTTCTTTTTTGGGCAAATTTATTAAAATAATTTTTTCTCAAGATATAGTTTCTTAACAAATATAAAATATACTGTTATAATAAAGAAAATATTTTTATAAATTTAAATAAAAAAATTAAACAGAAAATAAACTGAAGAAAAGTAGAAAGAAGATTATTTAATAGCTTTTATATTCTTTTAATATTTTTAGAGCTAAATTAAGGAAAAAACATTGGATTCCAATAAGACAGTTAAACAAAGACTAATAGAAAAGTGTAATGAAGTAAAATAATTAAATGAGGGGCATAGCCAAAGAAGGATTGCCCTGGAACATCCCCAAGGAGTAATTATGAAAACAAAAAAAATTGATTATCCTGAAGTTCCAGTAGAACAATTGCGATGGCACTGTAATCTAAACCAAGTTGATATCTCTTCTACCAATGACTTAAAAGCCAGTGATAAAATTTTAGGACAGGAAAGAGCTTTAAAGGCTATAGAAATTGGTCTTGATATGGAATACTTAGGTTACAACCTTTTTATTACCGGAAAATCCGGAACTGGTCGTAGTACCACAATAAAAAAACTTTTACACAACAGAAAAAGAGAAAATGTAGTCTTTGATGATAAATGCTATGTTCATAATTTTAAAGACCCTGATATGCCCAGAGCAATCAGTCTGCCAGCTGGACAGGGTAATAAATTTAAAAAAGATATGGACAATCTAGTATCTACCTTAAGAAAACATATTCCCTTACTTCTGGAAAGCGAAAAATATCAGAAAAGTAAAGACACTCTTGCAGAAAATTTTAAAAGAAAACAACACACTTTAGTAAAGGACTTTGAGGATAAAGTCAAAGCAGAAAATTTCACTATCGTTCAGATTCAAATAGGTCCTTATACCAGGCCTGATATTTTCCCGATAATAGATGGAAAACCGACCAACTTAGAAAATATAGAAGCTTTAGTTGAAGAAGGAAAATTCTCTAAGGAGGAATTAGAAAAAATTAGAAAGAAGCATCAGGAATTAACTCAAGAGATTACTTTAATCTCCAAAAAAATTAGTATTCTTCAGAAAGAATTGAGTAAGAAATTAACGGAATTAGAAATAAAAATTATTACCCCTTTGGTAGAAGAAGAAACTGGAGAGATTAAGAAAAAGTATAACAACCCTGTTCTTGATGCTTATCTAGATGAGGTCAAAAATAATGTGTTGGATAATATAAGTCGTTTTCAGGAAAAGGAAGATCAAACAGCCACTATTCCTGGATTAAAATTACCTCAAACAACAGATTCTTTTCTTGAATATTCGGTAAATGTCATTGTGGACAATTCCGATACCAAAACCTCACCAGTTATTATTGAAACCCATCCTTCTTATAAAAATTTATTTGGTATGATAGAAAGAAGAATAGACCGTACTGGACACTGGGTAACCGATTTTACTAAAATAAAAGCTGGTTCCTTATTAAGGGCTAATGGAGGCTTTTTGGTAATGAATGCCCTGGATACTCTTCTGGAACCAGGAGTATGGCCGGCATTAAAAAGAACTTTATTAAATCGCAAGATTGAACCAGAAACCTATGACCCTTTTCCTCTGTTTAGCACCTCAGCCTTAAAACCAGAACCTGTGGAATGTGATGTAAAAGTTATCATGATTGGAGATACCCTTCTCTATCAACTGCTCTATTTCAGTGATCCTGATTTTGAAAAAATATTTAAAATAAAAGCAGATTTTGACACAGTGACTCAAAACAATCCCTCCAATATTTATCAATATTCTTGTTTTATTAAACAATTATGTGAAAGAGAGAATCTGCTTCCCTTTGACCAGAGTGGTATTGAAGGAGTAATTGAGTATGCAGTGAGATTAGCGGGAAGAAAAAATAAATTATCCACTCATTTTAATAATCTGGTAGACCTGTTAAGAGAGGCCAATTACTGGGCAAAAAAAGAAGGACAAAAAATTATCCAAAGAAAGCATATCAATACTGCTATTAAAGAAAAAATCGAAAGATTGAATCTTATTGAACAAAAAATCCAAGAATTGATTGAACAAGGAACCTTGATGATTGATATAGAGGGATCAGTAGTGGGACAAGTCAATGGCCTTTCTGTATATGACTTAGGAGAGTACTCCTTTGGTAAACCAACCAGAATAACTGCGAAAACCTCTATTGGTAAAGCCGGTATTATTAACATAGAAAGAGAGGCTGACCTGAGTGGTAAAACCCATAATAAAGGTGTTCTTATTTTAAGCGGATATCTTCGTTCTAAATATGCCCAGGATAAACCTCTAACTATTAGTGCTAGTATTTGTTTTGAACAATCTTATGCTGGAGTAGAGGGAGATAGTGCTTCATCTACTGAAGCTTATGCTCTCATTTCCAGCATTGCCAATATTCCCATCAGACAGGATATTGCTGTAACTGGTTCTATCAACCAGAAAGGAGAAATTCAGCCCATTGGTGGAGTAAATCAAAAAATTGAAGGGTTTTTTGATGTATGCCAGGCAAAGGGTTTAACAGGAACACAGGGAGTAATAATTCCGGAACTTAATATTCCCGATCTTATGTTAAGAGAAGATGTGGTGGAAGCCATCAAAAAAGGTCAATTTCACATTTATCCCATAAAGACTATTGACCAGGGAATAGAAATCCTAACCGGTAGAAAAGCTGGCAAAAGACTGAAAAGCGGAAAATTTGAGAAAAATACAGTTAATTATCTTGTAGATCAAAAGCTCTTAGAATTTGCCAAGAAACTTAAAAATTTTGGTGAAGAAAAAGAAGAAAAATAATATAATACCTAATAGGGTTAAGATTAATTTTTTCTTCAACCTTCATCAATTGATTTTAGCAATTAAATAGATTTAAATATTTAATAATATAATAAAGTAACCTTTTACAATATTCAGGATTCAGGAGGAATAATTATAATGAAAAGAAAAATAAAAACTGGCTGGAAAGTTGTCTGTTTTTTCCTTTTCTTCTTTATCTTGTTTGACTCATTCATCTCTGCCCACAATAACATAAAACTGGAGGAACTTCTTCAGTCTATTATTGAAGAAAAAACAGTGACTATAAATGTATATGACCTAATTAACTTAGGAAATTTCTTTTTAGCCCAAGAATTATATCCACCCGCTCAAGAAGAATATTGCAAAGCTTTGAATTTAGATCCTTCCAATAAAATTGCTTTAATTAACCTTAGTTATACTTTTTTCAAAATGGGTAAATATGAAGAGGCTTTAACCCAATTAGATTCATTAATAGAGGATGAGATAGCTTATGCCTACTACATTAGGGGAATGATTTATAAAGAACAGAGAAAATTAGAACAAGCAATTCAGCAATATGAAAAGGTTGTGGAACTTATTCCCAATCATCAACAGTTAAATGCCGAATTAGGACAGCTCTATCTGGATAACCATCAGCTAGCAAAAGCCAATGAAAGATTTATCCAAATGGGCTATTGCCAGATTCAACCTCCTATCCTGGAAAAACTTATAGCTTATCAACCTAATGCCTATTGCTACCTTCATCTGGGTCATTATTACCGTAATAATAGAGAATTAGGGCTAGCTCAAGCAGCTTATCAAAAAGCAACTCAATTTGAAGAAGATCAACGTTCCATCGCCTTAGCTTATTATTATCAGGGGGAAATTCATCTTAAAGATCATAATTATGATCGAGCTATTGTAGAAAAAGAGTTAGCCCAAAAAACCTATCCTTTAGGACAACATCAATTTACTTTTAATAATTTTGCCAAAGCATTGATCGAAATTGGCAATCAATATTACCATAATGGCAAGTTACCTGAAGCACTTAAACATTATCAATTAGCCACTAATCTAGCTGATACACCAGATATCTTAGCTGAAGCCCATTATAAAAAAGGTTTAACTTATTATCGCAGTCAGGATTATGAAAATGCCCTGAGAGAAGCCGAAACTGCTCTGGCTCTTAATCCTAACTATCTTTCTGATCAGCAGAGATTAATCGATTTATTGATTGCCAATAGTTGGTCAAAAATTACAAAAAAATAGTAAAAAAATTATTAATTAATAATTAATAATTAGGTAAATTACATTATCTCCAAATTTTAGAGAGGAGCTCTAAAAATGAGTTTGACACAGTTTTTAAAAGGTTTAATTATTATCCTGATTGGTGTTATTTTATTGTTGAATAATCTACATATTCTGGAATGGTCAGTTTGGCCAGATATCCTTAGGCTCTGGCCTCTGTTATTAGTAAGTTTAGGTATTAGCTTAATCTTTAGAAGAAGACTTTCCTGGTTAGGACCCCTGGTTATATTAGTAGGAATTATGTTAGGTGTAAGTAGCAATTATCTGGGATTAGATCTGCAATGGGAAAAACAAATTGCTTTTAAAGTAGAAACTCTACAAAGAGAAATTGAAATGATTCCCAGTCCAGTCCGGACGGTAAGACATGAAGTAATTACAGAAGAAAGCCTACCAGAAGAAATATCAGAAACATTAACAGAAGCAGAGGAAAAGACGGAAGAAGAATTAATAGTATCAGAAACAAGTGAAATAATAAGTGAAGAGACCATATTAGTTCCTCTGATTCAGAAAGCTAATTTCCATTTAAATTATACTGTTGGTTCTTTTTCTTTGAAATCCCCAACCAACCTTCTTTATCAGTGCCAGGTTAGCTACCGCTATCCAGAATTTAAGCCTATAGAAGAGTTTTCTGTTCTGAATGATGAAGCCAAAGTACTAATAACTCATCATCCCATTTCAGATAAAATGGCACGAAGTCCAAAAAATAATATTGATTTAAAATTAAATACTGATATAGTTTACAACCTTTTCTTGGAAACTGGAGCAACATCGATAGATTATGATTTATCTAAATTTAAAATAGAAAATTTCTTCCTGAAGAGTGGCGCTTCTAAAATTAATATTATTGCACCTCAGTACAATGGAAGAATAAACATAGACTCAGGAGTCTCGCTAATTGATATTGCCATCCCCGATAATGTAGGAACAAAAATTTATCTTGATACCGGACTTAGTATTAAAGATTTTGATGAACATTTCCAACAACAGGAAGATAAAACCTATATCTCTCAGAATTATGATAGTGCTGAATATCGACTTGATATAAAAATTGATTGCGGTATTTCTCAGATTAACATTCATTATCTATAAACAATAAAATAATAAGATATATAAGCTAATCTAATAAAGTAACAACCCACACACCAAGCGGATGGCACAAAGTACTTTGCAAAGAGTTTTGGCTTTTTCTTGTTTACCCTTTTTGGTAAGCTCTTTTCCTTAAATTGTGAAAACTAAAATAAACAGCCTCCGCACAAAACGCGGAGGCTAAATTTAAAATAATTATCAACACTTAACTTTTAATGCTAAAGACAATTTCTTTTTTCTCTTCCTCAAAGTCCACCTGGACAGTATCTTTTTCTTTGATCTTTCCTTCCAGCATCTGTAAAGCCAGGGGATCCTGAAGGTATCTTTGGATAGTTCTTTTTAAAGGTCTGGCACCAAACTGAGGATCAAATCCTCGTTCTGCTAGAATTTCTTTAACCCGGTTACTTACTATTAAATTAATTTCCTTATCTTGTAAGCGTTGCCTTAAAATATTGAGTTGAATATCAACAATTTGAATAATATGCTCTTTTTCCAAGCGATTAAAGGTTATTATCTCATCCACTCTATTTAGGAATTCCGGTTTAAAATGGTCCCTCAATACCTGATCAATCCGTCGAGCCATTTCTTCTTTATTAGCAGAGTTTAATTGATAAATATATTGACTACCAATATTAGAGGTCATAATCAAGATAGTATTTTTAAAATTAACCACTCTTCCCTGGCCATCAGTCAATCTTCCATCATCCATTATTTGTAGCAATATATTGAATACATCATGATGAGCTTTTTCAATTTCATCAAAAAGAATTACCGAATACGGTCTACGCCTGACAATTTCAGTTAATTGACCTCCTTCTTCATAACCGACATATCCAGGAGGAGCTCCAATTAATCTCGCAACACTATGTTTCTCCATATACTCAGACATATCTATTCTTACCAGAGCGTTCTCATTATTAAATAAAAAAGAAGCTAAGCTACGAGCTAATTCAGTCTTTCCAACCCCAGTGGGACCCATAAATATAAAGGAACCGATAGGTCTATTAGGGTCGGAAATTCCTACTCTCGAACGCCTGATAGCATTAGACACCAGACTTACTGCCTCATCCTGTCCCACTACTCTTTTCTTTAATTCCTGTTCCATCCGAATTAACTTTTCAGTTTCTCCTTCCATTAAACGTCCTACAGGAATATTAGTCCACTTAGCTACAATCTGAGCAATATCTTCTTCCGTTATTTCCTCTTTTAGCATTCGGGAACTCTTTTGAAGAGAAGCAATCTTTTTATTATTTTCTTCCAGCTGTTTCTCTAAGGCGGGCATTCTACCATATTTTATTTCTGCTAATCGATTAAGATCGCCACTTCTTTCCGCTTGTTCTGCTTCTGTTTTAGCCTTTTCAATTTCGCTTTTAATCTGATTAATTTTTTGAATAATCTCTTTCTCATGATTCCATCTTAACATCAAATTTTTCTTTTCTTCTTCTAAGTTACTTAAGGTATGATCGATATTTTTAATCTTTTCTCGGGCAACAACATCATTATCCTTTTTCAAAGCCTGTTTTTCAATCTGAAGCTGCATTATCTTTCTCTGTATCTCATCTATCTCTACTGGCATGCTATCAATTTCCATGCGCAATCCAGAAGCAGCTTCATCAACTAAATCAATTGCCTTATCTGGTAAAAAACGATCAGTAATATAGCGATGAGAAAGCGTAGCTGCAGCAATTAAAGCAGAGTCCATAATCTTAACTCCATGGTGAACTTCGTAACGTTCTTTCAAACCCCTTAAAATAGCAATAGTATCCTCCACACTTGGTTCTTTTATCAATACCATCTGAAACCTTCTTTCTAAAGCAGCATCCTTTTCAATATATTTTCTATATTCTTTTAAAGTTGTGGCACCAATACAATGCAATTCGCCTCTGGCTAAAGCTGGTTTTAACATATTTGAGGCATCTACTGCACCTTCTGCTGCGCCAGCGCCAACTAAAGTATGGATTTCATCTATAAATAAGATAATGGAACCTTCAGCTTGTTCTATCTCTTTTAATACTGCTTTCAGTCGGTCTTCAAACTCTCCCCTAAATTTTGCTCCGGCCACTAAAGCACTTATATCTAAAGCAATGACTCTTTTATTTTTTAGCCCTTCTGGAACATCACCACTTACTATCCTTCGTGCCAGACCTTCTACGATAGCAGTTTTTCCAACACCTGGCTCACCTATTAATACGGGATTATTTTTTGTTCTTCGAGATAGTATCTGCATGACTCTTCTTATTTCATCATCCCTGCCTATTACCGGATCCAGTTTTCCTTCTCGGGCTAATTGAGTTAAATCCCGGGAATATTTTTCTAAAGCCTGATACTTTTCCTCGGGATTCTGATCGGTTATTCTCTGCTTACCTCTGATATTCATCAATGCTCGATAAACATTATCTCTATTGATACCCTTTTCTCGAAAATATCTAGCAAAAGAACTATCCTCCAATTCAATCAAGGCTAAGAAAAGGTGTTCGGTACTGATATATTCATCCTTTATCTTTGCGGCTTCCTGAATAGCCTTATTAAACACTGTATTTAATTCATTTCCTATGTACTGACCACTTCCTCCTCCATATACACTGGGAAGCTGCTCTAATCTTTTTTCTAAGAAAGCCTCTAAATCAGTGCTATCTATTTCTAATTTTGTTAAGACCGAAGGAATAATTCCATCTCTCTGTCTTATTAAAGCCAATAATAGGTGTTCACTTTTAATTTCTTGGTGGTTATATTGTACCGCCAATTGTTGAGCCTCGCTTATTGCCTCTTGAGCTTTAATAGTAAACTTATCAAATTGTATCATAACTGTTCTCCTTTTCGAAAATTGTTCTCATAACATAATTATACTGCTAGTGTCAATTATCCATTTTTCGTAATAATAATGAATATTAAGAATAACTGGATATATATTTGTTATATCTGATTATTTTAAAGAATAACCTTTTCCAAATTAGATATTGGCAATAATAAGATTAGTAAAAAATGAATAATAAACCCTATTCTGGTAAACAGATCTCCCGATTAGAACAGGTTAATAAATTAGTAGTTAGTTTTGCTGCGCAATGTTCTTGTAGCAAGCCTGCCAATTCATCTCGCGCTTCAATTATGGAAGAGGTGGGGATACCATCAATTCCATCAATATTGATAACAATTTTCCTGGTATCATTGCTTATCTTAGAGAATTCCGCATTTCTCCAATTCCATCTTCTACACATAACCTGCTTGCTCTGATCATCATAGTATATTACCTCTCCTTTATCAGGATGTTCCACTTCTCTACCACCTAAACCAGTGAAAAACTCTTCTCCTGTAGCAAAACCAAGACAGAGATTCCCAGTAATTTTACTGACATCATCGCCTCCACAAGGTACCAGATATTTAATAGAAATATAATTGAAAAGGGTCACTACTGAATTAATAAATGGTAAACCTCCCCCGCCCATTATCCTGATTAGTAAAGATTTTGTGGAGGGAGGGTATTGCTGAGGGTCTGAGCCAAATCTTAAATGAGCATTATCCCAGGCTTTAAGATAAGGATGATTATCAAATTCAAACCTTTCCGATTTTCTCTGTTCTATAATCTTATTTAGTGGTTTTTTAATTCTTTTATTTTTTTCCACAATCTGAATATCTTGTACTAAAATAATACCGCGTATAAATTGGGGGAATCTTTCAAAAATAGCCTGATTAATAATAATCTTCTGCATAGTTTTCCAGTTTACCTCCAAAATAATCTTAAAATGCACCTATTATTATAAAAAAACTCCCTGCTATTTCACAGGAAGATTAATGAATTATCCAAAATATTTTATTATAAAACCACCTGGACTAAAAAATTGCCTTAGACAATATCATTTAATTTGGCTTCAGAGGAGGAATATTTTTCATCTTTTCTAAACGTCTAATTTCATCTCTTATCTGGGCTGCTTTTTCGTAATTTTCCTTTTCCACCTCAACCTGAAGTTCATTCTTCAATTGAGCTAAGCGAACAGCAACCTCTTCTTCTTTGGAAGAATGAACAACTGATGCTTTTTTCATGACTTCATCAGCAATATAAATTGGTGATTCCAACCTCAGGGCTATAGCAATAGCATCACTAGGCCGAGCATCAATCAACAACTGTTTTTCTCCCTTTTTTAACCACATAGTAGCAAAATAGGTATTATCTCTTATATCAGAGATAACAACTTTCTCTAAATATAATTCTGCAGATTCAATTATATTTTTAATTAAATCGGGAGAAAAAGGTCTCTTGGGTTTAGTTTTTTCCAAGGCTAAAGAAATCATTTTGGCTTCATAAGGCCCTATCCATATTGGCAACCATTTCTTTTCATCCTGATCTTTTAAAATAACCACAAATCCTTTTGTTACCGGATCAATTGCTACCCCAAAAACTTTCACCTTGATCATGGCCTTCTCCTCCTTTCTTCATAAATAACTTGATAACAATATATTAATAAGAATGTATCAGCAAGTTACTTTCATAATTATTATAACATATTATCTTTCAAATAAAAAAATGATATTTTTAACATTCTGTGTCAAATTTCTGTGGGTACTTTTTTCTGCTGCCCAAATGTTTTTGTTTTAGGTAGACCTACCTTAAAGCTCAGATAGAAAAGACTATAGTAGCTTTAAATACTAAGCAAATACCCTTGTTATTTTTGATCCACAATTATAAATACAAAACTCTTTATCCTTATCATTTGGTGTTACCTAATTAGTGATCCCCTGGCGGTTTTCAGCAAGGTAGATGTAAAAACTCTACCCCAAGCTTTTAATGTTTTTGCTCAGCAGAAGTGACTAAGAAATTATCAATCTCAGTTAGGACCTTCTCAATAAGGTTGGATATTAGGAGAAAAAAATACTATGGCAATATAAATAGGTACTCATCAAGATACCAAAGTCCAATAGCATGAGCCAGACTACCTGGAAATATCCTTCCAGACATTCACCCTCGGCTAGATAAAGACCTACTACCTGGCCCGTAGCATCATCAATCCCCCCTGCAGATGATACTCTTTGCCGTCAGATAACCGGCTAAAGGGGGAGGCCTCTAATTGTATCAGTAATCCCGCTTGTTCTTTGCGTTTTCTTCTGCGATGTCCCCGAAAGCGCCTGCGTTTCTTGGGACTGGTGATACCAGCCTTCTTTAAGAGGGTATACAAGGCCGCATAACTTATTTTAATCTCTTCCTATTCTGCCAGTAATTTCTGAAAGTGACAGAAGTTGGCATTAACGTAGGTAGGTGACTTTTTTAAGGCAATGATCTTTTCTCTTAAGAATTCACCAAGCGCATGATGTGGCCTTCTACCGCTATTCTTGTGTACAAGCGCATTTACCCCAGATGTTTTTACTCCTTTCTGGAGGCGAAGTATTTGCCGGGTAGAAAGACCTAAAGATATTGCTGCCTGTTTTACTGTTAGCTTGCTTTCTATCAGCTTAGAGATAGTCACATACCTACCAAGTTGTTTTTGAGACATCTGATAATATACCTTTTTATTCATAGTGACATTTTATCAAGATAATTAATAAGGTGACATTATCATAAAA
>CAZGKY010000063.1:0-11463 GCA_964525625.1 uncultured Atribacterota bacterium | reverse complement strand
ATTTTTTAAGGAGGTTAATATGGCCAGAGTAATCCTGAAGAATGTTACCAAAAAATTTAAAGACGTACTGGCAGTTGATAACATCAGTATCGACATTGAAGATAAGGAATTTGCCGTCTTAGTCGGTCCCTCAGGCTGTGGCAAAAGTACTACCTTACGTGCTATAGCTGGTCTGGAGGAGGTAACCTCCGGTGAGATCTACATCGGCGATCGACTGGTCAATGATATTCCTCCTAAAGACCGTGATATTGCTATGGTCTTTCAGAATTATGCCCTCTATCCCCATATGGATGTCTACAACAATATGGCCTTCGGGCTAAAGTTACGAAAATTTCCTAAGGAGGAAATAGATCGGCGTGTTCATGAGGCAGCGGAGATACTGGGTATCGAAAAATTACTCAAACGCCGTCCTAAGGAACTATCTGGTGGTCAACGACAAAGGGTAGCCGTAGGTCGGGCTATTGTACGTAAACCCAAGGTCTTTCTCTTTGATGAACCACTCTCCAATTTAGATGCCAAACTCCGGGTTGCCATGCGTGCTGAGATATCCAAACTCCACAATCGTCTGGAGGCAACCATCATCTATGTAACCCATGACCAGATTGAGGCGATGACTATGGCTTCCCGTATCTTCATTCTCAATGAAGGTAGACTACAGCAAGCCGGACCACCCCTGGAGGTCTATAAGGCACCAGCCAATCAATTTGTAGCCGGTTTTATCGGTTCTCCAGCTATGAACTTCTTCCCTTCTACCTTACTCAAGAAAGACTCTTCCTACTTTATTGCTACGGAGACTTTCCAGCTAAAACTGCCTGCTGAATTTTATCAGGCCATCTCTTCCTATGAGGGCAAAAAGATTACCTTTGGAGTTCGCCCGGAGGATTTTCACGATCAGGAGCTCTATCCCCATCCAGCCAAAGAGCATACCATCAAGGCTCAGATTGAGGTTATTGAACCACTAGGAGATGAAGTACTCTTTTACCTAGTTTCTGGTAAACATCAGATTGTAGCCAAGCTGGACAGCCGTACCCATAAGAAGGTGGGAGAGGAGATGGAGGTAGTTGTGGATATGCCCAAAACTCATATCTTTGATCCTGAGAGTGAGAAGACCCTGGTGTAAGTTTCTCTTAATCTTATTTATTAATTAGATAATTTTTTAAGTATTATTATTTATAAAAAAATAAGTAAAGTATAATTTCTCAGGGAATCCTTAATAATCAGTTAGAAAAAAACCTACATAGAATTCTTTATCTATTATGTTTATAATGTTTATATTATATTATCAAAAGATAAATAAAGATAAAATAAGGCTATGATGCCTAAATATATTTTTCAGCAGGTTCTTACTTATGCTTTAACTAATTTCAGGGGCTGAATGACTATACTATATTTATTTAGCTAAAAAATTGACTGACATGCTCCAGATTTAGAAAGAATTCTTTCTATAAGCAACTTAGATATTGACTGCCTTTTAGCATTTCTCAAAGAGAAAGGAATATTTTCTATGATAGAACGTAGTAGATTTGGATTAAATAGGATTATCTGTCCCTCTTTGGATATCAAAGAATTTTTTCAAATGGCTAATGATTTAGAGCTACACTACGTAGAATTGCGTAATGATTTAGTGGGGGAAAATATAATTGATAATTACTCTGTTCAGGAGATTAGATATCTAATCAGACGATATAATATTCACATCTGTTCTATTAATGCAGTACAGCGCTTTAATTACTGGGAAGAGATAACCAGGGTAAAGAAAGAATTGAAAGATTTACTTAGTTTGGCTCAGGAAATCGATTGTAAGGCTATTGTTTTATGTCCTTTTAATAAAGTTGGTGTTTCTCAGGAGCCTAAAAGTAAGGAGATTTATTATCAAAAAACAGTTCTAGCTTTAAAGGAGTTATTTCCTTTATTTCAACAGAATAATAATATAAAGGGATATATTGAACCATTAGGTTTTACCAGCAGTTCTTTACCTTCTGCTATTTTAGCCCTGAAGGCGATTAGAGAAACGGGATATGAAGGATATAAAATTGTCTTTGATACTTTTCACCATTATCTGGGACCTGATAATTTGAGCTTACTTGTCAAGGAATATAATGTGGCAGATACTGGATTGATACATGTTTCTGCAGTCACTACAGAACTTTCTCCCGAACAGTACCGGGATGAACATCGCAATATGGATTTTAGAAAAGATAAAATGAATAGCAAGGAACAAATTGATTACTTTGTTCAACAAGGATATGATGGCATTATCTCTTTTGAGCCTTTTGCCGAAGAGGTGCAAAAACTAAAGGTAAAAGACCTAAAAGAGGTAATTGATCAGGCCATTGCCTATATTAGTTGATTTTACAATTAATCTGGCACATATTATAGATAAGGAATGGGGTAGATAATATTGACTGATACTTATCAAATAGCCTTTTTGGGTCATTATACCAAAGATACTATTATTTCTTCTACCGGTAAGAGAGTAGTCCATGGTGGTGCTTTTAATTATGGTGCCCATGTAGCTGCAGCTATGGGTTTGAGGGCTTGTGCCATTACCAGGCTGTCACCAGAAGATAAAGAAGTAATCCTAAGACTGAGAAAATTAGGAGTAAATGTTTCGGTACATTGGACTGCCCATTCTACCTGTCTCCAGCTGGTTTATCCTTCGGAAAATCCGGATGAAAGAGTGATTTATGTCAACAGCTGGGCTGGAGCATTCAGTGCCAAAGAAGTTAATCCTATTGAAGCAGAAGTAATTGTGGTTGGAGCGTCCATGCGGGAGGAGGTTCCAGCAGAAATTATTAAATTGTTAGCTCAAAAGGATTCAATTTTAGCAGCTGATATACAGAGTTTTATCCGTATTAATGACCAGGGAAGACTTATTGCTAGACCATGGCTGGAAAAAGAAGAAATTCTCTCAAAGATTAATGTTTTAAAGACCGATGCCGTAGAATCAGAACTACTTACTGGAAAAAAAGATATTAAAGAGGCCGCTCTATTAATTCATTCTATGGGTCCTCAAGAGGTTATTATAACCCATAAGGATGGTGTACTGGTGTGGGCAGAAGGAGAGTTTTATACTTCCCCATTTTATCCCCGAGAATTAGTAGGAAGAAGCGGAAGAGGAGATACCTGCCTTGCTGCCTATCTGTGCAAAAGAATTCATTCTTCACCGGAAGAAGCCACAATTTGGGCAGCAGCACTAACCAGTATTAAGATGGAAGCAGAAGGCCCCTTTAGCCGACCTATTAGTTCTGTGGAAAAATTAATTCAAGAAAGATATAGCAGTAAAATGTAAAACTTAATTTTAGCCAAGAGAGGCTGCTTGCCAGAGCCGCTTTATTTGTAGCAATGATTGGTAGGAATCCCGAGCAGGTGAATACTCAAAACCCACAAATCCTTGATAATTTTTTTCTTTCAATAGTAAAATTATAGAATACCAGTCAATTTCCCCTGTACCAGGTTCATGACGCCCCGGAATATCGGCAATATGAAAATAACCTATTTCTTTCAAATATTTTTCTATTATTTCTTTTAGGTCATAACCCATAACACCAAGATGGTATAAGTCAGCTAATATTTTCAAGCGTGGATTATCGATTTCCCGAATAATCTTTACTGCTGTTTCGATATTATTTAAATAATATCCCGGATGGTCTACTCTGGTATTAAGTATTTCTAATAATAAAGTAATAGAATTGGGAGTAATACTGATAGCTTTCTTTAAGGCGGTAATAATATTATTATATTTTTCTTCTGGTGATAATTCTGGATAACTGTTCTCTACCATTCCTTCTTTGCCCAATTGGTCAGTAAGTATCATCAAGTAGGGGCAATTCAATTTTTTTGCTACAATAATTGCTTCTTTTAAATCTGTATAGACCTTATGATGAGTATTACTGGCTATTATGCTACCTTGACGTTGACCACTAAAATTCACTACCCTTACCTTATATTTATGACTCAAAGAATAAAGTAGAGTAATATCCTTGTCTTTCCAATCCCAGAATTCAAGATAAGAAAATCCAGCTTGAGAAATTTTCTTTATTTTTTCAACCAGGGAATATTCTGAATAGAGCATTTCCAGACAGATTACTGGTTTCATTATTCTTCCTCCCATGGTAATAAATGTAAGCTTCTCTGAGGTAATTTGATACTTACCTCCTCACCCTTTTGAAATAACTCACATTCTTGAGGATTTGATATTTCTACAGTAATTAGCCTCCTACCAATATCCACCAGATAGGTAAGCTGGTTACCCAGATATACCATCTCCTGAATTGTTCCAGAAATACTATCCGGTTTCTTTTTTTCCAGCCCTATTGATTCAGGTCGTAAGACCAGTATTGCTCGGTCATCCTTATTAAAGGAATGCTTTACTTGGGGTATTAAAATCTTTTGTCCTGATAAATTAATTACCACTTCTTTTTCTGAGATTACTCGTTCAATAAATGTTTCTAGAAAATTTGCTTTACCAATAAAATCTGCTACAAAGCGATTATTGGGATAAGCATATATTTCCTGAGGAGTTCCAATTTGTTGAATTTTTCCATCTTTTAGAATTACTACTCGATCAGAAAGAGACATGGCTTCTGCTTGGTCATGTGTTACATAGATAGAGGTAATACCAACTCTCTGTTGTAGTTTTCTAATTTCCATGCGCATAGTAATTCTCAGTTTAGCATCAAGATTGGACAGTGGTTCATCCATTAATAATACCTTGGGTTCCATTATTAGAGAACGAGCTAAACTAACTCGTTGTTGTTGACCACCGGATAGTTGAGAAGGGGAACGATTGCCCAATTTTTCCAGGCTGACTAATTTCATAACCTGCTCTGCTTTTTCTGTAGCTAAATGATGTGGCATACCCCTAATTTTCAATCCATAAATAATATTTTGAGCAACAGTCATATGAGGAAAAAGTGCATAATTTTGGAAAACCATCGCTGTTGGTCTTTTGTTAGGGGGAGTGGTGGTTATGTCTTCCTGGTCAATAAATATTTTCCCGGAGGTTGGCAATTCAAAACCGGAAATCATTCTAAGAATGGTGGTCTTTCCACAACCAGAAGGACCTAAAAGAGTGACCAATTCTCCTTCTTTAACCTTTAAACTTACTCTATTAACTGCAGTAACGGTATCTTTACCACTACCAAAGATTTTTATCAATTCTTGTAATTCTAAAAATTCATTCTTCATGTTTGCTTCCTTCTGTTTATACATTTTTTATTAATTAATTTACTCAATAATAGTAGTTAATCTTACTCCTTTGCCAACTCTATTTACCAGTAATTGTATAATACCCAGGGCAATTAAGATGATAATAATGAGTATAATACTCATAGCAGCAGCACGGGCATATTGGGTATTATCTACAAAACCAAGTATAGCAATAGTAATAAGATTCCACCTCCCCGACACTACAAAGATAACTGCACTTATAGCCGTCATTGCCTTTACAAAACCAAATGCCAATCCTGAGAAAAAGGCTGGCGCAATCATTGGTAAGGTAATTTTACGAAAAGTGGTATTACTGTCAGCACCTAAATCGGTAGAAGCCTCTTCGATGGTTGGATCAATTTGTTGTAAGGCAGCAATACCGGAACGAATACCAACGGGCATATCCCTGAAAATTAATAACATAATGATAATCCAGGCCGTGCCGGTTAAGATAACGGGCATTAGTGCTGATTTTTGGTTAAAGGCGAGGATATAACCAATTCCAACAACTGTTCCTGGAACAGCAAAGGTCAGCATGGATATAAATTCCATTAAACTGCGACCGATGAATTTTTTTCGAATAATTAGATAAGAGATAAACATTCCTACTATTCCCGTTATGGGTGTAGCTATGGAAGATAAAAAGACAGAATCGTAGAGATATTTCTTACCAACTTCAAACATTTCCACGTAGTTCTTTAAAGTGAAAGTTGGATTCACACCCCATAGGGTTTGAAAGGAACCATATACAATGGTACCATAAAATAAAAAGACCATTCCTGCATAAATAATACAAGCTCCATAGACTGGTAATTTAATATACCAATTTAGGTTTTTTATGGTAGCTCCAGTTGGCTTGCCAGTAACAGTGATATAGGATTTTCGTGATACCCAATATCTTTGCAGGAAAAAGGCAGTAGCAGTTGGTAAAAGTAATAACATAGCCAGTGTGGAACCACGGGGAAGATCGTACATTCCCGTAATTTGTAGATAAGCTTGTACTGAAAGAACCCTAAAATTACCAGATATAACCATGGGGTTACCGAAATCAGCCATGGATTGAATAAAGACTAATAACCAGGCACTGGCAATACCAGGAGTAGCTAAGGGTAGAGTTATGGTTGAAAATACCTTTGACCAGGAGGCGCCTAAATCCATTGAGGCTTCCTCTAAGGAAGGATCAATAGCCTGTAATACTCCATATAACACTAGAAAGGCAGTGGGACTATAAGCAATAGTCTCTACTAAGACCAGACCGCCTAACCCATAGATGGAATAATTACCAATTATACTTCTTAACCAGGGAGTCAGGCTTCCTGCTCGGCCAAAAAGCAGTATAGCAGCCAGTGCCACTACAAAAGGAGGAGATATTATAGGAAAAGTTGCCGTAAGACGGAAAAATTTTTTAAATGGGAGTGGAGTTCTGGTTAAAGCATAAGCAAAAATAAATCCAGCTATTGTACCAATGGTAGCAGTGTAAATACCCAGAACAATACTATTAATCAATGGTTGAATAAAATATCTCTTGGAAAAGATAGCAATATAGTTTGAAAAATCCCATTGTCCTCTAATATACATACTATTTTTAATAACCTGAAATATGGGATATACTATGAAGGTAATTAAAAAATAGAAAATAATTAGGATAAGGAAAAAGAGTAATGGTTCCTTCCAGATTATTTTCAGTTGAGCAATTATTTCTTTGACCTGTCTATTTTTGATATTATTCATTTTAAGTATTATCTATTATCTTTCATTAATAAGTAGTAAGTTTTCTTTTTGCAAAAAATTCCTTTAAATTTTATAAATAATTAATAATTAATGTAGTTTAATTTAAAATAATCCCTGCTACTTAATCTTTTTATGTAGTAGATAATAAGTAGCAGGGTAAATTGTTAAATATTTAAGTAACAACAAGTACTGGCAAGGTTATTTACCAATTCTGTCTCTCCAGGCAGCCACCCATTCATCCTTACTTTCGCCGGCCAGGATATGGTTGTAATCAATCAGATTAACTTGATCCAAAGTTACCGAACCTTCGGCCACTGTAGCTTTGGGATTGACTGGAAGTCGACTGTATTTCTGGAATAAATCCTGAGCTTTGACTGTGAAACACCAATCAATAAATTGTTTTCCTAATTCTGGTTCAGGACCACCCTTGATAAGAGAGAGTCCACCTACTTCATAGCCAGTTCCTTCTTCAGGGAAGGTCATAACTACTGGATAACCGGCATTAATACCCTTAGCTAAAATATCATGAGAGAAGGCGATTCCTACTGCAATTTCACCCAATCCCACCATTCCTATACAGGCGGTACCTGACTGAGTATATTGGAAAATACTATGTCGATCAAATTCTTCCCACCAATCCAGAGCCTTTTCCATACCCCACATTTGAACCAGGGTAGCAAAAGTGGTATAGGCAGTGCCAGAGGTATAAGGATAAGCTAAGGCTACATTCTGTTTTAATTTCGGATGAAGTAGATCATCCCAGCTCTTTGGTGGTTCCAGGTTATTTTCTTTCAGGAAGTTAGTATTAGTAATAAAACCGATTGCTCCACTGTAAAATCCCGTCCAGGCCCAGTCTTTTGCACGGAATAATTCAGGTAATTCAAAATCTGTATTGGGTTGGTAAGGTTCCAGCAGTCCTTTTACAGCAGCGTTAATATGTGAGGTGTTGGAACCAGCATGCCAGACGCTAGCCTGCGGATTACTAGACTCAGCCTCAATTCTAGCCAGGACTTCACCAGAAGATAATCTTACCCATTGGACATCTATGCCGGTTTCTTCTTTAAAAGCATCAATGTAGTATTTAGCTTCTTCTGTGTCAAAGGCAGTATAAATATGTAGAACTTTTCTTTGAGCCAATGCATTACTATTAAAGCATAATAAAAGTGTAACTAAAATTAGTAGGGTAGTAAGTAGAATTTTTTTCATAATGTAAACCTCCCAAAATGAAAATTATAATTTAATAATTAATTAAAGAAATAAGCATTTTCTCTTTCTATTTTAAATTATCACCCCTTTTTGTATCTATTATTTCTGCTTCTGAATAAAAGCTTAGTCTAAAAACTATTTTGACATAAAATAGCATATTTTGCAATGAGAGGGTAACAGAAATGATAAAAAAATAGTAAAAGTAATTAATATTTGATAATATTATTTTAATAATATTAGAGAAAGTATTGCTTCTGTATAATTAGATTATCCGTGAACAATTTTTAAGATAAATTAGATAAAAGAATTAAAAATGTTTATATGATTAAGGAGATAATTTTTCTATGGAATTTTTTTCCCGGGAATATCAGGAAATCAAAAGTTTTATTAAGGAAAACTACCAAGTTATTATCATACTGAGTGTAGCAACTCTTGTACTTACCTTACAATGGTACAGACCTATCAGGTACTCATTGGCTTTCAGCTATCTTTTTTATTTTATAATATTGCCGGTTGTTATTATCCGCTTTTTATTAAAAGATAATCCTTTCCATTACGGTTTTAGTTTAGGAGATTATCGTATCTGGTTAAACTATGTATTATTTACTTTAGTTATAAGTGTCCCTGTGTTATTTATTGCTTCCCAATTTTCTTCAGTTCATAAATATTATGGCCGAGGATTGAATTATTATGAATTCTTTAGTCTGACAGTGCCTACCTTATTAGCTTGGGAGTATTTACTTAGAGGGTTTTTACTTTTTGGACTAAAAGAGAAATATGGTAAAGCAAGTATTGTTATACAGATGGTTCCCTTCGTGTTACTGCACCTGGGAAAACCGGAGGTGGAAACATTGTCCTGTATTATTACTGGGTTATGGTTTGGATGGATTGCCTATCGGGGAAAATCATTTTGGCCTGCTTTTCTTATCCATGTTTTTATTAACTTTATAGTTAAATTTTTTACCTTTATGATGTAAAAAATTATGTTATAGATTTTATTTTTATTTAAAAACAAATTTGAAAATTGTTGACAATATTTTTTTTATAAATTAATATTAGAAAAAGTTTTTTTATTTTTGCTTCATATTATAGAATAATGTTCCAAAATATGGAAAATATCAGGAACTAATTAATTATGAATGCAATTGAAAAGGCCATTAAGATTCTAAATTGCCTGAGCGAAGCTGATAGAAGTTTAGGGATATCTGAGATAAGTTCTCAACTTGAGATTCCTAAAAGTACTGTGCATAGAATTTTATCTACTTTATTGATCTATTCTTTGGTCAGCAAAGAATTAGACACCCCACGTTATAGATTAGGAGTTCAGGTTCTCAATTATTCCAATTCTTTTTACAATTCCTTTGATGTGCGTAGATATTCCAAAAAAGTATTAAAAAGAACCTGTCTGGAGACTGGTCTTACTACATTTTTAAGTATCTGGCAGGATGGAAAAGGAGTTTGTATTGATTCAGTTCGTTTTTCTCAAGAACCTCAAGTACATAACCTTTTTGTTGATATCGGCAAAATAATGCCCTTTCATTGTGCAGCTTCGGCCAAGATTCTTTTAGCTTATCAGTCTCCAGAAGAAATTTCTAGATTAATAAAAAATCGCCCCTTGCAAAGATATACTGCCAAAACGATAGTTGATCCAGAAAAACTACAAGTACAGTTAGAAGAGATTAAATCTAAAGGATTTGCGGTTTGCGATGAAGAATTAGAAGAAGGAATCAGAGCTATTTCTGCTCCTATAAGAAATTTTAATGGAAAAACGATAGCCAGTATTACTATTACCGGGCTGGTTAATAGAATTACTACAGCTACATTTGATCAATTGGTTAAGACCGTTGTAAATGCGGCAAATGAGATTTCCCATATGATAGGATATAACCATTAGTTTCTAGTATCTCTTATTAAATAAAGTATTTGAATCTATGGATATTAATTAATTAAATATTAAAGTATAAGGAGATTGTAACAAAAAATGGCAAATGTTATATTAATTGCATTGGGTGGTAATGCTATTAAGCAGGCAGATGAAAAGGGCTCTTCAGAAGAGCAATTTAAAAACTGTTGGAAGACAACACAATACATTGCAAATATTATCAAAAACCTGGCTCCAGAAGATCGCTTAGTACTGACTCATGGCAATGGTCCTCAGGTGGGGAACCTTATGTTACAACAGAAACTTGCTCAGGATATAGTACCGGCACATCCTATGGATGTAGTAGGTGCCATGACCCAGGGACAAATCGGATATATGTTACAACAATCTTTAATGAATCATTTAAAAGATATGAATATAAAAAAATCTGTTTGTACTATATTAAATCAGGTACTGGTTGACAAGAATGATCCAGAATTTGCTCAGGAAAATGCCTCTAAACCGGTCGGGAATTTCCTTACTGAAGAGGAAGCTAAAGAAATGAAAAAGAATAATCCTGATTATATTATAAAAAAGGTCAAGCCCAATGGTGAACGTTGCTGGAGAAGAGTAGTCCCTTCTCCTGACCCTATTGCTAACCTGGAAGGAGATGTTATTAAAAAATTAGTAGAGGCAGACGTCGTTGTTATCGCTTCAGGTGGGGGAGGGATTCCTGTCTTAGAGGATGACAGAGGCTATTACACTGGTATAGAAGCGGTAATTGATAAAGATTTGGCCGGAGAAAGACTGGCAGAAATTATAGGGGCAAATATATTTTTTATTTTAACCGATGTAGAAAAAGCAAAGATCAATTTTGGTAAATCCAATGAAAAGGAGCTGGGCAAGATTACCTATCAAGAAGCCAAGCGATACTTTGAAGAGGGCCATTTCCTGGCTGGTAGTATGGGACCTAAGGTAAAGGCATGTTTGAGGTTTATAGAAAATGGGGGAGAGAAAGCAATTATCTCTTCTTTGGATAAAGTTTTAGAAGCTTATAAAGGAGAGACTGGTACCATAATAGAAAGAGTATGAATTTTTAATTTACTATAAAGGAGGAGAAAGTATTTGATGTTAAAGGGAAAAGATATTATCAATACTGCTCAGTTTTCCAGAAAAGAATTAGATTTAATTATGAATACAGCTGCACATTATGAACAGAGGGTTAGGCGCCAGAAAGTTATCAAGGATATGGAAGGAAAGATAGTAGCCTGTCTATTTTTTGAACCAAGTACTAGAACCAGACTTTCCTTTGAATCAGCTGCTAATAGATTGGGAGCTCGAGTTATCAGTGTAGCCAGTGCGGCAAGTTCTTCAGTTGCTAAAGGAGAATCACTTGCTGATTGGACTGCCCCCCATCCACTGGACACATTGCTAAAAAAATAAGACTTCCGGTA
>CAZGKY010000062.1:0-11470 GCA_964525625.1 uncultured Atribacterota bacterium | reverse complement strand
TAATGAATTTCGCAAAGACCAGGAATTTAAATTAGTTATGAGACCCGAAAATATCTACCTATCCAAAAAGAGTCAAGAAGGTTGGAATGATAACTTATGGACCGGAGAAGTTATTGTTCCAAATTATTTAGGAACACAAACAAGGTATGTTATTTCTGTTAATGGTCGTAGACTTCATGTAATAACATTAGGTTCTTCACAAGCTTTTCATGCTAAGGAAAAACTTTATGTACATATTCCACCTGGAGAAATTCAAATTTTATCAGAATAGGGTTTTCTTGAAAAATTTAATTTTTGTTCATTTATCTTAATAATAAGAAAGAAAAGAGCAGGGATTATTTAAATAATCCACTTGTGATCTAAAATAAGATAAATATTTGGGGGGAACAGATAGATTATGACTATAAAAATAAATAACAAAAATAAAACCACTAAACCAATCCTAACATCAGATAGTAAATTTATAATACTTCTTCGCAATTATCGTGGATTTTGGGTTATCCTTCCCATGTTTCTGATTCTTATTTTTTCTTATAGTATATCCTTATTTTACCTTAATTTATGGCTCTCTCACTAACGAACCGCCCCGGCAACTATCTTTTTCATTTAAAGCTCTCACCTTAGAAAAGTATCAGTTTATTTTTTCTTCAACTCAATTTTGGAGTGCTTTAAAAAATACATTGTTAGTGTCTTTGGGAGGTATGATTATAGCTCTTATAATTGGTATTTGGTTAGCTTGGTTGACTACACGGACCGATGTGATAGGGAAAAAGATTATAGGAGTGGCAGCTATTATACCACTTTTTCTACCCGCATTTATTGGGGCATTGGCCTGGAGTTTTTTGGGCAGTCCCCAAATCGGCATTATAAATGTTTTTTTACGGGGGTTAGGTATTCCATTTAAGATAAACATATATAGTTTAGGTGGGATTATGTTTGTTTTGGGTTTGTATTATACTCCTTATGTTTATATGTTTTCCAGTGGATCATTAAGTAGAATGGATCCTGCTTTAGAAGAGGCTTCGACTATAGCGGGAGCAAATAATTTACAAACTACTTTTAAAATTACCCTTCCTCTGATATTACCTGCACTTACTTCTTCAGCAATTTTAGTTTATATTCTGATGTGTGAGGTATTTGCCGTCCCCGCCATACTTGGACAGCCTGCTCGGTTATATTTTGTTCCCACTGTTATTTATAATTGGGTTAGAGGGGCTCCACCACATGATTTAAATCTAGCTTCGGCAATGGGTATTTTACTTATTGTAATTGTGACCATACTTCTTTATATTCAAGGTAGAATTCTGCGTAAACGCAGTTTTGTTACTGTAGCAGGTAAAGGTATACGTCCTAAAGAAGTGGAGTTGCGATGGGCTAGAATTCCATGCTTTATTACCGCTTTACTATATTTATTTGTAGCAGTAGTATTGCCTTACATTGTTCTTATTCAATCTGCACTTCGGGATTATATGTATATACCTGATATTGCTGCCTTCTTTTCCACTGCTGTTATGAGTATGAGAAATATTAATTCTGTTCTGAATAATTCACTTTTCTGGACAGCATTACGAAATACCATAGCTATGGCTGTTTTTGCTGGTATAGTGGGAGGGACACTTTATCTAATAATAAGTTATATGATTCACAAAACCAAACTACCAGGACGTGAACTATTAAATTATATTTGTATTATGCCCATAGCTGTTGCAGGATTGGTGAAAGGGATGGCCTATTTGTGGGCATGGATTTCACTGCCGATAGGCATTTATGGTACAGTTTGGATTTTAGTTCTGGCTTATATATCACGTTTTACTCCCCAGGGTTTACGTTCGGTATCTTCTTCTATGGTACAGATTCATCCTGAGTTGGAGGAAGCATCCCGGATAAGCGGATGCGGAGTTATTGGGACTATAAAAAATATCCTTTTCCCTTTAGTTAAGCCAGGGGTATTTTCAGCTATTACTTTGGTAATGCTATTATGTGTTCGTGAATTAAGTACGTCGATTTTTCTTTACACTTCTAAATCTATTGTTATGACGGTGTTAGTTTATGATCTCTGGGAAAGTGGTAAATGGGGTTCAGTAGCAGTAACTGCTTTATGTCTGTCATTTGTTTTACTATGTTTAGTTATTCTTACTAGAATTATTTTAAAATCAGAAATTGCCGGACAGAAATAAAAAGAAAGGAGGCGGATATTTCCAATTTACAATAATAGATATTTGTATCACCATACTAATTAGAAGGTAAAAAGTAAAAATTATTTTTTTGAAAGGAGGTTACAAAGAATGTTAAAAAAGAGTATTTTAAAAATTACATTCTTTGTATTAGTAGGAACTATTTTGGTATCATCTTTGGGGTATGCTGCACAACCAGAAAGAGAGGTGAGCAAGGAAGGTGTTTTTCTTGACGGAGAATTTATAGTTGATAGAGAAACTTATCTTAAAGCTATTGCAGAAGGGGGATTACAACTATATACTGCTCATACATTAGAGCATGAGGAGCAGATGGCAAAGGCATTTATGAAAAACTTTCCAGCAATTAAAGTTGTGATTACAAGAGCAGGTGGTGCAACTCTACATGAGAAGATGCTAACCGAACAGGCGGCAGGTGTATTAAAGGCTGATGTGGTAATCAACAGTGATACTAATTATCTGCAAGAATTACATGATAATGGTTGGCTTATAGAACATTTACCACCATCGGATGATTTATATCCTGAAGATTCTAAGGTACAGGGTTATTACTATCCTACTGGTGCTAGTCCGATATTGATTGCTTATCATAGTATAATTGTAAGAAAAGAGGATGCTCCTCAGGACTGGATTGATCTTGGTGATCCCAAATGGAAAGGAAGATTGGGTGGCCAACGTTTAGGTGGAGGAGCCATGTGGTCAATGATTTGTTTTATAAGATCACAACTGGGCAAGGAAGTACTAGATTCATGGGGTAAAAATGCACCTATTATGTACACCAGTGGTGGAGGCCTTGCTAATGCTTTGGTTTCAGGTGAAATATCCTTAACAAATATAGGTTTATATGCTGCCTATCCTATAAAATATGATCAGGGAGCACCTATTGAAATTGTCTATCCAAAATCAGGTTGTCCTTTATACATTCCTGGTATAGGTATTATGGCACAGGGGCAGAACCAAAATGCATCTAAATTATTTATGAACTGGTACTTAAGTAAGGAAGGTCAATATCTTTTAGCTTCATTACGTGGTCAATATTCTTTGCGCCCCGATGTTCCTCCTATACCTCATGTTCCACCATTAAGTGACATTAATTACTGGATTCCTGATCCAAAATTATTATTAGATGAAAATCTTAGAAATAGTTGGATTCAGGAAGCGAATAGCTCCTGGGGTTGGCAATAGTAATAGTAATTATTTAAAATATGGTGCTGGTTAAGTCTTCTTGCAAAGAGCAATCAAAGGTGGTCTATTCCATAATATTGTTATAGGCCACCTTTTATTAGTTTATATAATCATTTTATTCCATGGATTAAGGAAGAATTATTTAAAACAACTTGATTAAAATTATAGTCAATTTATTAATATTTTTAGAAAAACTTATTCTATTTATTAATGACTCTGCTAATTAAAAATATAAGAAGTTAATCTTTTTCAAACACGAAATCCATATTTAGTTATAATTGATGAGAGTGATATTTATGACTAAAAGAAAAAATATTGAATTTAAATTTCCTTTTATTATGATGATTCTTGGTTTATTTGCCATTTCTCTTAATACCAATTTAATTAAAGTTGCCTTGCCTTTTTTTATGGAGGAATACCATATTGATACTACCCGACTGATATGGATTGCTATTAGTTATACTTTTTTTCAGGCGGTATTTACTCCAGTACTTGGGAAAATGGGAGATAAACAGGATTATAATAAAATAATGTTTTTGGGATATTTGATATTCTTAGCAGGGTCTGTAATGGGAGTTATAGCAAAAGGCTTTTCTGCTATTTTATTTGCCAGGTCTATTCAAGGCATCGGTTCGGCAGCAGTTTTGCCAAATACTATAATTTCCGCTCCCACTATGTTTCCCAAGAATAGAAGAGGCTGGGCTGTAGGTTTATTAACCAGTACTACTGCCTCTGCAGCTTTTATGGGACCAGCAATTGGTGGATTACTAATGGAATTTGCCGGCTGGAGGAGTCTTTTTCTAATCAATATTCCTATAACAGTTTTAGTTCTTTCTTTATTCTTTTTTTATACAAAACAACTGACAAAACTTTCCCCCAAACCATCAAAAGTAAATGAACTTCAAATAACTGCTCGTTTTTCAATAATATTAGGATACTGGATTATTATGCTGAATATAGGTGTTTATTATGGCTGGGGTTCTCCAATTTTTTTATTGTTTGTAATCATTTTTTTGGTTTCCATATCATATTTTTATTGGCAGAAAAAGCAATATGATCATTCTTTCATTGATATGAAAGTATTTTTTAATAAATATTTATTTGCCAGTTTCTTTTCAGGGGTATTAGGTTTCTCAATTAAATATAGCATAGCTTTTGTCTTACCTCTTTTAATGGCTATTGAATATGGCCTGTCACCAGGACAAATAGGATTGTTTCTGGCTTTATCAAATATTATTCGCTTTTTAGTTACTCCTTTTATCGGTAATTTTTCCGATAAGAATGGTAGTTGTTTGCCTGTAAAATTAGGCTTTACCATAATATTCCTGGCACAGGTTTTTTTATTGAGCTTTGTCAGAGACTATTTCAGTGGTGCATTGTATTTAAGCATGATATTTTTAGGTGCTGGTTCTGGTTTAGTAGATACACCTGCAGTGGCAACTGTTAGGGAAAATTCACCACAAGAAATACAGGGAACAATTATTGGATTTTATTTCTCACTTAGATATATTTTTGGGATTACCGGTCAAATTATTATTGGATTATTATTACAACCACTCCAGAGATATATGGTTTCCAGTATCTCATCCCCAATATTTAATAGGGTATTTGGTTTTATTGCCCTCATTTCATTGGGAGGTTATCTTATTTCCAGATCTTTGCCTCGCAAACCCTTAAACATCAACAATTCTTATTTCTAATAATGGAAGTGGTAGAAAGTATTTCAAAAAATATTTGTTATTTAACAGGGAAGAAAAAACAATTTAATTTCTGATAAAAAGGTTTTATATAACTTTTGAAAAATAAATTTAAGGCAGTTTTTCAGGATAGGGGAAAATTAGGAAAAAGATTAAGAAAAGCTACAGGATGATTTTGCACTGGCATTCTAAGGTAGGGAAATTGTAGTAATTAGAGAAATATTGTAGTCCAATATAATTTAAGGGGGAAAGAGCCTATCAAAAGATAAACAAAAAATAAAAGCTCTTCAAGAGATTCTTAAATCCTCTTACCTGGTAGGTGTGATATTTATCGAGTATTACTAAAGAAAAAATTTTGACATTGATATAAAATTGATATATCATATTTATAAAGATACCTCATATTAAAATTAAAAAGGAGCATTTAGTTATGAGTATGCTCTTAAGTGACAAAGCTTATTCTCTCATTAAAGAAAAAATTCAAATGTATGATGGCCAGTATTTAAGTGTAAGAAAACTATCCAAAGAAATAAATATTGGTTACAGTCCAGTAAGAGAAGCCTGTAATCGTTTGAGTCAGGAAGGATTCATCAAGCAACTGCCAGGTATCGGATATTATGTACCCAAAGTTAAAGAAAAATATTTTACAGAAGTATTTGAATATAGAAGACTTGCTGGTCGCTATGTTTTGGAACAGGTATTTTTTTCCTTAACCCAGGAACATATAACTATACTTTTAGAATATAATGACAAAATGATCGAATATCTTAAAAAGAGAGATATTCAAAATTTCCATAAATATGATAAGAAATTCCATATGTTTTTTTTCTACCTCTATAATAACTCTATTTTTATCAATCAGATGAACAATATTATGGATAAAAGTTACTATTGCTCCTATAAAACAATAGATAGTGTGGATAAGAATAAAAATATAAATGCTATTGAAGAGCACAAAGAGCTCATTAAATATATTGCCCTACGTGATAAAGAAATGGCAATAAAAAAATATATAGAACATATAGATAATAGTGAAGCAAGAATAAAAGAGGGATATTACAATAAGCTGGAGAAGAGTTTACTTATTTAACAAGACCAGGAATGGAAAGATGGCAACTATTTTTTAAATAAGAAAGGAAAGCAAATGATACATGTTATTACCAATATACCAAGAATGAAAGAGGAAATAATAGAAAAATTTAGAATGATTTCTGTAGCTACAGTTTATGAAGCTTCAGGCAAAAATGGTTTTGTTGATTCCAGAATCAAACCATTGGCTAAGGGCATGAAAATATGCGGCCCTGCCTTTACTGTGCAATGCAGTCCAGCTGATAACCTTATGTTACATAAGGCCTTAGCCATATCCCGTGCTGGTGATGTGATAGTTGCTACGGTGGGAAATGAGTATGAATATGGCTACTGGGGTGACCTAATGGCAACTCAAGCTATGGTGAAAGGATTAGAAGGACTGGCCATAGATGGTTGTGTTAGAGATGCAGAAGATATGATAAGTCAGGGATTTAAAGTTTTTTGTAGAGGAACCTGTATCAGGGGTACTAGCAAGAAAACACTGGGTTTAATTAATTACCCTATTAATTTTGGTGGAGTTACCGTTAATCCTGGTGATCTTATTTTAGGAGACGATGATGGAATGGTAATTGTAAGAAACGAAGAGTGCGAAGAGGTATTAGATAAATCTTTAGACAGAATTGAGAAAGAAAAGATAAAAGCCCAAGCTCTAAAATCTGGGATTACCAGTGTAGAGTATAACAAATTAGATGAAATCTTTAAATCACTGGGTTTAAAAGAGGAAACCTCCCATGATTAAAGAAGAACAGCTAAAAAAGATTGCTATGGAAATAATAAAGGGTTACGGAGAGAGTGAAACAGCTGCTTCCTTAGTTGCTGACTGTCTGGTAAAAGCAGATTTGAGAGGTATTTCTACCCATGGGACCTATTTATTAATTCCCATTTTTGATCGTCTTCAAGCTGGTATGATAAATATTCCTACTAAAATTGAGGTTATTCAAGAAAAAAGCTCAGTGACAGTTATTGATGGTGGGAATGGCTTAGGTCAATTGGCGGCAAGAAGAGCAATGGAGACCAGTATTCAGAAGGCTAAAGATTTTGGCATAGCTATTACTTCTGTTAAAAATACTAATAATATTGGTTTTTTAGGGTATTATACGGAACTGGCCTCCCAAAAAAGAATGATAGGCATAGCTGCCAGCAATGCTGCTCCTTCTATTGCTCCTTGGGGAAGCAGGGAAGCCTTTGTGGGCACAAGTCCTTTTTCGGTCTCTATTCCCGCTAAAAATAAAAGGGATATTATTTTAGATATGTCCTCCAGTGTTGTAGCTCGGGGCAAAATTAGACAGGCATATCGAAATAACAAAACAATTCCCTTAGGATGGGCTTTAGATGCCCATGGTAATCCTACTACTGATCCTGCTGAGGCTTTAAAAGGAACTTTACTACCCATTGCTGGTCCGAAAGGTTCTGGTCTGGCTATTATTATTGATATTTTAGCTGGGATGTTATCTGGTTCTCAGTATGGACCAGAGGTGAAAACATTTCATAAATTAGAAGGCCCTACTGGTGTAGGTGTGTTTTGTATAGCAATAGATATTGAATATTTTCTTGAATTAGAAGCATTTACTTCTCAAGTCGATAGTTATATTAATTCGGTAAAAAATTTGAAAAAGGTAAAAGATATTTCAGAAATTTATCTGCCTGGTGAGATTGAATTTTTAAAAGAAGAAAAGGCCAAAAGAGAAGGTATTGACCTTTCTGAAACCACTAAAGAGAAGTTAAATGATATTTTAGACAAGATAGGCAGTAAAATGAGATTATAATATTTTCTCGGGAAGGAGTTTTACTATGCAACTTAAAGACCAAGTGGCAATTGTGACTGGTGCGGGCAAAGGATTGGGCAAAGCCATTGCAGAGAAATTCTTTCAGGAAGGCGCTTTGCTAGCTTTATTTGATATTCAATATGATTTGATAGCTAATCTTGCACAAGAGTTAGATGTTTCAGGCGAGAAAATTATGGTCATTCAAGCTGATGTAACTGAGGAAGAATCAATTAAACAGGCCATGGAAAAGGTGTATGCAAAATTTGGAAAAATTGATATTTTAGTGAATAATGCTGGGATTTCTTTACATAGACCAACAAAAGAGATGTCCCTTGAGGAATTTAATAGAGTAATAAATGTAAATTTGAATGGTACCTTTATCTGTTGTAAAAGTGTCATTCCCTATATGGAAAAACAAAAAAGAGGTAAGATTGTAAATATAGCTTCCTTAGGGGGAAGAACAGGGCGTCCCGGAGTAGGTGTTAATTATGCAGCTTCCAAAGCAGGAGTTATCGGTCTTACCCAGACCTTAGCCCGGGAGCTTGGTCCAAGTGGTATTTATGTTAATTCCATTTGTCCAGGTCCAATATTAACCGAACAAACTAAACAGTATCCAGCAGAGGTTTTTGCCAGCTGGAATGTGGGACGGGCTATTCAAAAGGATGGCATACCAGAAGACGTGGCTGATGCTGCAGTCTTTTTATCTTCTCATATGTCGGATTGGATTACTGGTATTTCACTTGATGTGAATGGCGGAATATTAATAAGATAAGTATTTTATCAATGGAGGATAAGAAATGTCGCAATTAAAAGTAATACGAATGCAGGATGTTAAAGGAGAAAGAAGAGAACCTCCCAGAACTTCCTGGATACTGGTTTCAGAAAAAACAGTTGGTGCTAAAAATTTAGCCATGGGAATAAATGAGACTTACCCTGGCAGTATGGTTCCCGAACATAAACATGATGTTCAGGAAGAAGTAATGTACTTTGTTTCTGGACAAGGAAAATTTATTACTGAGGATGAGGAGATTGATATATATCCTGGTACGGTAATTTATAATCCACCTGGAAAATCACATAAAATTCTAAATACTGGTGATGAGGTATTACGATTTGTCTGGATTTATTCTCCTCAATTACCAAGTCATAAAAAATAAAATCTGATACAGAAATAAGTAATATTTAATACCTAAAATAAGAAAATATAATAATATAACTGAAACCAAAAGAAAAGGAGTAAACAGAGAATGAGTAAATGGAATCTACCTCCCCAGGGAGGCCATATGGAAAAGCCAGATAAGATTTATTATCAGACCATGACTAAAAAAGATGTCGAAGAAAGACTGAAAAAAAATGATATACTTCTTATCCCTTTAGGATCAACTGAAAATCATGGTGATGCCCAGCCTTATGGTGAGGATACCTTCATTGTTACCCGTATGTGTGAATTGATTGCTCAGAAGACTGGTTGTACTGTAAGTGAGCCAGTCTGGTTTGCTTCTCACCCATTTTCCCATTTAGGACAGAAAGGAACAGTTCCTATTCCTGATGAGGTGAATTCTGCCTATATGAGAGCCATAATAACCGGCTTCTGGAATGCCGGTTTTCGAAAACAAATCATTATGAGCAGTCATGGTCAGGAATATATCATCCCTTCAGCTATTCAGGAATGGGGTAAGAGATATCAGGTGCCCGCTATCATTATATTTCTTGATGTTCCTAAAATTATGGGACAGGGATTGAAGGATAAGGCACATGGTGGTGAGTTTGAGACACCTTTCCGACATGGTGACGAAGCAGAAAATTCCATCTGTTTAGCCTTATTTCCAGAATTTATTCAGATGGAGAATGCGGTAGATACCAAAACCTGGGGATTTTTACCCGAAGGACATATAGATAAGGGTGGAGATATTTATGGTTACCCTATACCTGGTCAAAGTCATATTGGTGGTGGTGGAATTGAATGTGTAGTTTATCCAGAAGGAGTTTTAGGTAAACCTTCTTTGGCCAAAGCAGAGAAAGCATTTAAGGCTATCGAAACATACCTGGATTATGTGGTTAAACTTCACAATGATATTCTGGAGAAGTTTCCGCCAGGTGTTTTACCAGATGCTAAATATATGACCCAGCGTGATAAAGAGGAGATTGATAAGCTACTTAAAGGACCTTCTGAGGGAGGTAAGCATATCTATACCATTGCCTGGCCATGCTAATTTATTTTTTCTAAGAAAAAAATATTAAGAAGAAAGGAGGATGATTAGTAGAAATAATAAAAAGAATAACAGGAATAAGAACCTAATAATCATGAAAAAATAAGGAGGGAAAAAAGAATGATTAGTAAAAAACTAATACTATTAATGTTAGCTGTATCAGTTGTACTAAGCTTATTTGTGTTTTCAGTATACTCTGCTGATCAACCAATCATTTTGAAACTCGCTCATGCTGATGCGACAGATGTTCTTACTTCTAGGAAGCATGCTCAATGTGTATTCTTTGCCAATATGGTTAATGCAAAAAGTGGTGGGAGAATAGAGGTTCAGGTTTATGGAGCTGGAGCTCTTGGCGCAGAAAGAGAGTATGTAGAAGCAATTATGGCTGGAACGGTTCAGGCTGGTATTGCCTCTGGAGTTTTAGGTGGGTTCCTGCCTGAAGCAATGGTCACTGATATTCCCTATCTCTTTCCTTCGGAAGCAATTGCCTGGAAAGTTCTGGACGGACCTTTTGGTGAAAAGCTATCCAAATTGATGTTGGAAAAAACTGGTATGAGAAATTTAGCCTTTGCCGAAGTTGGATTCAGACATTTTACCAATGATGTAAGACCAATTAAGTCTCCTGCAGATGTAAAGGGTTTAAAGATCAGGGTAATGGAAACTCCTCTCTATGTGAACTTTATAAAAGCATTAGGAGGGAGTCCTACTCCTATTGCCTGGACTGAAGTTTATACTGCTTTACAGACTGGTGTAGTTGATGGTCAGGAAAACCCAATCTCCTCAACTGTGTTTGCTAAGCTTTATGAGGTTCAGAAGTATATAACCCTTGATGGACATGTATATGGAGTAGATTGGTTTTTAATTAATAACAAATTCTTCGAAAGTTTACCAGAAGATTTGCAGTATATTCTCCTTGATTCTGCCAGAATATCAGCAGGGGTTGGTCGTGGTTTACAGTTGCTTAATTCCAGTGTGGTAGGATTACAGACCGTACTAGACCATGGTTGTGAAGTATATGCACCAACAGAAGAAGAAAAAAATCAATTTAAAGAAGCAACTCAAGGACCTGTTATTGAATGGTTAAAGACGGTGATTAGTATTGATTTAATAAATGAAGCACTGGAAGCTGTGGAAAAAGCAGTTGCCGAGCAGAAAGCCCTAATCAAGTAGGAATTTGATTTTGAGTAAATGATATAAATAAAAGTAATAGATGCCCTATCTTATGGCAACATTCTAATAAAAAATTTGATAGGGCATCTAACTATAAGTTAAAAGTCAAGATCGAGAAAGTAATTATGTTTTCAAAAATTATTAAAATTCTTTATGGTTTA
>CAZGKY010000061.1:0-11612 GCA_964525625.1 uncultured Atribacterota bacterium | reverse complement strand
GTTAGATCAAAGCATCTGGCTGGGTGCTATTCCTTTATCAAAGAACATAGCCTTCCGGGGAAACCACGGAAGGGTTTCCTCTCAAGAAGGGCAAATAAGATATTAACAGAGTTAGGGGAAGTTGTCAAGAAATTTTCTAAAATTAATTGGATATTTTTATAATATTAAACTGGTTTACGATTATTACTTAGAATTAAAATATTTTTTATAATTATAGTATAAAATTATTCCTTTTTCAAGTAGCAAAAATGATTAATTATTTTACTGCACTATTTTAATGCGATAAAAATATAGTTTACCAATTCTGATAATATCTCCATCTTTAATTTCTAAATCAATATTATTTTGTAATATTTTTTTATTATTAATCTTTATTCCCCCTTGATCAATAATTCGTAATATTTCACCAGTACTTTTAAATAAATTAGTCATTCTAATAAGTTTAACAATCCACAATTTATTCTCTTTTAATATATGAGTAGGAATAAGCAAATTTTGAATATGTTCAGGAATCTTCTTTTCCTGAAATACCTTCTGGAAATGTTGTTCCGCTTCATTGGCTGATACATATCCATGATACATTTTCACTATTTCTTTCGCTAATTTCTTCTTTACTAAAAGGGGGGAAGTTATATTTTCTTTCAATTCATGCTCAATTCTGGCTAAATCATCATAAGAAATATCTGTTAATAATTCAAAATAAGTCAATATTAATTTATCAGGTATAGACATGATTTTACCGTACATAGCAAAGGGATTCTCATTAATTCCAATATAATTACCCAGGCTTTTACTCATTTTTTCTACTCCGTCAATTCCTTCAATGATAGGCATAGTAATAATTACCTGTGGTTCCTGTTGATATTCTCTTTGTAGTTCTCTTCCTACTAGCAAATTAAATTTTTGATCAGTTCCTCCCAGCTCCACATCAGCCCTCAGAGCAATGGAATCATAGCCCTGCATAAGAGGATATAAAAATTCATGAATACCAATAGGCTTTTTCTCCTGAAACCTATTAGCAAAATCATCTCTTTCTAACATACGAGCAACAGTATATTTAGAACATAATTTTATTACCTCTACAAAAGATAATTTCCCTAACCAATGACTGTTAAATTCAACTATAGTCTTGTCTGGCTCCAAAATCTTAAATACTTGCTCTTTGTATGTTTCAGCATTTTTTTCTACCTCTTCAGGTGTCAATTGTTTCCTGGTAGTAGAGCGTCCACTTGGATCACCAATCATTCCTGTAAAATCACCAATAAGAAAATAAACCTTATGCCCCAAATCCTGAAAATGTCTTAATTTTCTTAATCCCACAGTATGACCTAAATGTATATCTGGTGCACTGGGATCAAATCCTTGTTTGATACGTAAGGGGGTTTTAGTCTTTTTGGAATTCAATAATTTCTTTTCTAATTCTTCTTCAGAAATAATCTCCTTGGTACCTCTTTTGATAATCTTCATTTCTTCAGATAAATCCATTTTTAATCCATTCTTCTCCTTCCTTCTCCAATTATTAATAAATAATGAATATATTACCATTTTATATTTTGTTTTCTAATCATCTTTAATAAAATTCTAACTTACTCTTTGTAATCTTAATACTATCGTTATTTTTATTTTATCATAATTTTCTGGGATTCTCCCCTATTAACTAATCAGCAGATTACCAGTAATAGGCAAAAATAATTTTAGAAAAAAAGATTTATTGCTATAATTAATTTTAACTATTTTGCTTTTCCTTCCCAGCAGGTAGGATAATTTTCCTCTTTAATAAAACTAACAATAAGGGGTAACCAAACAGATAACAAGCTATAAGTTGACCTAAGAAAATATAGCTAACAGTAAACCAATAAGGTAATTCAAATAAAATATGTAAATACAAGCTCACTCCCAGAGAATTAATAACTACTGGTGGCAAAGGAGCAAGTATGGGCTTTTTCATCTTATAAGTAAAAAAGGCAGCTATCAAAGTACATAAACTACCACCAATAACATCTGCAATACCAAGACCTCCCCATAAATTTGCAAAAATACAACCCAGGAATAATCCACCAATAGCAGCAGAGTCAACAAAGGGCAATATCGACATAGCTTCAGCAACTCTAACCTGCACTGGACCGTAACTAATTGGTGTAAAAATTATATTTATGGTAGTATAAAGGCTAGCAATAAAGGCAATGCGAACCAGATAATTTGATTTTACCAAATATTGTTCCTTAAATATATTGGATAAAAAGCTGCCTTAATTATAGCATATTTCAAAAGAAGTCCAATAGTTTGACATAATATAATACAATATTAATAGGGTGATTGATATCTTGCCCTTTTTGGTATAATTATTAAAGATAAAAAATAATAAACGTCAAGAAGCTATTATATATAAATTCAAGGAAATTATAAAAGTAACTATGCCTTTTGCCATTATATTGCATAAGTATAGATTTTAAAGTTCCAAGTTAGAGTCCAGGTTTTTTGGGCAAAGAATTACCTGAAAAATATATTGGTGTTGTTTGAGGAAGTCTTATGAATTCTAAACAAAAAAAGAAATTCAATAATGTTTCCTTCTTTCAAAAAATTATAACCCTGGCCATATTTTTATTTGTTTTATCCTTTCTATTATCTTTCACCATTTTAATTTCAATTTCCAATCAAAAAGTGGGAGAAGTAGTAAAAAGTAGTAACTTCATCAGTCCAGTAAATAGTAAGGTATATGATATCAATGGTAAACTAATTACTGAGTTTTTTCAGGAAAATCGCACTCCTATTGCCTTATCTGAAATACCAAAACATCTTATTAATGCCTTTATAGCAATTGAAGATAGTAGTTTTTATGAACATTATGGAATCAGTATCAGGGGAATTGTTAGGGCTATGGTTGAAAATTTCAAAGAAAATGGTCGCATTTTTCAGGGTCAGGGTGGAAGTACGATTACCCAGCAATTAGCAGTTAATACTTTCTTAACCAGAGAAGATACACTATCACGCAAAATAAAAGATGCCCTTTTAGCCTTACAAATTGAAAGAACTTTCACTAAAGATGAAATTCTGGAAATGTATCTCAATCTTATTTATTTTGGTCATGGAGCTCATGGTGTAGTCTCCGCTGCCAAGTTATACTTTGATAAACCGGTAACAGAACTTACTCTTGCTGAAAGCGCATTAATAGCAGGCATCCCCCGCAGACCTTACTTTTATTCTCCATTTATTAATTTAGAATCTTCTTTAAAAAGAAAAAATGTTATCCTAAAAAGAATGTTCGATCTGGGATATATCACTGAAAAAGAATATCTTCAGGCCAAAGAAGAAGAGATATTGTTAAATCATAACAGAGAATCCCTCGAGATAGCACCACATTTCTCCAGTTACATAAGAACAATATTATTAGATAAATATGGTATTAATATGGTTTTTAAAGGTGGATTAAAAATTTACACCACACTGGATCTGGATCTGCAAAAGGCGGCACAAGAAGCCTTCTTAAAAAGTGGACGGGAGGGAGCCTTAATTGCTATTGAACCTCGTACCGGTCATATCAAAGCAATGGTGGGTGGCAAAAACTATGAAGAAAGTGAATTTAACAGAGCTACTCAGGCTTATCGTCAGCCTGGTTCTGCCTTTAAGACCTTTGTTTATTTGACTGCCCTTGAAAAGGGTATTTCACCGAGTTTAATCATTGAAGATTCCCCTATTGTCTATGAGAATGGTTGGTCACCAAAAAATTATGAAAATGAATTTAGAGGACCAGTAACTTTAAGAGAAGCATTTGAAGATTCTATTAATGTAGTAGGAGTTAAGCTATTAGAGAGAGTCGGAGTAAGAGATGTTATCCAAAATGCTTATAAAGCAGGAATTAAAAGTAATTTAAGACCGGATCTTTCCTTAGCTCTTGGTACTTCAGAGGTAACTCCCTTAGAAATGGCCTCCGCTTATGCTACCATCGCTAATCTAGGTACTTATATTGAGCCAACTGCTATAATTAAGGTTGAAGATTCTCATGGTAAAATATTGGAACAGAATCAAATTACTCAGAAAAAGGTCTTTTCCGAAGATGTTTGTTATACTCTTATTAAGCTAATGGAGGGTGTTATTTTAAGAGGTACTGGCTTTAACGCCAGGATAGGAAGACCTGCTGCTGGAAAGACCGGGACAACAGACGGATTCATTGATGCCTGGTTTGTTGGTTTTACTCCAGAATTGGTATGTGCTGTCTATATTGGTAATGATGATCGCAAGCCCCTGGGTAATAGAATAACAGGAGGAATAGTAGCAGCTCCCATTTGGCGTGATTTTATGATTAGTGCTCTTAAAGATAAACCAGTAATTGATTTCGCCAGAACAAATAATGTTAAAGAATTGTCGGTATGCGCCAAAACTGGACTTTTACCCAGTAGCAATTGCGCTCAAACTGTTACTGTAACCTTTCTTTCCGGTACCGAACCTACTCAAAGCTGTTACGAGGGAAGTGGAATATTTACCGGAAGCATTGTGCAGCAAAAATTAACTAAAGAAGAGGAAATTCCAATTATTACTGGAGAAAAGAAATTCCCACTGCTGGAAGAAATAGAAATTCTAAAAAAGGAAGAACTTAAGGAAACCTCTGTTACTCCTGAGGAAAGTAAAAAAGAAACATTACAATCATTGGTGGAGGAATTAAGAAAAAGGTTGGAACAAAGAGATAAAAATTAAATAATTAGTGGTTAAAAATAGACTACAGTTACCCCATCACCTCCTTCATTGACTTCCCCATAGCGATAGGTCTTTACATAGCTAAGCTTATCCAGGAGATCTTTTACCGTATTTCTTAAAATACCTCTTCCTTTACCATGGATAATATAGACGGGAGAAATATTTAATAAAAAAGCATCGTCAAGATATTTTTCTAATCTAATAATAGCTTCACTGGCTGTCATATTTCGAATATCTATTTCATTTTTAAAATTAGCTTTTTTATTTATTTGATCTTCTTGCCGGGAAAAAGTTAAAGGTGTGTTCTGGATACCATACTCTCTTTCTTTTAAATTATCTTTAAATAATTTTTGCATATTATCAACAGAAACTTTAAGTTTTAAATTACCAACCTGCACCACGTATTTTTGTTTTTTATAATCTTCCTGCAGTATAATTCCTTCCTTTTGTATACTCTTAATAACAACACTTTCCCCCTCTTTAAAATGGTTCACCACTGTTTCTTTTGATAAATTATATTTTTCTGTCTGCATTTTAAGATCTTTTTTTAGACTATCTAGAGCTTGGATCTCTTTAGTAAATTTTTCCGATCCCTCTTTTTTCTTTTTGAGAATATTAATTATTTCTTTTGCTTTATTCTGAGTAGTAGTTATAATCTTCTCAGCTTCCTGGCAAGCTTCTAATTTTATTTTCCATTTTTCTTTTTCTAGAGTTCTAATATTCTCTTCCCATTCTTCCCTTATTCTCTTTATGTTAAGCTTTTCTTCTTCAATATATTTCAAATCCTCTGCCATTTGCGCTTTATCTTTTTCCATTCTCTTAATTAAGTTTTCCAAATCTATTTTTTCCTTCTCTAAATAGTCTTCGGCTTTCTTTAAAACCATCTCTGATAAGCCTAATCTTTGGGCAACAGAAAAAGCACAGCTTTTACCAGGTAGACCAATAGATAATTTATAAATAGGTTGAAGAGTTTTTTCGTCAAATTCTACTCGTGCATTCTTTACTCTCTCCGTAAGGTAGGCATAAGCTTTCAGGCTATCATGATGGGTAGTACTTAAGACCTTGGTTCCTTTTGTTCTTAATAAATCTAAAATAGCCATTGCTAATGCTGATCCCTCAGATGGATCAGTTCCAGCTCCTAATTCATCCAATAGAACTAAAGAGTCCTGATTTGCAGCATCCAATATTGCTATAATATTTTTCATATGGGAAGAAAAAGTACTTAAATTTTGTTCCATACTCTGTTCATCACCAATATCGGCAAATATACTTTTAAATATAGCTACTTCACTATCAATTGCCACTGGAATATGTAATCCTGATTGAGCCATTAGATGCAATAATCCAACTGTTTTTAAGGTAACCGTCTTTCCGCCAGTATTAGGTCCAGTAATAATTAAGATATCAAATTTTTCTCCTATCTCTACATCAATAGGTACTACCTTACCCTTTAAAAGAGGATGTCTGGCCTGAAATAAACGTACATGACCGTTATTATTTAATTTTGGTTCAACAGCAAGCATCTTTCTACTAATTTCTGCTTTGGCACTTATCAGATCTAATTCACCTAAATACTTGGAATTGGATAAGATTTCTTCTGCACTCTGACCAACCAAAGCAGTTAGTTTTTTTAATACCTCATATTCTTCCTTTTTTTCTTTCTGCCTTAATTCTCTTAACTCATTATTAAAATCTACTACCATTAGTGGTTCAATAAAAACAGTGACTCCGCTTTCGGACCGGTCATGTATAACTCCTGGAAACTTATTCTTTTCTTGCTGCTTAACAGGAATAACAAACCTTCCCTGCCGAATGGTAATAATATCATCTTGAATAATAGTACGGTTTTGAGGATCCCGAATTATCCTTTCTAATATCTCTCTAATTTTCTTTTCAGTTCGGCGTATGGTTTGTCTTATCTTTTTCAGCACCGGACTGGCATCATCCTTAATTTCTCCTTCTTCATCGAGGCAATCCTTAATTGTTCTTTCCAATACTCGAAGATATTTTAAGACAGAAATTTTGCCTTTCACTAGAGGAAATTGTTCCTGGGAAATTTTTTCAGAAAAATCCTTTATCTGGTGACAACATTCCAGTAGTCTAACTATATAAGCTAGACTCTTTGCCGATAGAATGTTATCCTGCACTTTAGCTTGTTTTATATCTGCAATAATATCTTTCTCTAAAGGTATAAATGGCAAAGAACCTATCTGCTCAAATATTTTTTTCATTTCTGTTGTTTCTTTTAGCCATTGTTCCACTAAAACAAAGTCTGAAGATGGTTTAAGATATTGTAATTGCTGTTTTCCGAAAAAAGTGAAAAGTTCTTTCTCCAATAATTTTCTTATTTTACCATAATCTAATTTTTCCAAAAGATGTTGCTGTATCAAGATGGTAAGAGGAATAAATTCCCCTTAAAGCCTCCTTATTAATTAATAATTTTTAGAAAAAACATACCTTTAGTACAAAAAATCTTATTAGCTAGAGATTTATTGGCTATATAATTATAACCAGTATCCTGCTGGCAAATTATACTAATACAAGATTTTTTCATTAATTCTTAAGTATAAATATTTTGATATAATCTTTCTCTGAGCAATTCAAATTCAAATTGAAAATGTTCTGGAAACCATTCCCGCAGAGAATTATAAATAATCATTAAACTATCCATAAGGTACCTGGCAAGAATTGAATCTGATATCTGAATTCTAATTTCCGAGGGCAAGGGGAGAAAATTGGTCAGAAATAATAATAGGCTTATAATAATTGCCCCTCTGATAAATCCGAAGAAGGCACCCACCAAATTATTAATCCAATTCAAGAACAATAAAGCAACAATTTTGCTTAATATTGTTTCCAGTATTCTAAAACATAATATCACAAGAATAAAAATGACTATAAAACTAATTATGTTGGAGATAGTTTCATGCCATTTAAATTGCTTTATAAGAAAAGCGCTTAGCTCCCGATACCAAAATATAGCAACAAAAATAGCCAAAACCAATCCTGTAAGTGTTAATAATTCAGCAATTATACCTCTTTTGAAACCGAGAAATACATTAAATAAAATAATGATAAGAATAATTAGATCAACCCAGTTAATGATTTCTTGATGCCCCCTGTGATTAATAAATTATTATCTTAATTCTGCTTGAAAAATTTTCTTTAATCTTATTGTAACATTTTCTATAATTTTGTCGACTTCCTTGTCAGTCAAAGTTCTATCCTCTGCCTGGAAAAAGAGTGAAAATGCCATACTCTTATAACCTGGCTTAATTTGTTTTCCTCTAAAAACATCGAATAATTCCACTTTTCTTATGATATCCGAACTTACTTTCTCAACCTCTTTTTTTATCTGGGCAAAATTTATATTATCAGCCACCACTATAGCCAAATCTCTTTGTATATGAGGATATTTTGGTAAGGGTTGGAAAGTAATTTCTCTATTAAGCAAGGAATACATCTCAGTAAAATCAAGCTCAAAAATTAATAAATTTCCTGGTATATCTAAAAAATCAGTGACCTCTGGATGTATCTCCCCAAAGACTGCTATTCTCTTACCTTTACTCTCTACTATACCATTCTTATTAGTCTGAAAAAAGGGAAGATCTCCCGACAAATACTCAACATCATATAATCTTAAAGCATCAAAGAGTGCTTCTAAAATACCCTTCAGGTAATATATATCCCAGTTTTCGGTCTTTTCCCACAAATTCCCCCGACCAATTTTAGCTAGGCCACCTCCTATCATTAATCTTTCCTCAGGAAGAGAACTCTCTTGCGATTTGAATTTATCTTGCGGAAAATATACTCTCCCAATTTCAAAGAGCTTAATCTTATCTATATTATGATTGATGTTCCATTGTATTGCTTTAAGCAAGCCCGGGATTAAAGTAGTTCTCATAATAGTCTGTTCCTGAATTAAGGGGTTAGCCAGCTTAATAGCTCGACAAAGATAATGAGAAGTGGGCAATCTTAACCACTCAAAACATTTTGGAGTAGTCATACTGTAATTAATTATCTGATGCATACCACAACTTATCAGAATACTCCTGATTTTATCCACCACTTTTTGTCTATCACTCTTCCCTTCTTGTACCAATGTGGAGTTAAATAGAGTAGAGGGAATATTTTCATATCCAAAGATCCTGGCAATTTCTTCAATAATATCTATATCTCTTTGCACATCACCTCTAAAAGTGGGCGGTGTAAGTTCTAAATAATGATCATAGTGTTTATCAATTTTAAATTCTAATTTGGTCAAAATTTTAACTATTTTTTCTTTTGTATCATCATCATTTTGTCCTATATTGGTACCTAAAATTCTATTCACTTTAGGTATGGCCAGTTTAATTGGCTTTCTCTCACTTAAATTTAAATTGGATTGGTCTATTACCCCGGAAAGAATCCTGCCTGAGGTAATTTTATTAATCAGATAAGCAGCTCTATTTAAAGCAAAAACCTGACCATAGGGATCTATACCCTTTTCAAAACGATTAGAAGCATCAGTTCTCATGGCAAAATAGCGACTGGTTTTTCTGTTATTAACTGGATCAAAATAGGCCGACTCCAAAAAAACATCCTTAGTGGTATTCTTAATTTCTGAATTCTCACCTCCCATTACCCCGGCTAAAGCAATGGCTCGGTCGCAGTCAGCAATGACCAGATTGCTTCTAGTTAATACTCTTTCCGCACCATCTAAAGTGGTAAGTTTCTCTCCGGGATTAGCCCTACGAATAATTATTTTTCGACCATGAATAAAACTCAAATCAAAAGCGTGTAGTGGTTGTCCAGTCTCCATCATAACATAATTGGTTACATCAACTATGTTGTTAATTGGTCTGATACCAAGTAAAAATAACTTCCATCTCAACCAAAAAGGTGATTCCTTGACTTGCAATCCCTTAATAACTCTACCTGCATAGCGAGGACATAGTTGCACATCTTCCACTTCTACTGATATACAGTCAGATATTGCCTCCTCCACTTCTATAATATTTATCTCCGGTAGGCACAAGGTCTGATCTGTAAAAGCTGATATTTCCCGGGCAATACCAATTATACTCATTAAATCAGGGCGATTAGAAAAAATTTCCAAATCTAAGATTACATCATCACCAATACCTTTTATTTTTTCCATCTGTTCCCCTAAAGGTAGATTTTGATCTAAAATTAGCACACCTGGTGATTTGCTTTTCTCTAATCCTAATTCCGAAGCTGAACAAATCATGCCCTGGGAATATATTCCTTGAATTTTTTTCCCTTCCATTCTTTTAACTCCTGGTAAGCTTCCCCCTTCCATAACTACTGGAACATAATCCCCTGTTTGCATATTTTTTGCACCACAAACTACTTGTAATTCCTTATTTTTGATATCTATGGTACAAATTGATAGGTTTTCATTCTCAGGAATAGGTTCGATACTAATTATTTTTCCAACCACTACCCCTTTAACTTCTTCCATTACCGGTTTTATATGTTCCACAATAATACCCTTTCTGGTAAGATGTTCAGCTAATTCTTCCGGTGATAAATAAAAATCTACATATTCTTTTAATATATTGTAGGAAACTTGCATAAAATCCATACCTCCCTGATATTTTCCAATACTATTTGAACTGAGCTAAGAAACGCAAATCATTTTCAAAAAATAATCGAATATCATTTATTCCATACTTTAACATGGCAATTCTTTCTGCTCCCATTCCAAAGGCAAAACCAGTATATTGTTCAGCATTATAACCAACCATTTCCAATACACGAGGATGAACCATCCCTGCACCCATAATTTCTAACCAGCCGCTATAACCACATGACCGACAACCTCTACCTTGACATAATCCACAAGACACATCAACTTCAGCTCCTGGTTCAACAAAAGGAAAATATCCTGGTCTAAATCTAATTACTCTTTCTTTTCCAAAAATCTGTTTACAAAATTCTGTAATTACCCCTTTTAAATCAGCCAGTGAAATATCCTTATCTACAGCTAATCCCTCTATCTGATGAAACATAGGGGTATGTGTATTATCTATAGCATCCCGACGGTAACACTTGCCAGTAGAAATTATCCTTACTGGAGGAGACTGTTTCTCCATTGTTCTAACTTGCATAGGAGAGGTCTGGGTTCTCAATAGAATATCCTCCGTGATATAAAATGAGTCTTGATCATCTCTAGCGGGATGGTCTTTGGGAATATTTAATGCTTCAAAATTATAATAATCAAGTTCAATCTCAGGACCATCAACCACACAAAATCCCATTCCTAAAAAGATATCTTCGGTGGCTTTTAATATCAATTCTATCGGATGCATACTACCCAAGAAAAAACTTCTCCCGGGAAGAGTAAGATCAATATGTTCTTCCTGTATAGATTTCTCTGTTAAAAATTGTCCCTCTTTTTCGGTAATTATTTTCTGAAAATCCTGTTTTATTTTATTGAGCAACTGACCAATTTTAGGTTTCTCTTCCGGAGGTAATAGTGATAGTTCCTTTAACATTTTACTAACCACACCTTTACGTCCCATATACTCATTTCTAATTCTCTTTAATTCTTCTCTGTTTTTTATGGTAGCCATTTTTTTATAGAATTGTTTTTTTAAATCTTGAATTTCCTTCTTCACAATAATTCCTCCTTCGTACCATTATAAAAAAAGAAGTTTATAATTTTCTCCTTATAAAGGGACGAAAATTATAAACTTCTCCGCGTTACCACCCTTTTTGACTTGCCATAATAATACAAGTCCAAACTCGTTCTATCTATAACGGAATAATCCGCCCAAACCTAATCCTGGTTTTTCAGCAGGGCTTTAAAAAGTGAAATTCAATAAAGTCAGATTTTCATTTTCTAATTATAATAGCTGGCTTTATCTACTATCTTTTTAATTTTTCTTCTATATCGATATTTCTTTAGATCGGAA
>CAZGKY010000060.1:0-11802 GCA_964525625.1 uncultured Atribacterota bacterium | reverse complement strand
TATCCTACACTCTTTCCCTACACGACGCTCTTCCGATCTTAGGCCTGCTGGAGAAAGATTAACTAATCAACTATTTCACTAAATGGCTAGTTAAATGCTAAATGTAGCGAAAGGATTGGAAATGAAAAAATCTAAAAATTATTACAAACAACAATTATTGTCTAAAATAAAGAATAAAACTGCCATTCTGGGGGTAATTGGTCTTGGTTACGTTGGACTTCCCTTAGCCGTGGAAAAAGCCAAAGCAGGTTATAAAACCATCGGCTTTGATATTCAAGAAAAAAAGATACATCAGGTCAATAAAGGGGAAAACTATATCAGCGATATTGTAGATGGTGATTTAAAAGAAGTAGTCAATAAAGGATTGCTCCAGGCTACTTCCGAATATACCTTTTTAAGAAATGTGGATACAGTTTGTATCTGCGTCCCCACTCCCCTGGATATCTATCAACAACCAGATCTTTCTTATATAAAAAATTCTACGGAAAATATTTCCCGGTATCTTCATCCAGAGATGTTAGTAATTCTGGAATCAACTACCTATCCGGGTACCACAGAAGAATTAATAAAACCTATTCTGGAGAAAACTTCTGGCTTAAAATGTGGTAAAGATTTCTTTCTTGCTTTTTCTCCAGAAAGAATTGATCCCGGTAACCCCTGGTATAAAATAAGAAATACTCCCAAAGTTGTTGGAGGGGTTACCCCGGATTGTAGCGAAGTGGCTTCCTGCCTTTATCAAAACATTATTCAAAGTCAAGTATATATAGTATCCTCTCCTAAAGTTGCCGAGATGGAAAAGATTTATGAGAATGTTTTTAGATATACCAATATTGCTTTAGCCAATGAAATGGCTATTCTCTGTCATAAAATGGGAATTGATTTCTGGGAGGTTATTGAAGCGGCAAAGACCAAGCCTTATGGTTTTATGCCTTTTTACCCCGGTCCAGGAGTAGGAGGGCATTGCATTCCTTTAGATCCCTTCTATCTTACCTGGAAGGCAAAAGAATATAATTATCATACCCGTCTAATTGAATTATCTGGAGAGATAAACCGGTATATGCCAGAATATGTAGTAGAAAGAACAGCTGCCATTTTATCCCAAAAGTTTAAAAAACCTCTTAATGGTGCCAAAATTCTTCTTTTAGGCGTTGCTTATAAAAAAGATGTAAGTGATATCCGAGAGTCACCGGTAATAAAGGTGATAAAATTATTAGAAAGAGAAAAGGCAATTATTTCTTATTATGACCCTTATGTACATAGATTCTCTATTGAAGAAAAAGAATATGAGTCCATCAAGCAGTTAGATGAGGCTGAAATTTTAGCAAGAGATATTATTATAATTACTACAGATCATTCTAATATTGATTATGATAGTGTGGCAAAAAAGGCAAAATTTGTTTTTGATACCAGGAATGTAGTTAAGTCAAGCTCGGAGAAAATAGAAAAATTGTAATAAATAATAAATTTAGAATTTTCTAAGTAATAAAAGGGACTTTTCAATGCAGAAATTAAAAAAACTTAAGATATTATTCCTTCCAGCATGGTATCCTTCTGAAACACATCCAGTTTCAGGAATATTTATTCAAGAACATGCTAAAGCAGTTTCCCAGTATTGTAATATCAGAGTACTTTATGTTGAAAGAGCTGATAGTCCTTCAGGAAATTTTTACCAATGTGAAGAGAAGGTGGAAGATGGATTAGAAACATTACGGATTAAATACCAAAAATCACCTATTCCCAAAACAACTTATTTTCTATATCTATGGTCAATAGGGAAAGGTTTTAGTAGTTTACTCAAACAGGGGTGGAAACCAGAAATTATACATGCTAGTGTCTATTCAGCTGGAGTACCTGCAGTTTTACTGGGAAAAATATATAAAATACCTGTTGTTATTACCGAACATTGGAGTGGATTTCCCTGCAAATCTTTGAAAAAATTAGATATATTTAAAGCTCGTTTTTCTATGAACAGGGCAAAAGAAATACTACCTGTGAGTAAAGATTTAGAGAAGTCTATTAAAGCATATGGTATTAGAAATAAATTTGAAGTCGTGCCCAATGTAGTAAATACTAACATATTTTATCCTCCTGAGAAAAAAGAAAAAAGAGAAATAAAAAAAATCTTATTTGTGGCTTTATTATCACCACAAAAAGGACTTACTTATTTGGTCGAAGCTTTGTCCATAGTTAAAAATAAAAGAGAAGATTTTCAATTAGATATTGTTGGTGATGGATTTTATAAAGTTCAATATGAATATATGCTTAAAAAAGTAGGTTTAGAGAAGTTTGTAAAATTTCATGGTTTGAAAACAAAAAAAGAGATTGCCGAATTTATGAGAAATAGTGATTTTTTTGTATTGCCAAGTTTATGGGAAAATTTTGGCTGTGTGTTAATTGAGGCAATGGCTTGTGGATTACCAGTTATAGCTAGTAATGTGGGTGGTATACCTGAGATAATCAATAAAGATAATGGTATTTTGGTTCCTTCAAAGAATGTTGAAGCTTTATCAGAGGCGATTGATTATATGTTGGATAATTATCAGAATTATTCTTCAGAAAAGATTTCTCAATATGCCCAGGAAAATTTTAGTTATGAAGCAGTAGGAAAACAATTATTAGATATATATGAAAGCTTAGTAATTAAAAAATAAGAAATGCTAGTAGTATGTTAAGGTAAAAGATTTTAATAGAATATAGTTAGATTTTTAAATTTTTGGTTGTTTTATTAAACTAGTAATCTGGTGAGGATAATTTATATTTTAAAGGATTAAAATATATTTATGAAAATACCAAGAATTGTTATTGGACCATTAGTAGGTGAATATGGAGGAACCACACAACATATAAGAAATATTATAAAATATTCTAAATATAAATTGGTGCCCATTCTTCCTAGTCCCTTTTCTTTATATTACGGAAAAAACCAATTTAAGAGGCGTGTAAGGGCAGGGTTAAAGAAATTAAAATTTAATAATTTTGATTTATATGGTTTGTTTCTGAGCAAAATTCGCTTTCCTCTTTTTTTTAACATAGTTCATCTCCATGGACATCCTTATTGGCCAGAAATTTACCTTAAATCACGATATCAGCAAATTAAATATGTCCATACTGTTCATCAAATTTATTTAGAAGAAGATTGTTATACTACTACAGAGTGGGAAGCAAAGAAACATTTAAATCAATTGATGCTTGAATCCTGCCAAAATTCAAATGTTGTCATTTCGGTAGCAAAATGGCAGCAAAAAAAATTGTACGAAATGGGCATTAATTCACTTTATATTCCTAATGGTGTTAATATAAAGGCATGCGAAAATGCTGATCCTCTTTGTTTCCGAAAAAAATATAGCATTAATGAAGATTTTTATATATTTCCAGGAGATATAAGAAAATACAAAAGACCAGAACTTTTTGTAGAATTAGCTAAGATGATTCCTGAAAGAAAATTTGTTATGGCAGGAAATGGAATAACCAAAGAAAACCTTACAAAATATCTAAATCAAGATTTACCAAAAAATGTAATCTGTTTAGGTCCACTCTCTCATCAGGAGATACTTGATGCCTTTTCTGCTTGCAGAGTCTTTATTCTTCCTGCTAAAAATGAAACATTTGGTATCTCTATAGTGGAGGCTATGGGATGCAAGAAGACGGTCGTGGCAGCAAATAATGCTGGACCTAAAGAAATTATAACCAACGGAATTGACGGGTTTTTATTTGAGCCTGACAATATAGAAAGTCTCTTTAAAAAAGCTATTATTGCTTGGGAACACCCTGAAATTGGGACTGTAGCGTATTATAAAGTAAAGGAGAAATATGACTGGTCAGTTGTAATTAAAGAAATTGATAAACTTTACACACAATTGATCAATTAAGATTAACATATAAAAAGGTAAAAAAATAACAAAATGGGTGAATTTACTAAAAATACTACCATTACATTTTTGGTTAGAATTTTAAATCTCATTATAGGTTTGGTAACCAGTATAGTCATTGCTCGAAATCTGGGTCCAAATGGCAAAGGAATTTATTCTTTAGTAATCTTACTTCCTACTTTAATTGTAAACTTTACTAATATAGGCATTGGTCCAGCAACAGTCTATTATATCGGGAAGGGAAAATATTCTTATGAAAAGATTTTTGGCAATAATATAATAATGAGTTTAATCATTAGTATCTTTTCTATTCTGGTTGGATTAATAATCATTATTTTCTTTAGAAAATTCTTTTTCTCAGGTATTTCTTCTTATTATCTTTTTTTCTCCTTGATTTTAATTCCTTTTATCCTTTTATTTGGCTATTTGGAAAGTATACTTTTAGGTTTAAAGTGTTTTGAAAAATATAATTTGGCCTCACTTATTCATACCATTTTATTTTTAATTTTAATTGTTATTTGCCTGGTAATATTTAAAGTAACTATTTTCGGAGTTCTCTTGTCTAATATATTAGCTTATTTCTTGGTTAATATTTTACTTTTTATCTGGATTAAGCGACTTATTGGTAATATATCTCTTAAAATTGAAAAAGGTTATATTAGAGATACCTCTAACTATGGAATACAGGCACACCTAAGTAATATTTTATCTTTCTTGCATTTGCGCTTGGATATGCTTTTAATTAATTTTTTTATGAATCCTTTAGCTGTGGGCTATTATTCTATATCAGTGGCAATTGTGGAGAAGCTTTGGTTAATTTCTCAATCAGCAAGTATCATCCTTTTTACTAAAGTTTCTTCAGAAAGAGATGAAAGGGTGCTGAAGGAATTTACTCCAATAGTCAGTCGTAGTATATTACTTGTTACAGCACTGGGATCTGCGTTAATTTTCTTTATAAGTCGATGGATGGTAATCTTTCTTTTTTCTGAAGCTTATCTTCCTGCAGTTCAGCCGTTACAGATATTGTTAATAGGGACTGTGGCGGTGAGTTGTAGTAGAATTTTAGGAAATGATATCGCGGGTCGAGGTCGCCCCATATTGAATACCTATCTTAATACACTAACAGTAGCTGTAAATTTAGGTCTAAATATTCTTTGGATTCCCAAATTTGGCATTGTCGGAGCTGCTTGGGCAACAACTATTTCTTATAGTATTACCTTAATAGGAAGTCTATTAATTTATTGTAAAATATCTGGTAATACTATAGCACAGACTATATTTATTCAAAAATCAGATGTAATTTTATATAAAAATCTTTTAATTTCTCTATTAAACAGCTTGACAAAGAAGATATGAATTTAATATATGTGAGAAAATAATTAAAATAACCGGTACTTTTACTAATGTAATTTTTTACTTTATTAATAAATTGAATAAAGATATTTAATAAAAAATAGTAATTTTATCAAAAATAAAAAAATTCAGAGAATTTACTGAAGTTATTTTGGGACATTGTATTTATAATGAAAAAAGTTTTAATAATTTCATATTACTGTCCACCCCGTAAAGGGATTGCTTCAATGAGAATAAAAGGACTTCTAAAATATCTACCAGAATATGGATGGGAACCTACAGTTTTAACAGCTAAGTTAACTTGCACTCCAAAAGAGTACAATATTATTGAGACAGAATATCCTGGTGATATTTCAGAAATAATAAAGAAAAAAATAGGTTTTAATAAAGATAAAGGATTTCAAGAACAATTAGGTATACCAATTCAAATAAGAGAAGGTAAACAATCTTTTACGGGGAAGATAATAAATAAGATAAAAGAATTGACTTGCTTTCCAGACGAACAAAAATTATGGTTTAAGTATGCTGTTGCTGCAGGGGAAAACCTTTTAAAAAATAATAATTTTGATATTATTTTTAGTTCATCAGGTCCTTATACTTCTCATCTAATTGCTAAATTTATGAAAGAGAGATACAAGATACCCTGGGTAGCTGATTTAAGAGATCTATGGACTCAGAATCATTATTACCAATATGGCAAAGTAAGACAGTATTTTGAAAAAAGATTAGAAAAAAATACCTTGAAATATTCTGATTGTCTAGTAACAGTATCGAAACCCTTAGCAAGAAAATTAAAAGAATTACATGTGAAGAAGAAAATCTATGTAATAACTAATGGTTATGATGAAGATGAAATATTCTTTAAAGAGAAAAGTAAGGATTTTCTAATAATTTATACAGGACGATTATATCTTGGCAAACGAGATCCCTCAATGCTTTTTAAAATAATCCGGGAACTTATTGATGAGAATAAAGTAAATGAAGAGAAGATAAAAATTGTGTTTTATGGGGAAAAACAATTTTGGTTAGATAAAGAGATTAAACAATTTAAATTAGAAAACATTATTTTTCAGGAGGGGTATGTAAATAGAGAGGTTATTTTAGAAAAGCAGAGAGAGTCTCAATTATTACTTCTTCTAAATTGGGATGATCCAAGAGAGAGAGGCATTTATACTGGGAAAGTATTTGAATATTTAGCTGCTCAGAGACCAATTATTGCTTTTGGGGGAAGAAACAATACTGTTATTTCAAAATTGTTAATGGAAACAAAAGCAGGTTTTCATTTGTATAATGAAAAAATTGCAAAGAATATTTTATTAAATTTGTATATGGAATACTGTGAAAAAGGAGAAGTTGAATATAGAGGAATATATTCAAAGATAAGTAAATATTCTCATAGAGAAATGGCAAAGAAATTTTCAAAAATTTTCAATAAACTAATATCTTAATGGCTATATCCAATGTTTTATGAATTTGTTATTACAATTTCCAGCATCAAAATATTACAATAAAATAAGGTCTTGGTTGATATTCAGACCCACAGGATTATTCCATAATACAAATGATTATGCAACATTTTTATCTTTAAGTATTCCTTTTGGTATAATCTTGTTTTAGTATTATGAGAAGATATTGTATCGATCGATAGATATAATTTTTGCCTTAATATTTATTGATGATAATTAAAAATAGGATATTTCTAATTTTAAATTTTGTGGTATTTAAATAGAGCTATTAACTACTCTAAGGTGAATTCAAACTAAAAAAAGGTCTTTTAAAGGAAAATAAATACAATTTTTTTTAAAAATATACAAATATATTTATTTTCCTTAATATATTGGAATTTTTTAAGTTAATAATTAAAAAATATATAAATATGAAAGGAGCACAATAATAGAAATTTTTAACTATCCTTCAATTAATATAAATTCTTTAGAAAAAAATATGTTTTTTCTTGCAATGTTAACTGGCTTCTTCGGGGCAGCACTTTTCCCAATGCAAATTGGTTTTTTTACTCTTTTCCCTTACAGGTTTTTTCTGTTATTGGTGTTACTACTGTTTTGTTTTAAAAGCATGTTTAAAGGAACAATTGCTTTACATCAGAATAGTATAAAAAACTATATTTATTTTTTATTTTTTTGGTTAGGATATTCTACCATTTCATTAGCTTGGGCTATCTCTAAGGGTGATGCAATAAGAGATATAATTTTTTTACTGATGGGAATTTTAGTAATATTTTTTGCCACATACTATTTTTTTACAGAAAAAGATTTAATTAATTTATATCACATTTGGTTATTTGTGTTTTGTCTTTTAATTGTAATTGGTTTTTGGGAACACCTAACTGGAATTCATTTACCAGTTTCTAGCTTATATTCCGAAGTAAGACCTTATCTTATGCATATTCCAACCGGAGTATTTTTTAATCCTAATGATTATGCGATCTTTCTTGCTCTAGGTATCCCTTTTAGTTTAACTCTATTTAGATATTCTAAAAAAAAGTATCTTTATTTTTTAAGTATATGTTGTTTTATTTCTGCTTTTTATTTAATTATTTCTACAGGTTCAAGGGCAAATATTGTTGCTGTGTTATTTGAGATACTATTTATTTTTATATTTTTGATGAATATTAATAAAAAGGCAAAATTTTTGATTGGCTTAACAACAATAATAATTATTTTTTCAGTTATTTTTCCCTTGGAAAGTGCTTACCAAGTTTATAATAAAATAATGGCAGAACTAAATTCTTTGATGATTCAACTAAGATTAAGGGAAGGTTCCATAGGTATTAGAGTCAACTTACTTAAGAATTGTTTATATTTTTTATATTCTAGCGCTGGTTTTGGGATAGGTGCAGGTAATGCCGAATACTATATAGCTAATTATTCCAAATATTATACTTCTGGAATAATAAATCCGCATAATTGGTGGCTAGAGATATTGGTTAACTATGGCCTAATTATATTTTTAGGATATATATTTTTTTATATAGGAATAATAAAAAGATTGTGGAAAATTTATCGAAGCATTCATTCAAAAGTGGATAAAAAGATATGTGAAACTCTTCTGATTTCAATGTTAGGTTTTTTCTTTGCCAGTGTTAGTTCAAGTTCAATCATGGCCTTTAATCCTCAATGGCTATTATTTGCCTTTACTTTGAGTTTTATAAATTATTTTCATAGGAAAGAAAAAGTAGAGTTATTATGAAAATATTAGTTATTTCTCATATGTATCCATCAACTTATAATGAAGTAGCGGGAATTTTTGTTCATGAACAGGCAAAAGCTTTACAGGAAAAGGGAATAGAGATCAGGGTAATATCAGCAGTTCCCTGGACGCCTTTCCCGATTAATATAATAAGTAACAAATGGAAAAGGTATAGCAAGATTCCAAAATATAAAGATTGGGAAGGCATACCTGTATGGTACCCCAGGTATTTGACTTTTCCCAAAGCTTACCTTTTTGAATCATCCGGAGAGAGAATGTATAAGGGCATTAAAAAAATAGTCTCTAAGATATATATTGATTTTAAATTTGATTTGATCCATGCCCATAGTGCCTTGCCTGACGGTTATGCAGCTATGAAACTGGCAGAAGATTTTAATGTTCCTTTTATTGTTACTATTCACGGGCAGGATTTGTATATTACAGCAAACAAGAATATTAAATGCTTGATAGCCCTTAAAAAAGTATTTAAACAAGCTAAAAAAATAATATTGGTTAGCAATGAATTAAAAAAAATTGCCAAGAATAATATTGAATTTGGTGACAATACAGTTGTTATTGGAAATGGAATACCAATAAATAAAATTTATAGCACGAAGGAGTATCATTTAGATACAAATAATAAAAACATTATTCTGCTAAGTGTATCATATTTAATTGAAAGGAAGGGCATTGATTTAAATTTAGTAGCTTTTAGTAAACTGAAAAATAAATATCCAAATTTAAAATATCTTATTGTCGGTGATGGAATAGAAAAAAAGAAATTACAAGAATTATCAAGGGAATTGGGTATTTATGATAAGGTAGAATTTTTAGGTATGTTAACACATGATGAAGTTATAAAGCAAATGTCAAGAGCAGATATATTCTCTTTGCCCAGTTGGAATGAAGCCTTTGGTGTAGTATATATTGAAGCTATGGCTTGTGGTAAACCGGTGATTGGATGTAGGGGTGAGGGGATTGAGGATTTTGTAGAGAATGGAAAAACTGGTATGCTGGTTAATCCGAAGGATGTTGATAGCCTTGCTGAAGCAATGGACTATTTGTTAAGTAATCCAGATAAGGCAAGAGAAATTGGTGCAAGAGCAAGAAAGTTGGTTTTAGAAAATTATACCTGGGAAAAGAATGCCGAAAAAACAATCAAAGTTTATCAAGAGGTGTTAAACAATGCCAGGTAAAGTCTGTATGATCACTACAGTACACCAACCTTTTGATACCAGAATATTTCATAAAGAAGCTAAAACTTTAGTAAAGGCGGGGTATGAAGTTGTCTTAATTGCTCAGCATAGTAAAAATGAGGTAGTGGATGGTATAAGAATTATTGCTTTACCTAAACCTAAAAATAGATTTTCGAGAATATTATTTTTAGGATGGAAGGCTTATAAATTAGCTTTAAAACAAAATGCCGATATATACCATTTCCATGATCCCGAATTTATATTTTTTGGAATTTTATTAAAATTATACGGTAAGAAAGTAATCTATGATGTGCATGAAGATGTGCCTAAACAGATATTGAATAAAGAGTGGATAGGAAATAAAGGGATAAGAGTATTAACCTCTTTTTTAATGAACATCTTAGAAAGATTTAGTGTGATTTTTTTTACTAATATAGTTGTGGCTACTGAAAATATTTCAAAGCGTTTTCCAAATAAAAAAACAGTCATTCTAAGAAATTTTCCGGTATTAAATGTAATTAATAGTGTTTCTAATGTTAATCACAATAAAAGAAAATCTATTCTTATTTACGCTGGTGGACTTACCAGGATTAGAGGAATAAAAGAAATAATCCAAGCAATGGAATACATTAGTCAACAAATAGAGCTCTGGTTATTGGGAAACTGGGAAAGTAAACAATATAAAGAAGAATGTGAAGCACTCTTGGGGTGGAATAAAACAAAATATTTTGGTTTTAAGCCATTGGAAGAAGCATATTCTTTCATGAAATCAGTGGATATTGGTATTTCCATACTATTCCCGGTAAAAAATTATTTAACAAGCTTACCAGTGAAGACATATGAATATATGGCTTGTTCGTTGCCGGTTGTTATGTCTGATTTTCCTTACTGGAAAGAAATATTTGGAAGATTAGCTTTATTTGCCGACCCTTATAATCCCAAAAGTATTGCTCAACAGATATTATTTCTTTTAGAGAACAAAGATAAAGCAGTAGAATTAGGAAGAAAAGGAAGAGAATTAGTTGAAAAACAATACAATTGGGAAATTGAAAGTCAAAAGTTAATTGAATTGTATAGCAAGCTGTCACGGTGAAAATATTTCAAGGGAATGAGAATTAATGAAAATATTAATATTTACCCAGCATTACCCGCCTGATCTTGGAGCTCAATCTTTTAGGATTGAGGCTTTAGTAGAAGCATTAATCAAGAGGGAACACCATGTTAGTATTATAACATCGAGACCTCATAGATATGATATACAAGAAAATATTAAGTTTAAAGAATATGAAAAACATACAAATTTAGAGGTTTTTAGAATTAAAGGTGGCAAAAAAAATGATACTTTTTTGAGAAGACCTTTAAATTATCTTACATTTATGTTCAATTCTTTTCTCTGTTCTTTAAAAATTAAATTTAATACTTTAGAAAATAACTTAATTCTAGCCACTTCACCACCAATTACTGCTGCAGTAGCTGCTTTAATAGTGTGTATGTTAAAGAAAGAAAAGTTTGTATTGGAAGTGAGGGATTTATGGCCAGATACCTTGATAGAATTAGCAATATTCAAAAATAAATTAATTATTAGATTACTTAAATATATTGAAAAAACTTTATATCAACGAGCTGATTTAATTATTTCTGTTACTCAAGACATAAAAAATAAGATAATTAAAAAAGGAATCAGCGAAAATAAGATTAAAGTATTTACTAATGGTTTAGACAAAGATTTTGTTTTAGATAATTCTATTAAGGAAATAAAAAAGGAAATAAGAAAAAAATATAATTTGCCTGAGAATAGTTTTATAATAAGCTATATAGGTAATATAGGTATTTCTCAAAGATTAGAGATATTGATAGAGGCAGCAAAAAAATATATTGATAAAAACATAGTTTTTTTATTTGTGGGAGATGGTTTAGAAAAGAAAAAAATTCTAAAACTCTCCAAAGATAATCATGTTGAAAAAAATGTAATATTTATTCCCCCTCTGCCCAGAGAAAAGGTCAAGGAAATTTATGAATTAACTGATATCTTATTTTTACAATTAAGGAAGCTCCCAGTCTTTGAAGGAGCTATACCTTCAAAAATATTTGAATATCTGGGTAGTGGGAAACCTATTATTTATGGCTAGATCGGAAGAGCGTCGTGTAGGGAAAGAGTGTAGGGTAGGGTGGTGGTG
>CAZGKY010000059.1:0-12133 GCA_964525625.1 uncultured Atribacterota bacterium | reverse complement strand
CGGCAATCATATCAACACTACTCATTATTTTCACTTCCTTCCTTTACTTTTTTCTTTTTTAATTCATTTTCAGCCTGAGTTGCTGAAGCAATATATACGGTCGCTAAAACAGTAAATATATAGGCCTGTATTTGTCCGATCAACAAACCTAATATCTGCATAATAATAGGTAAAACCAGAGGTGCTACGATCAACAGAATCCCGGCAATCAAAGTTCCACTCATTATGTTACCAAACAACCGCACAGCTAAAGCCAGAGTTCTGGTAAATTCTCCAATGACATTAAAAGGGAGCATCAAAACAGAGGGTTCCAGATATTGTTTTAAATAACTCTTAACACCAACTTTGGCCATTCCGTAAATAGGAATAGCAAAAAAAACACATACCGCCAGAGCAGTTGTGGTAGACAAAGAACCGGTAGGTGGATAATAGCCAGGAACTATGGCCAACAGATTGGCTACTGAAATAAAAAGAAAGAGAGAACCTAAAAAGGGGATATATGGATCAGGATTTTGTCTGGTGATTTCTCCTATCTGACTGCGAATATAGCCAATAATGACCTCCAAAAAATTTTGCCAGCGACTCATCCTGGCACCTACAGTCAATTTTCTGGTAGCCAGCCAGCTCACTACTAAGAGTACCAGTATTACCAACCAGGTAAAAACAATAGTAGCATTTAAATTGATACCCTTCCACTGCCAGTATATTATATTATCAGGGGTAATCTCCATATCTTACTCCTTATTCACTTCTTATTATTCTTATTTAATATAGTAGTATTTTTATCTTTATAGTCCCCTCTCAATAAACGAGATAATAAAATTCTGGTTAAGATAAAACCTATTAACCAGACTAATATTGAGGACCATTTACCCGAACGAGCAATATAAAATATGATTAAAAAAATTACAGCGGTTCTCAAAACATAACTAAGTAAAGTGATTATAATGGGATATCTTACCTGGCTCATATAACGCAAGGTTAGCCATAGACCACCAAAATAAAATATGCCACAGATACATCCTAAAATAATATAAAAAACTTGATTAATAATAATTAATCCCTCTTTCTATTCTTCTCTTTCTCTTTCAATTACCTTTCTTTCCTTCTCTACCCAATACCAGGCATTTAAGCAACCCAGTGCAATTCCTAGAAAAAGAAAGGTCAGAGTCCAGGATATCGGACCAGGCCATTTTTTATCAGCCCATAAGCCAATAACAATACCTATGATGGTGGGAATCATTACAGACCAACCAATGATACCAAATAGACCAAATCCCATCCAAATAGTCCGGTTTTTTTTACTCTGGGCTTTTATTCTTCTTTTTTCTTTACTGTCAATCTCATGTAGAAACTGTTCTTCTTTGTTGGCTTCTGACATAGTACCTTTTTTAGCCATGTGCTTCTAAGTCTAAAAACCTCCTGACAAAATCAGCTTCTAATTTTTGCAAGGCATTGCGAGCTCCTTTTTCCTGCTGGTTAATCTTTCTAAAATCTTCTTCCACCTGTTTTTTTAAACTACCTAAACTTTCCCCCCTAACAGCATTTCGGGTAGACAGGGTAACCTCTGAACCAGTTTTCAGTAAAATTCCCTCATTAATAGCCAGATAAATTTCCCGATCCTCCTCAGTAACAGCATAAAAAATACCCGGTACCATAATAGTTACAAAATCAATATGTGCCGGTAATAAACAAAAGAAACCATTATTTGCTTCTCCCACTATCTTTTTTACTCTACCCTGCCAGCAGGTCTTCTCCGGTAGGAGAATTGTTAAATTCATTTTTTCTTTACCTCATTGATATTACCTATCATATATAAAGAACTTTCTGGATAATCATGAAACTCATCATTTAGAATTCGTTCACACCCTTCTAAGGCCTCTGATAGAGATACTCTTCGTCCTTCATTACCGGTAAACTGTTCTGTAGTAACAAATGGCTGTGTTAAGAATCTTTCCAGTCTTCTTGCTCTATTTACGATATTTTGATCCTCTCTAGATAACTCTTCCAGTCCTAACATAGCAATAATATCTTTTAATTCTTCATATTCGGAAAGGGTCTGTTTTATCTGACGAGTAATCTGATAATGCCTTTCACCTACCACTGTGGGAGTAAGAATGCTGGAATTTGATTTAAGTGGATCTATTGCTGGATATAATCCCTGACTTGCTCTCTGTCGGGAAAGGACAATAGAAGCAGAAAGATGGCTAAAAGTATGGGTAGCAGCCGGATCAGTAAAATCATCAGCAGGAACATAAACTGCCTGAATAGAGGTAATAGAACCACTTGTTGAACTACTAATACGCTCTTCCAGATCAGCAATTTCACTAGCCAGGGTGGGTTGATAACCCACACGAGAGGGTAATTCTCCTAAAAGACCTGATACCTCTGAACCAGCCTGAACAAAACGGAATATATTATCAATCAATAACAGAACATCCTGTTTCTCCTCATCACGGAAGTATTCAGCCATAGTAAGAGCAGCATGACCCACCCTAAATCGGGCACCAGGTTGTTCATTCATCTGGGCGAAAATCATCACTGCCCTATCCAGAACGCCTGCTTCTTTCATCTCTCGATACAACTCCTCACCTTCCCGGGAACGCTCTCCTATACCACAAAAGAGGCTCACACCCTGATAACCAACAGCCATATTATGAATCATCTCCATAATAAGAACTGTTTTACCAACTCCTGCCCCTCCAAAAAGCCCTGCTTTCTCGCCTCTTTCCAGTGGTGCCAGAACATCAATAGCCTTAATTCCCGTTTCAAAAATACCAATTTTGGTAGAACGTTCTGCTAAAGGAACCGATTTTTTATAAATAGCCCGCCTTTGAGATAGAGGGACATCTATCTGCTCTCCTTCATCAATAGTTTCACCAAATATATTGAAAATTCTGCCCAGCAGCTTTTCCCCGGTAGGAACAGTGAGTGAAGTGCCATAATCGATAACCTCATCCCCTCTTCGTAATCCTTGAGTAGAGTTTAATGCTATGCCTCTTACTGTTTTTTCGTCCAGATGAAGGATAGTTTCTATATATACCTTAGCACACTGCAATAAATTATGCACTTCAGGAAGTTTTTGTAAAAATTGGATATCCACCACACTACCGCGGATAGCTATTATCTTCCCTTTATTTACTTTTTTTGTGGGCTGATAATTATTCAACTTTCCCCTTTACTTTCTACTCTGGCAATTATTATTAAGAAGATATTCTCTTTGCTAGTTGAACATTTTATAATATTTTAGCAGTTAATAAAATAATATCAAAATTAACTACAACTTCAATCTATCTGAATAATTCTAAGAGAATCAGTCCCTCCCACTTTTTTCCTCAGGTAACCCTCAGTTAAAATTATATATTCTCCTTTTTGCACTAATTTCTTCTCTTTTAGAAAATCCATAATATTTTTAGACCAATCAAATTCTCCTTTAGGAATCACAAAAGGTATTACCCCATAAGAAAAGGTTAAAAAATGGGCTACTTCTGGCTCAGCTGTAAAAGCCAGAATCCAGCAATAAGGTTTTAGCCGGGAAATTCTCCGAGCAGTATTTCCACTCTCGGTAGGTGTTAATATATATTTTGCCCGGAACATCTGACTGCTTTCCATGGTGTGTAAGGAAATAACTTCCTCCACAGATGGTTTCTCTGCCTGAAAAGAAGAACGTAAATCTGTACACAAGGCAGAACGATGATGAATAGTGCGAAATTTTTTTTCGGTAGCTTGGGCAATATTGCTCATCATTTTGATGGCCTCTATCGGATATTTGCCAACAGCAGTCTCCTCTGAGAGCATAGTAGCATCAGTACCATCAAGAATTGCATTAGCCACATCAGTAACTTCGGAGCGAGTAGGACGAATATTATCAGTCATGGAAACCAGCATCTGAGTAGCTGTTATTACCGGTCTACCCATTCTATTAGCCTGGGCAATAAGGTTTTTTTGGATAATCGGTATATCTGCAATGTCCACTTGCACCCCCAGGTCTCCTCTAGCTACCATAATAGCATCAGTCACTGAAAGTATCTCGCAAATATTTTTAACCGCCTCTTCCCGTTCGATTTTGGCAACTGTGTAAATCTCTTTACCCATCTTCCGGGCAAATTCTTTTACCTTTATTATATCATCCGCTTTCTCTACAAAGGAAATACCAAAAATTCTTACACCTTCTTCCAACCCCAGGGCTATTAGTTTTAAATCTGTTTCACTTATCGGATCCAGAAATAACCTGGTTTTGGGTAGATTTAATCCTTTATGGGAATCAATTTTACCACCAACCAAAACCCGACAGCTTATCTCATCTTCTTCCTGAGCAATTTTGGTAACTCGCAATTGAATAAATCCATCATAGAGATAAATTAAACTTCCTATCTTGACCACCTTAATTAAATCTTTATATATAACAGGAAGCACAGATTCATTACCTACCATATTGCGGGTAGTCAGCTTAATTATTTGCCCTTTCTTTAAAATAAGGGGTCCATTTTCGATCTTTCCAATTCTGATCTTAGGTCCTGGAATATCCATCATTACTGGTATGACAATTGTCAATTCTTTTTCTACTTCCTGGATATAGCGCAATGTTTCTCGGTGATAATCTATATTATCATGGGCTAAATTAAGGCGAGCTATATTCATACCAGCTAAAACCATCTGTTTAATAATCTTTTTGTTATGAGATGTGGGACCTAAAGTACAAACGATCTTGGTTTTTGTGGTTGGAAATTTCATCTTGTTCTCCTTACCAAATTAGGTAATTAAATATCTTATCAAAGATGATGCTCATCTTAAAAAAATTAATAAAATAATAATTATATTATACATCTCTTATTCTTATGATTCTTAGGAATATTATGATTGTAATGAAAAATTGAGTGGGAAAAATAAGGTATAGTGCAACAATAAAAAATAGATTATTCTTTCCGGGAAAGCGATTGAATTATTAAGGCAATACCCACTATAACCAGGATAATGGGCCAAAATCTAATAGGAACAAAACGAGGAAAGAAACTTCTGGCTAAAAAGAATAGTCCTAATAAAATAAGTATTATTCCTCCCCAGACATTTCTATTATCTCTCTTGCCATCATCCGACCGGGAAATATCCTTCTCCTGCTCAGCTAATTGTTCTGGATTTTGTGGAATGATTATCCAGGCAATAATATAAGCAATCACTCCAGCGCCTCCCAAAAAAATAACCAATACCGCTAAAAGGCGAACTAAAGTGGGATCTATCTCAAAATATTCGGCAATTCCACCACAAACACCTCCAATAATACAATCCTTTTTAGAACGGTACAGTCTTTTTGCCATATACGCTATTCCTCCTGATTAATATAAAATTTCATACTGTCTATTATTAGTTCAGATGCAAAACATAATATTGTTCTATTACATTATGACCCCACAGAAAATGTTCTTTCTCCTCTTGTAAAACAAATCCATATTTTTCATAGATAATCCGCGCAGTAATCAAATTTTCTAAAGTCCAGAGAAAAATACTCTGGTAACCAGCCTCTCGACAAAATTTAATGGCACTTTTCACCATCAACTTCCCTAATCCAATTCCCCGATAGTCAGGATGAATTAAAAACCAGCGCAGTTGAGCTTGCTGTTGTGGTCTTGCGATAATTGCCAATGAGCCAATAGCTTTTCCTTTTATTTCTGCTATCCACAATCTACTCTTCCCTTCCTGATATACCTGAGCAAATTCCGCTAAACCTGCTGCCACATAGCCTTCAAATTCGTGATTGAACTGGTATTCTCGATGGTACAATTCACCATGCAATACTAATACTATGCCCAAATCTCCATATTGAAAATTATGACGAACAATAATTTCCTTTAATAAATCCTGCTCTGGATGTTGTGTCAAGGGAATCCTCTTCTTTAAAAAAGATATTACAAAAAGAAATTAATTAAAAAAATGGCGGAGAGAGAGGGATTCGAACCCTCGGAGCGGATTTATAATCCGCTCAATTGCTTAGCAGGCAACCACCTTCGACCACTCGGTCATCTCTCCGTTTTCCAGTATAGCATAATAACTTTTTATAGGCAATAACTTCTATTTCTTTTTAAGCGGGATAATACTCTTTTATCAGTTTGGTCTCTATGCAGAGGGGTAATAGCAATATAATGATTTTTGACCGCCCAGGAATCGGTATCCACCTCTTCTTCTTCAATTTTAGTCCCGTAAATCTGATAAGTAAGCTGTGGTTTTTCATTCAGCAAATGAACTCTATCCCGGTAACGGCACCTTCCTGCAGGAACAAATAATACCCCTTTTATTTGGTCAGGGGGTAGATTAGGAAAATTAATATTTAAGTAAACCTCTTTGGGGATGTTCATAGTGTGCCATTTACCTAAAAAAACAGGTAAAAAATTGGTTACTGTTTGGTAATATTTGGTATCCGCGCCATAATCAAGAGATAAAGCAATAGCAGAAACGTCAGCAAAAGAGGCTTCACGACATGCCCCTAAATTAGCTGATAAACGGATATCATCACCCAGATTGGGTTCATCATTAATCCCGGAAATAACCAAATCGACCGCTCCGATCAGTTCATCAAGAGCCATAATGATACAATCAGCAGGAGTTCCCTCCACCCTAAAAGACCTCTTCTCTCCCAAATTAAGAGGGTATTCTGCTACAGAAAGCAATTGAAAAAAGGATACTGCTCCGCTGTAGCCGGTATATCTTTTATCCGGTGCTACAACATATACTTCATATTTACCAGAAATCGCTTTCACTAATTCCTGTAAACCTCTATCCTCAATCCCATCATCATTGGTCACTAAAATGCGCATACCATAAGCCTTTCTTAAATTAAATTGCAACAAAAATTATTTAGTTATACTTTTTATTCTCTTTCCTTCCTTTAATTTTTGATCATCCAGCAAGAAGATAGTATCCATAAATTTTACCCGGAAACTTTCCGGACTATCTTCCTTCTGATGGGCAGCTAGTTCTGCTGCCAGTCCAAAAGCAGCAGTTGCCTCCAGAGTTGCTCCCAGATAATCTTTCTGAACACTACAAAAAACAGCGATAGTGCTGCTGAGCATACACCCCGTTCCTACCACGAGGGAAAGTAGAGGATGCCCATTGCTCACCTTATAAATCTGTTGGCCATCAGTTATTATATCCTCTCTTCCTGAAGCAACTACAATACAACCATACCTCTGTGCTATATTTTGGCTGGTTTGCTCAATTTGTTGATACTCTCCTACTGATTCCACTCCTTTTATCTTTCCTTTTTGGCCAGCGATATTAATTATTTCAGCTGGATTACCCCTAAGCACAGTAATCCTTATTTTATCTAATATTGCTGCTACAGTCTCGCTACGAAAAATAGTAGCCCCTACTCCTACTGGGTCTAATATTATCGGAATATTTTTTTGATTGGCTCTAAGCCCTGCTAATAAGATTACTTCAACCAAATCCTTCCGTAAGGTGCCAATATTTATCACCAGGGCAGAAGCAGAATCTACCACTTCACTAATCTCCTCAAAATCATAGGCCATAATAGGCAAGGCACCCCAATAGCGGGTAATACGGGCACAATCACTGATAGTTACCATATTGGTAATATGATGAATTAATGGTCGTTCTGTTCTTATTGTTTTTATGATATCTTTCATTTTGACTTAACCTGCTCTTTTGTTCTTACAATAACTTTCTTAAACTTACTTGCCTCTTCCTGCACATTGCTGACTTTTGTTAAGGCAGTAATTACAGCAATAGCATCAGCACCAGACCTTATGACTGGAATACAATTATCTCGATTTAATCCCCCGATAGCCACCAAAGGCAAATGGCATTCTGCTCTAATTTTCCTGATACCTTCTGGACCTAGATGGCTACGAATATCTTCCACCTTCTTAGAAGTAGTAGGATATACTGAACCCACTCCCAGATAATCTGCTCCTCCCTGTTCAGCTAATTTAGCCTCAGTAATATTACTTACCGAAATACCAATTATTTTCTCCCATCCCATTATTTTTCTGGCTTCTGATAAAGGCAAATCTTCCTGTCCCAAATGTACTCCATCGGCATCCAAAGCCAGAGCCAGATCCACCCGATCATTGACCAGAAAAGAAACATTATAATCTAGAGTAATTTTTCTTAATTCCCTTCCCAGATGATAACGCTCAATGAGCGGTAAATTCTTCTCTCTTAGCTGTATCACCTCTACCCCGCCAGCAATAGCTTCCTGCACTATCTCTATGGTCTTTCGACCAGCAGACAATTCCTCTTCAGTAACTAAATATAAATTCCAGGATTTAATCTGTTCCACTTTGCTTAATCTTACCATTATAACTATATCTCTCCTGATTACTAAAAAAATTAACTATATAGCTATAGAGATGCTTTGCGATTGGCTATTTTTGCTTATTATCATTTTTAAACCATTCCTGAAAAAATTCGGCTGTTCTTAACTTTTTCAAGAAAAAATAGGCTACTATACTACCACCTAAGGAACTTAACAGAAAAGGAATGACAAAGAAGAATAAGGCAGCTTCTTTTCCAATAAAGTATTTAGTGATAGGATAAGCCAGTAAGGCTCCCAAAAATCCTGTCCCCAGTAATTCACCACATACCGCATATAGAGTATTATTGGTCTTCTGGTAGACATAACCGGCCAGAAAGGCTCCTATCATACTACCTGGAAAAGCCAGAGGAGTACCTGTGCCCAAAATATTTCTCAGAGTAGATATGGCAAAGGCATTCCAGAGAGCATATCCAGGACCTAATACTACTGCTGATAAAACATTAATTAAGTGCTGGACCGGGAAACATTTGGATACTCCTACTGGAATAAAAATAATATGACTGGTAAGAGTACCCAGGGCAATTAATAAGGCTGAAAGGCAGATCTTCCTATTCTTAATCATATAACTTTACCTTCCCACTCAAACTTTCCCTACTGTTATATGATTATATTATATAACTAAAAATAAGAAAATATCTTTTTCGGGGATTCAACTCTGATATTATCTTGAAATTTTCAATTTCTTTTATTGCTTCATCTTATAATCTTGTTTAAATTATTTTATACAAACAAAGGTATAGCTCAAACTCTTTTAAGCCATAATTATTGCCTAAATATTTCTTTTTCTTAGCTGTGCAATTTACCATCTCTTTTTGTTGCCTACCTAAACTATCTTAGCCTATTATAAAAGATTATTTAAAAATAGGTAATGTCTAATACAACACTTTTTCAATTCTTATTTAGAATTACTACTATCATTTTCCCAATTCAGTGTTCTTTTAACTGCTTTTAACCAACCTCTATATAAACTATCTCTTTTATTCTGACTCATTGAAGGAATGAATTTTTGATCTAATTTCCATTTCCTGATTATTTCTGTCTTATTTTTCCACAAGCCTACTGCTATTCCTGCTAAATAAGCTGCACCTAAAGCAGTTGTCTCAATAATTTTTGGTCTAACTACAGGAATACCTAAAATATCTGCTTGAAACTGCATTAAAAAATTATCTCGTGTTGCTCCTCCATCAACTTTAATTTCTTTTACAATTATTCCTGAATCACTTTGCATCGCTTCAATTACATCTCTACTTTGATAAGCTATTGCTTCCTTAGCAGCTCTTATAATATGTTCCTTCTTAGTTCCACGTGTTAAACCAAAAATTGCTCCAAGTGCATACATATCCCAATATGGAACGCCTAATCCCACAAAAGCTGGAACTAAATACACTCCATTAGTATCATTAACTTTAGACGCATAAATTGAACTTTCAGCTGCTGATTTAATCAAGCCTAACTCATCTCTTAGCCATTGTATCACTGCTCCTGATATAAAAATACTTCCTTCTAAAGCATACTCTAAATCATTACCTACTTTCCATGCAATTGTTGTTAGCAATCCTTTAGAAGATAAAACAGGTTTCCCCCCTGTATTCATTAGCATAAAACCACCAGTCCCATAGGTATTTTTTAACATTCCAAGTTCATAGCAAGCTTGTCCAAAAAGAGCTGCATTTTGATCTCCAGCATCTCCAGAAATAATTATCTCATTTCCAAATATCTCTTTGGCAGTTTTAGCATAAATATAACTTGAAGGTAAAACTTCTGGTAATATTTCTCTTGGAATATCAAAAGTGCTAAGTAAATCATTATCCCATTTTAATGTATGTATATTAAAAAGCATAGTACGCTATGCATTAGAAAAATCTGTAACATGCTTTTCCCCTTTGGTTAAATTCCAAATAAGCCAAGTATCAACATTCCCAAATAGTATTTTCCCATCTTTAGCTTTTTTTCTTAATCCTTCAAATTGATCTAATATCCATTTTATTTTTGTTGCAGAAAAGTAAGCATCTAAAACCAATCCAGTTTTATTATAGATCAATTGGCTTAAACCTTCTTCTTTAATTTTTTCACAAATTGGTGCAGTTCTTCTGCATTGCCAAACAATACCATTACAAATAGGTTGACCAGTTTCTCTATCCCATAAAATGGTAGTTTCTCTTTGATTGGTAATACCAATTGCTGAAATATCAGAAGCTTTAAGATTAGCTTTTTAAAGAGCTATCTTCGCTGTTTCTATCTGGGAAGATAAAATTTCTTTAGGATCATGTTCTACCCATCCAACTTTAGGATAAATCTGCTTTAATTCTATATTTGCTTGGCTTACAATATTAGCATTCTCATCAAAAATAATGGTCCTTGAGCTAGTTGTTCCTTGATCTAAAGCCATAACATAATCTGTCAAGATTATACCTCCTCATTATTTATAAAAATACACGCTTTCAGAAAACTCTGAAACCCTTATTATTAAAGGCTTTCCAGAGTATATGTTTTTATTTTTCACCTCCAGCTTTAAAACCCTTATTGGATAAGGGTTTTAAGAGGGTTCTTCTCTATTTTGCCTCATTTTTTTATTCTTTTTAGAGGTCTGGAGGTGAATTTTTTATCTTGATGTGTTTTCTGAAACCCTCTTTTCTATTATTCGCAAAACATTGTCGCATCTTATCTTATCCTCACCTCCATCTGGACTTTAACTTATGCTATGGTAGGTTTATTCAAAGTACCTTTTCAGAAAAGTAGGAGGTAAGATATGAGTCGATTTAAGGTTCACCAAAAATCGCTTTTTAAGGCAGAAACAGTTTTTAATCTGAAACCATTAGAGAAATACGAAATTCTATTTTCTTTTTTGGATACCTCAGCCCTTGAGAGATTATATGCCAACACCGGCAGACCTCCTGTGGGCTATGCAGCTATGTTAAAAGCACTCATTTACAAAAACATGAAAAATATCTCCTATTTTTCTGATCTGGCAAGGCAATTAAGAGATTATCCTGATCTAGCGATAGTCTTCGGCTTTCATCCTCTAAGGTTACCTCAGGTAGAGAATTTCTCGGCCTTTTTAGCTGATACGGATAATGATATTTTGCAAGAGGTGAGAAATGCTCTGGTCGGTAATCTCATTTTATCGAGTGAAATCAGGGGAAAGTATCTTTCCTTTGATTCAACCAACATTCCAGTCAAGGTGAAAGAGAATAACCTGAAGACTTCGATAAAAGATCGTTTTTCAAGAAAAACAGCAGGCCGAAGGGAGATCCAGAAAGCCGACTGGGTGTCATGATCCATTTCCCCAAACCATTTCAGAAAAAGATCCGCTATTTCTGGGGTTATCGGAATTTTGTTCTCTGTGACGCTTTGTCTGAATTACCAATTATAGAAGAAACCAGACCGGCCAAGGTGGTAGACAGTCAAGTAATCATCCCTCAGCTTAGAAAAGTCAGCGATAAGTTTGGTTTTCACATTGGTGCAGTCATTGCTGATTCAGCACTTGATTCGGCCCAAGTACTTTCCTTTGTCATCCGGGATCTGAAAGCCAAACCTTATATTGCCCGCAACAAAAGAAGGGGAAAGGATTTTCCTATCTATTGCCCATATCACTATTCTGCTGGTTGGCTTAGCTGCTGCCAGAACTGGAAACAAAGATAAGATTCGTTTTGTTAAATCTTTTCTTCCGAATATTTAGTTTTCAAAGAGCGAGTTTTCTGAAAGGCTATATCTCCTAGCCAATAACATTGTTTACCATAAGAATACCAACCCCTAATAATGGTAAGCTGGTTATTTTCTCATTGGATATATCTGTATTTT